>NZ_JBHUSG010000001.1:0-204806 GCF_042673745.1 Kitasatospora sp. NPDC057015
CGGGGTGGGCGGCCAGGGTGGCCTGGATCTGGGAGGCGGCGGTGGCGGGCAGGTCGTTGTCGTAGAGGACGGGGAGCAGGGTGATGGCGGGGTGGTTGGCCTTCATCTCCTCGGTGAAGCCCTTGATCCGGGCGTCGGTGGTGGACACGCCGGGCTTGACGCTGATCACGATCGCCGAGCCCTTGTCACCCATCAGTTCGGCCAAGGCCTTTGCCGCGGTGCGGCCACCGGCCTCGTTGTCGGAGGAGATCCTGGAGACGCCGACGGAGTTGTCGCTGACGGTGGTGTCGACCAGGACGACCTTGGTGCCGGCGCCCTGCAGCTGTGTCAGGGACGGGGTGAGGGCCGCGGTGTCCACGGGGGAGATCAGCAGGCCGTCGGGGCGGGTGGCGGCGACCGAGTCGACGATGGGCCGCTGCACGGCGACGTCCCACTGCGCCGAGCCGTCGACGGTGAGCTTCACTCCCCGCTTCTTGGCCTGCTCCTGCGCGGCGCAGGCCATGGTGATGTAGAACGGGTCGCTCTTCACCCCGGTGATGAGCTTCAGCGTGGTGGTCTTGGAGGTGGCCGGGCCGCTGCCGCCGCCACTGCCGCAGCCGGCGGTGCCGGCCACCACCAGGGCGAGGACGGCGCAGCCGCGGGCGAGGGTTCTGGCTCCGCTGGATTCGAGCATGGTGAACTTCCTTCTGCGGGAGGGTTCCTGGGAGGGTTCCCGGGATGGGGACGGGATGGGGACTGGGTGGGTCCTGGGGTGGGTCCTGGGAGGTCCCGGGGAGGGGGCGGTGGGAGGGTTGGTTCAGCCGCGTTCGCGGCCACGTCTGCGGAACTGGTCCAGGTAGACCGCTGCGACCAGGACGACGCCGATCGCGACGTCCTGCCAGTACTGTTGGACGTCCATGATGATCAGCCCGGTGGTGAGCACCGCCGGGATGAAGACGCCGATGACCGTGCCGAGTACGCTGCCGCGCCCGCCGAACAGGCTGGCTCCGCCGAGCACGACGGCGGTGATGACCTTCAGGTTGTCGGTGGAGTGCCCGGCGATCGAGGTGGTGCCGAAGTAGGCGAGCCACATGACGCTGCCGAGTCCGGAGAGTAGGCCGGTCAGGGCGTAGATCTTGACCAGGTGGCGGTCCACGTCGATGCCGACCCGGCGGGCGGCCTCCGGGTTGGAGCCGATGGCGTAGGTGTAGCGGCCGAACCGGGTGAAGGCGAGGATCAGGCCGAAGACGACGGTGGTGGCGAACGCGATGACCACCAGCCAGGGGATCTGGCCGAAGAGCTTGCCGAAGCCGACGCGGTGCTGGAGTTCGCCGGAGACGGCGCCGGTCGGGTCCTGGCCACCGGTGATGATCTGTGCGATGCCCAGGGCCGCGCCGAAACCGCCGAGGGTGACGATCAGCGGCGGCACCTTCGCCTTCGCCACCAGCCAGCCCTGCAGGGCGCCCCAGAGCACTCCGGTGACCAGGGCGATCAGGGTGGACACCGCGATGGTGCCCCAGCCGGACTCCGCGCCGCCGTGGTGGATGGTGTACTCGGCGGACAGCACGGCGGACAGCACCAGGACGGAGCCCACGGACAGGTCGATGCCGGCGACGATGATCACGAAGGTCATGCCGACGCCGAGCACCAGGTAGATGGCCGCGTTGGTGGCGATCTGGGTGATGTCGTAGCGGGTCAGGAAGGTGTCCGGGCGGGCCGCGGTGAAGAACGCGACGAGCAGGGCCAGGACGCCGAAGGTCCAGGTCTCGTTCAGCGCGGCGATCCGGCGCACCCAGCCGGGTACGGCGCGCCCGGGCCGCGGCGGGGTGGGCGCGGCGGCCCGGTCGACCTCGCGGGGTACGTGCGTGCTCACACGGCACCGTCCTTTCCGGGGGTGGGCTGCGCGGACGTCCCCACCGAGGAGCCTGGTTCAGCGGAGCCGGGTTCAGCGGAGCCTGGTGCTCCAGGGTCGGGTGCTCCGGTGCCGGGTGTTGCAGGGTCGGGTGGCGCGGGCGCCGGGTCGAGCGCGCCGGTCATCGCCCCGACGAGTTCCTCCACCGAGGTGTGCGCGGCCTCGAAGACCGCCACCCGCCGCCCCAGCCGCAGGACTTCGACCCGGTCCGCCACCGAGAGCACCTCGGGCATGTTGTGGCTGATGAGCACCACGGAGATCCCCCGGTCGCGGACCCGCCTGATGGTCTCCAGCACCCGGCCGCGCTGGACCACGCCGAGTGCGGCGGTCGGTTCGTCCATGAAGATGACGCGGTTGGCGAAGGCCACCGCGCGGGCGACCGCGACCGACTGCCGCTGCCCGCCGGACAGGGACGCCACCGGTACGCCCACATCCCGCAGGTCGACGCCGAGTTCGGCGAAGGCGGTGACGGCCGAACGGCGCATCGCCGCGCGGTCCAGGATGCCGAGCCGGCCGAGGAGTCCGGGCCGGTACAGCTCCCGGCCCAGGTGCAGGTTGGCCGCCGCGTCCAGGTCCGGTGCGAGCGCGAGGTCCTGGTAGACGGTCTCCACCCCGTGGCGCCTGGCGTCGAGCGGGCTGCCCAGTTCGACGGGCACGCCGTCCACCAGGATCTGCCCGCCGTCCGGCCCGACGGTGCCGGACAGGGTCTTGACCAGCGTGCTCTTTCCGGCGCCGTTGTCGCCGATCAGCGCGACCACCTCACCGGGGTACACGGTGAAGTCGGCACCCTGGAGGGCGTGCACCCGCCCGTAGCGCTTGCTCAACTTCCGGGCTTCCAGAAGGGGTTCTGTCATCAGGCCGGCCTCCGCACCCGTCTTGGTAACGTTCACGCAAGTGACCGGGAGTCTGCTGCTGCGGACGACGGCCTGTCAATAGTCGCGCAACGATCCAGTGACCCATCAACTCGCCCAAATAGCTGGCAGTTGATGTTGTGTCATGGTCTTGACGAGTGATTCGCCACGTCGGAACAATTGCGTCTCGCTTGATAACGTTCCCATCCCGTCCGGAGCAATGACCGTACCCCTGAGGCGTCTTGCCGCTGATCCCCGCGGCGGTCCGTCTCCACTCGAAGGTGGTCCCCCGTGCTCTCAACCGTCCTCAGGTCCCGCGCCGCCGCGGTGGTCAGCAGCGTCCTGCTGGCCGCCTTCGGCGCCGGCGGACTCGCCACGGCCCCGGCCCACGCCGCGGCACCCAACCTCACCCAGTACGTCGACCCGTTCATCGGCACCGACGACAGCAACGCGCCGAACCCCGTCGGCGGCGGCGCGGGCGGCTCCACCTACCCGGGAGCCGTGGTGCCCTTCGGCGGGGTGCAGTTCAGCCCCGACACGCCGACCGCCTCGCCGTCCGGCTACCGCAACTCCGACACCTCGATCGAGGACTTCAGCCTCACCCACTTCGACGGGGCCGGCTGTCCCAACAACGAGGACCTGCCGCTGCTGCCGGTGACCGGCGCCCTCGGCGCCTCGCCCGGCACCAACTGGACCGGCTACGCCTCGGGTTACACCAAGTCCAACGAGTCCGCCTCGCCCGGCTTCTACAAGAACCGGCTCGACCGGTACGCCACCGACGTCGAGCTGACCGCCACCACCCGTACCGGCATGGGCCGCCTCACCTACCCGTCCCAGGCCGCCTCGCAGCTGCTGATCAACACCAGCCGCAGCGCCACCGGCAACCGCAGCGGCTCGGTCAAGGTGAACGGTTCGGAGGTGACCGGCAGCGTCACCGCCGGCGGCTTCTGCGGCTCCTCCAAGACCTACCAGATCTACTTCGACATCCGCTTCGACCGCGCCCCCACCAGCTTCGGCACCTGGGCCGGCGGCACGGTCAGCGCCGGCTCGGCCAGCACCTCCGGCACCAACACCGGCGCCTACGTCACCTTCGACACCACCGGCTCCCAGACGGTGCAGTTCAAGGTGGCCCTGAGCTACGTGAGCATCGCCAACGCCCAGGCCGACCTCGTCGCCGAGAACAACGGCTGGGACTTCGCCGCCGTCCGCTCCGCGGCCGACACCTCCTGGAACCAGATCCTCGACCGGGCCCGGGTCACCGGCGGCTCCGCCACCGACCTCAAGAAGTTCTACACCTCCCTGTACCACGTCTTCCAGAGCCCCAACATCGCCAGTGACGTCAACGGCGACTACCGGGGCTTCGACGGCGCGGTGCACAACTCCGCCCGGCCGGTCTACCAGAACTACTCCGGTTGGGACATCTACCGCTCCTGGGCGGCGCTGATCGCACTCATCGCCCCCACCGAGGCCTCCGACATCGCCAAGTCGATGGTCCTGGACGGCCAACAGGGCGGCCTGCTGCCCAAATGGTCGCAGCAGACCAACGAGGACTTCGTGATGACCGGCGACCCCGGGCCCATCATCGTCGGCAGCATGTACGCCTTCGGGGCACGGGGATTCGACACCGCGGCCGCACTGACCCTGATGAAGAAGGCCTCCGAGGGCGGCACCGCCCAGGGCTCGCCGATCCGCGGCAACCAAGGCACCTACACCGCCCTGCACTACCTGCCCGGCGCCCCCTCGGACTCGCTGGAGTACTCGGCCTCCGACTTCGCCGTCGCCCAGTTCGCCAAGGCCCTCGGTAACACCGCTGACTACTCCACCTACATGACCCGGGCGCAGTGGTGGCGCAACACCTTCAGCCCCGAGTCGGGCTACACCCAGCCGCGCAACTCCGACGGCAGCTGGAAGTGGCCGCTCGACCCCGCCGCGCAGGCCGACTTCACCGAGGGCAACGCCGCCCAGTACACCTGGATGGTCCCCTACGACTTCGCCGACCTGATCAACGACATGGGCGGCCGGCAGACCGCAGTACAACGGCTCGACCACCACTTCACCCAGGTCAACGCCGGCCAGAGCCTGCCCTACTACTACATCGGCAACGAACCCGAGCACGGCGTGCCGTGGGCCTACAACTACGCCCGCAACCCCGCCGGCGCCTCCACCGCGGTCCGCAAGGTGATGACCGAGTCCTTCACCACCGGCGCCGGCGGACTGCCCGGCAACGACGACCTGGGCGCCACCTCGGCCTGGTACGTCTGGGCGGCCCTCGGCCTCTACCCCTCCACGCCCGGCGCGGACACCCTGGCCGTGCACGGCCCGTCCTTCCCCTCCGTCCTGATCCAGCGTCCGGGCGGGAACATCACCATCAACTCCACCGGCAGCGGCTCCTACGTCCAGGGGCTGAAGGTCAACGGGACGGCCACCAGCCACAACTACCTGCGCTACCCCGACGTCGCGGCCGGCGCCACCCTGGACTTCACCATGGGCGCCGCACCGAGCACGAGTTGGGGCACCGGCGCCGCGGACGTACCGCCCTCCTTCCAGGACGGCGCGACGCCCGTACCCGCCGCCCCGGAGCTCGGCACCAACCTCGCCCAGGGCAGGGCGACCACTGCCTCGACCCCCTGCGCCGCGGCGGAGTCGAGTGACAAGGCGGTCGACTCCACCCTCAGGAACAACAGCAAGTGGTGCTCGCTGACGGCGAGCCCCTCGCTCCAGGTCGACCTGGGGTCCGCACAGACGGTCGCCTCGGTGGTCGTCAAGCACGCCGGGCTCGGCGGCGAGAACACCGCCTGGAACACCGGCGCCTTCCAGATCCAGACCAGTACCGACGGCACCAACTGGACCACCGCCGCCACCGTCACCAACTCCCGTTCCAGCCGCACCTACACCCCGTTCGCGGCGCGCACCGCACGCTACGTCCGGGTGGTGGTCTCGACTCCGTCCAACACCGGCGGCAACACGGCCACCCGGATCTACGAACTGGAGGCCTACGCCTCCGGTCCCGCCGCGCCGGGCACCCAGGCCGGGCCGATCACCTCGGGCCTGAACGCCGGGAAGTGCCTGGACGACTACACCTCGTCCACCACCTCCGGCAACGCGATCGTCCTGTGGGACTGCAACGGCAGCGGCGCCCAGGCCTGGACGCCGACCGACGGGGCCCTTCAGGTCCTCGGCAAGTGCCTGGACGTCACCTCGTCGGGCACCGCCAACGGCACCCTGGTCCAGCTCTGGGACTGCAACGGGTCGGGCGCCCAGCAGTGGCAGGCCGTCAACGGCACGCTGGTGAACCCCAACTCCGGCCGCTGCCTCGACCTCCCCGCCTCCGACACCACCAACGGCACCCGACTCGACATCTGGGACTGCAACGGTGGTGCCAACCAGAAGTGGAACCTGACCGCCTCCGTGTAGGAGCGGCGGCCCAGCCCGGTACCGCCCACCCGCTCCGGGGGTGGGCGGTACCGGGCACCGGCATTCGTGCGCCACGGCGACCGGCACGGCCTCGTACCCGTCCGGGTCGGTGGCCGGTGGTGTGGGGCTGGCGGGGCGGGGTGTCGCGGGTGGTTCGGGCGAGGGCTGCCGCTCCGACGAGCCGACGTGCTACGAGCCGTGCCCGACCCGCCGCCGGAGCCGTCCGGCCGACCGGCCGAGCCGCACCGCGGCGACCGCCGGCAGGGCGGCGGACAGCAGGAGGGCGGCCAGCAGGACCGCCGGGGTCAGCCCGCCGAGCGCGAGGGAGAGGACGGCCGCGAGCGCGGGGGCGGTGACGACGGGTGCGAGCGTCAGCAGCGTCGCCTGCCGCTTCTCGCTCCGCGACCACTGGGCGGAGTTCCAGAGCCGTACGAGTGCGGCAACGGCCGCGACCGGCGCGAGCAGCAGTCCGATCCCGGGGACGAGGGCGGCGGGGAGGGCGAGGACGATCAGACCGAGCGTGACCGCGGTGCTCCCGCCGCTCTCCGGCGCCGGGGGGCTGTCGGCCTCCTCCGCCAGGGCCGCCGCCGCGATCTCCCCCGGCGCTCCCAGCCGGCCCAGGACCTGACGGACGCTCTCCTGCTCGGTGGCGCCGGAGTCCGCCAGGGCCACCTCGATGTGCTCCCGGAGGTCCGCCAGCAGCTCCTGGCGGCGGTCGTCGGGCAGGGCCGCGGTCAGCTCCGCGACGGAGGACAGGTAGGACCGGACGAGGGGGTGGGCGAGGGTGTCGTTCACGGTGTCTCTCCAGGGGCGAGGAAGTGGTCGACGGCGTCGCGGAAGGAGGGCCAGCTGGTGGTGAACTCCTCCAGCGCGCTCCGGCCGGCGTCGGTCAGCGTGTAGTACCTGCGCGGCGGCCCGCTCTCGGACTCCCTCAGGTGGGTGTCGGCGAGCCCGGTCCGCCTCAGCCGCGAGAGCAGCGGGTAGATGGTGCCCTGACTGGTGGCCATCACCTCGACCCGGGCGAGCTCCGCCAGCAGTTCGACCCCGTAACGGGGGCCGTCCCGCAGCAGCGCCAGCACGCAGTACTCCAGCACCCCCTTGCGGAGCTGGCTCGCCACCCGGCCGTCCGCCCCCGGGATGCTTGCATAACCTTCTACCATGTAAAGCAAGGTAGCACGCAGGGCCGCGCCGCCAAGCCGTCCGTACTCGGAAAACCCTTTGCCCGCCGGGGCCGCCGAGCCCGATCCTCCTGTCATGGACCTCCCGCAGCAGGTGATCGAACTGGACGGCGGCCTCACGTTGCGCCGCTTCGACCCCGAGACGGACCTCCCGGAGCTCTTCCGGGTCATCGAGGAGTCGTTGGAGCACCTGCGCCCCTGGATGCACTGGGTTTCCGAGCACAGCCTCGCCAGCACCACCGAGTTCCTGGCCCGCCGCCCGGAGCTCTGGGCGAGCGGGGACGAGTTCACCTACGCGATCGTCCTCGACGGCGCGATCGTCGGCGCCTGCGGGCTGTTCCGGCGGGCTGACACCGAGGCCGGCGGCCGTGAGATCGGCTACTGGCTGCACCCCGCCGCCACCGGCCGGGGTGTGGCCACCCGGACCGCCCGCGCGCTCACCGAGCAGGCCTTCCGCCTCCACGGCGTCGACTTCGTGGAGATCATCCACGACCCGGCGAACCTCGCCAGCGGCGCCGTCCCGGCCAGGCTCGGCTTCACCGAACACCTCCGCCGCCCCGCCGAGTGGGGCGCCCCGGCCGAGACGGGCGAGGACCAGGTCTGGCGGCTGCACCGCACACCCGGGACGGCCCCGGCCACCCCCTGACCGACACCCGCCGCCCCGCAGCAACCCCTACCCCGGCTCCCGGCCGCACACCCCCGGCCGAGCCGGCCGCTACGCCCCGAACTCGGTCTCGGTCCAGACCGTCTTGCCCTCCGCCGACCAGCGCACGCCCCAGCTGTCGGACAGCTCCCCGGAGATGAACAGGCCCCGCCCGCCCTCGTCGCCCGCGCGGGCATGGCGCAGGTGCGGCGCGGCCGGGCTCGCGTCGGAGATCTCGCAGGTCAGCGTGCGGGCGGTGGGATTGCGGACGAGGCGCAGCCGGATCGGGGGCGTGCCGTGGCGGATGGCGTTGGTGACGAGCTCGCTGACGGTCAGCTCCGCGGCGAACTCCAGCTCCTTCAGGCCCCAGTGGGCGAGTTGTCCGATGGCGAGGCGGCGCGCGGCGGCCACGGCGGTGAGTTCGGGGTCGATGTCCCAGGTCGCCACGTCCGCGGGGTCGAGCGCGCGGGTGCGGGCGAGGAGGACGGCGGCCTGGTCGGCGGGCAGCCGGTCGAGGACGTCCCGCGCCGCCGCCGGCCGGTCCGACAGGTCGGCGCGCAGCTGCCGCAGGGTGCCGGGGTCGGCCGGATCGGGGCCGGACAGCAGGACGATCGTGCTGTCGGGCGGGAAGGGGAACTCTTCGGCGGCGAAGGGCGGGCCGTCCTCGCCCAGGGGGGAGGTCTCCGGAAGCGGGCGGTCGTTCCAGGTGCCGTCGGGCAGCAGGAGGACCAGGCTCTGCCGGCCGGCGCGGGCGACGGTGCAGCGCTGCGCGACGGGGTCGTGGACGGCGTAGGCGCAGGTGGCGGTCAGCTTGCGCGGGTCCCCGACGGCCTGGCGTTCGGCCGCCAGCCGGCGGGTGGTGTCGTGCAGGCGGGCGAGCAGGTCGTGCGGGTCGAGGTCGAGGCCGGCGAGCGCGTGGATGGCGGAGCGCAGCTGGCCCATCACCGCGGTGGCCTCCGGCCCGCCGCCGTGCACCTGGCCGACCGTGAGCGCCACCCGCGCGCCCGAGAGCGGGATGATGTCGAACCAGGCTCCCGCGCCCTGACCGGTCGGGAGGTAGCGCTGCGCGGTCTCGACCGCGCCGCGGCCCGCGGGCAGCGAGCCGGGGTCGCTGCCGTGCAGGGCGAGGGCCGTGGCGTGGGCGCGTTCGTAGTGCTGCGCGTTGTCGATGCACAGGGCGGTGTACGCGGCGATGTCGGCCACCAGCCGGACACCGGCCTCGTCGAAGGGACGCCGCGGGTGCAGGTGCCGGAGGCGGACCACGCCCAGCAGGGCGTCCCGGACCAGGAGCGGCACGGTGAGCACCCGGTCGCCGGCGACCGGGCGGTCGACGTGCGGGACGCGGTCGGTCAGGGCCGGGGCGAACTGCTCGGGGTCGAGGGCGGCGCCCACCGCGGGCGTGTCCTCGCCGGCCCCGATGGCGGCCACGCAGCGCAGGCCGGGCAGGCCGGCGGCGTCCGCGGGCTGCACGGCGGAGTCGAAGAGCGCGACGAACGCGGCGCCGGCCAGTTCGGGCACCGCGACCTCGACCAGTTCGCGTGCGCAGCGGGCGGCGTCCAGGCTGTGCCCGATGTGTTCGTGGGCGCGGTGGAGCAGTGCGAGGCGCTCACGGTTCCGCTCCCGCGGGGTGACGTCGACCGCCTCCGCCACCACGCTCATGGTGTGGGTGTCGGTGTTCTCCAGGCGGAACAGCGAGATGGCGAACGCGTGCTCCTGGCTCGGGTCGGCCGGCGGAGTGCCCCGGACCAGCAGGTCGAGGACGGGCTCGCCGGTGGTCAGGACCTCGCGGACGGCCCGCTCGACCAACGCCGGTTCGTAGCGGGCGAAGACCTCCCGCACCGGGCTGCCGAGGATGTCGTCCTCCGGCAGGCCCCGCATGGCGCAGGCCGCCCGGTTGACGCGCAGGATCCGCAGGTCGGCGCCGATCAGGTGCAGTCCGATCGGGGACTGGCTGAAGGCGGCGTCCACCGCGGGGCGGGCCCGGACGGCGGAACCGTCCGGGGGCCACACCCCCCAGCGCCGCCGGTCGCCGCCGGGCAGGGTCCCGACGGTCAGGCCGCCGCTCAGGGCCTCGGTCAGGGGTCCGGAACCGGCGGCGGCCAGGAGGTCGGACACGGGCCGACCGAGGGCTTCGGCCTCGGACAGCCCGGTGAGGCGCTGGGCCGCACGGCTCCAGGCAACGACCGTTCCCTGCTCGTCGAGAGCAGCGATGGGGCTCGGCTGGGACATGGTCCGCTCCTTCACACCCGTCCGGTCACATCGTCCCAGCTGATGGTCCGGGTGGCCCGCCCGGCGGCGGTTTCGGCTGCTCGGGCCCGTACCCGGGGGCCGGGGTGCCCTCGCCGGTACGCCGGGTGCCCTGGCCGGTACGCCGGGTTCCCTGGGGCCTGTCCGGCGGACCCTAGGAGCCGCGAAGGGCCCGGTGCACGCCGTAGGCCTCGATGAAGGTCTGGATCGTCTGCATGTCCGCCGAAAAGGATCGGGACCGCCACTTCTCCTTCCGGCCGTCGTGGTATTCGAGATCGAGCCAGACGTTGAGGGTCACCATGGAACTGTCGGAGAAGCTCTGTCCGGTCACTCTCAGCGTCAGGCCCGCCAGATCGAGGAAGTTCACGATCGCCAGCGGCTTGCCCTCGTCCGTGTACTCGACGGCGCCGTACGGCGTGATGACCAGCAGCGGGTCCGGATCGTGCGACGTCCCGTGGAGGAAGCCGGAGATCCTGCCCCGGCTCTTGGTGAAGACCTTCCAGTCGCCCGGTACCGGGCCCTGGCGCGCCTGTCCGAGGACCGTTCGTGGATCGGTCATGTCACCTCCGGTGTCTGTCGCCGACGGGCGGGCGTCGCCGTAGGGAGGAGGGCGAGCCGGTCGGGCGCGGTTCCTGCCGCGCACGAACGGATCCCGGCCGGAACCGGGAGGGCCGGGCCAAGTGGGATTCTCCGACGACCCGCGGGCGGACGCCAGTCCGGTACCGCGCGACGGTGGAGACTGACCGGATGAACCGCATGACCCGGGACGCTGAGGGCCCGCCGCCGCTCCCCGCCCACGTCGGTCCGTACCTGCGGGAACTCGTGCGGCGTACCCGCGGGGTGTGCGGGGCCGATCTGGTCAGTGTCCTGGCGGTCGGCTCGCTCGCCCTCGGGGACTACCGGCCGGGGCGCAGCGACGTCGACGTGACCGTGGTGGTGGAACCGTCCGTGCCCGGGCCGGTGCTGCGCGAGCTGGCCGGGGCGCTCGCCCACCCTCGGCTGCCCTGCCCCGCCGCCGGGCTGGAGCTGG
Source organism: Kitasatospora sp. NPDC057015 (assembly GCF_042673745.1). NCBI lineage: Bacteria > Bacillati > Actinomycetota > Actinomycetes > Kitasatosporales > Streptomycetaceae > Kitasatospora > Kitasatospora sp. NPDC057015. Next base: position 11,255 of record NZ_JBHUSG010000001.1, read on the forward strand.
TGGTGTACGACCGCGACTTCGCCGGCCGGGCCTCGGGCCTGGCCGGGTACCTGCTGGACCTCAACACCGGCCCGCTGCTGCCCGGGCGGGCGAGCTTCGACCCCGCGCGGGCCCCGGCGTTCTGGTACGTCATCGACCGGTCCGTGGCCCACCGGGCGGGGGTGGTCCTGTTCGGCCGGCCGGCGCGGGAGGTGATCGCGCCCCCGGCGGCGGCCGACGTGCTCGCGGCCGTCCGGGCGTCCGTGCGCGAGCACACCGAGGGCACGGGGCATCTGGCGGACAACCGCGTCCTCAACGGCTGCCGGTCGGTCGTGTTCTGCCGTACCGGCCGCTGGACGGCCAAGCGCGTGGCGGCCCGGGAGATCGCCGCCGGCGAGCCCGGCTTCAGAGCGCTCGTCGAGGCGGCGCTGGCCGGTTTCGAGCGCCCGCGGGCCGAGGCGGTCGAGCTGCCGGCCGCCGAGGTGCGGGGCTTCCTGACCTGGGTGCGCGAACGCGTGGACGAGGCCGCGGGGGCCGTCGAACGCTGAGGCGGGCGCCCGCGGCTCGGCGGGGGGGCAGATCGGCGTCACCTCACCGGCCCTCCAGCACCCAACCGGCGTGGTACGGGTCGGACAGCGCCAGCAGGGCGCCGGGCCGCACCGGGATCCCGTCGGCCGGGGCGGCCGGCGGCTCGGCCGTCAGCCGCCCTACGCTGCGCAGCTCCTCGGAGAGCACGTCGACGGTGATGGGCATCGGGTGTCCGGCGAGATGGATCAGCCGCAGGTCGGCCGCGGGACCGCTCCAGCGCACCAGGGTGCTCCCCGAGCTCTCCCTCCGCAGGGCGAAGGCGCGCACGGAGTCGAGCGGGGTGACCTGCAGCCGCCACTGCCCCCAGGCGAGGACGCGGATCAGCTCGGGCGCTGTGCCCGCGCCGATCAGGGCGCCGTGGCAGCTGCGGCCGAACGTGCCCGTCTTCAGCCGCCAGTCGTACCGGCCCGGGCCCCAGCCCGTCACCTCGGCGACGTTGTGCTCCCCGACGTGGGCGACGGAGAGGACCGCGGGCGGGCCCTCGTAGCGCAGTACCTCGGCTCCGTTGCCCGCGGCCGCCCAGCGCAGCGGCCGGGCGTGCTCGACGTCGGTGAGCCGCAGTTCCCACTCCCGGTCCGGCCCGTCGACCCGGATCCGCAGGCTGCGCAGGCCCGCCGTCCGCTCGTCGGCCCCGAGCAGGAAGCGGTGGTCCGGGCTGAAGCCGAGGCCCGGGTGGTACTCGCGCCGCAGCCCGTCGTCGTCCAGCACCTCCAGGCTGGGGGCCAGCTGGCGCCCCCGCCCCTCGTAGTGGAAGTCGAGCAGGACGGGGCCGTCCGCGGAGGGCCGCTCGAACAGCGTCGTCGCGGTGCCGACCCAGCGCCGTACGGGCGAGCGCGGATCGGGCGCGTCGACGGGCGTGACGCTGATCGACCAGTCCTGCCCCTGCTCCACCGCGAGCAGCGTCGGCCCGTCCAGCGGGACGACGTACTGCCAGGTCGGCTCCGCCCCGGTGTCCGTTCCGGGTACCGGCCCGAGGCCCTCCAGCAGGTGCGGGACGGACTTCAGGACGACCCGGTCCCGGTCGGGGCCCTTGGGGTGGGCCGCCAGGACGAACCGCTCGCGGGTGGCACGGTGGGTGATCGTCGCCCACCCGGCCGGTCCCCGGTAGTCCAGCACCTCCGGGCCCGTTCCCCCGACCTCGTGGGTGAAGGTCCGCGCGGTGGGGATCTCGCGCACCCGCAGCGACCAGTGGCCCTCGGTCTCCACCCACAGCTTCTGGTGCCGCCCCTGGCGGTCCCGGGGGAGCAGCACCAGCGCCGCGGAGTCCTCGGCCTCGAACCGTCCGACGAAGTGGCCGCGGCGGCCGGTGGGGCGCACGGTGAAGAGGTCCATCAGCGCGCCGCGCTGCTTGCGGACGTCGAGCAGCACGGCGCGTTCGGGTTTCGGGAACTCCAGCCGCGCCCGCCCCTGGCCCTTGCCCCGGCTGAACACGTGAGCCGCCACCGTCGCTCCCCTCCCCCGCCGCCGTGGGCACGTCCACGCGTGCGGCACGTACGGCACCCACAGCACGGTACGGCCGGGGCGGCGCCGGCGTCATGGCGTTGCACCGATCGGTGCCGCGTCCCCTCCGCCGCCGGCCCGCGGGGGGCTGCTCAGAGGGTGGCCAGGAAGGCGCCGACCGCGGCGGCGAACGCCTCGGGCGCGCCCGTGCAGACGAGGTGGTCGGCGTCCAGCTCCACCGGCACCGTACCCGGACGGCGCTCGACCATGGCGGCCAGCTGCTCGGGCGGGATGATCCCCCTGGTGCCGTGGATGAGCAGGGCCGGGCAGGTCGTGGCCGTCCAGTCGCCCCAGTGGTCACCGTGTACCCGGTCCTCGGACCGGTACATGTCCTCGGGGTGGAAGGGCAGCCGCCAGGTGCCGTCGGCGTCCTGCCGCAGCCGGTCGGAGAAGTACGGCGCTGCCGGGCCGAAGCCCGCGAGCAGTGCGTCCCGGTCGGGAGCCCGGTAGGGCAGGTTCAGCAGGAACCCGAAGGGATTCGACCCGTCCAGTCCGAGCGATGCGGCGCCCTCCGCGTTGACGAGTGCGCTGACGCGCTCGGGGTGGCGGGCGGCGAACTGGTAGGCGTTGATCGCTCCCAGCGAGTGCCCGAGCAGCACCACCCGGTCCAGCCCCAGGTGGTCGAGGAGGGCCAGGACGTCGGCGAGGTAGCCGTCCCGCGAGTAGTCGGCGGCGCGGTCGGACTCCCCGTGGCCGCGCTGGTCGGGGGCGATCAGCCGCCATTCGGGGCCGAGCGCCGCGGCGAGGCGGGCGAAGGTGGCGCCCTCGGACAGGTGCCCGTGCAGCGCGACCAGCGGGCGGCCCGCACCGCCGAAGTCGAGGTAGGACAACCGGCGGCCCTCGATGGAGAGTTCGGCGCGGGTGGCGGTGTCGGTCGCGGTCAGGTCGTTCATGGCGGGATCCCCCTCGTTCGGCGGTTCGGCTTGACGGGATGAACCCTACCGAGGATTTGTACGCTCGTGCAAGACATTTGAGTAAGACGTACGTATGACCAGATGGGCTCGCCGGTGGACGCCGAGAGGGTGGCCGACAACGCGCCGGCGTGGACGTTCACCCGCCGGCGGCGGCCCCCTGGCGCAGGGCCTGCGTGCCGACGGCAGAACCGTGCAGCAGTGCATGTCCGCCGCCCTGTCCCGGCTGCGCGAGGCCGGGCTGTCGGTTCCGTTCTGATCGCCGTCCTCGGTTCCTCTCGGACGGCGATCACGACCTCCCGTCACATCGCCGGCTGCCCCGCACGGGCGGGGCGGCGCCCGATCTGCTTGATCACCAGCGTGGTTGAGCGCTTCCGGTCATACTGACGGGCATGATCGGGTGGCTGCTGTTCACGGGGGTCCTGGTCCTGTTCGTGCTGGCCCTCACCGCCGAGGCGGACGCCGCCGGGACGGAGGCGGACACGGCACAGGCGCAGCGCGAGGCGGACGCGTGGCGTGCGGCGCGCATCGAGTCCGATGCCGACGTCCGGCTCGGATCCGTCCTGTACGCGTTCCTGATCGCGGACCGCCGCGAGCCGGGCGCCCTCGCCACGGCCGCCGGCGCCCTGGTGGCGGGCGGTGCGCTGCAGGTGCGCTCGCGCGGCTCGCACGGCGCCCGGCTGACCGCCACCGGACTGCCCCTGCCCGCCGGCTGCGGCACGGTGGAGGAGCGGTTGCTGCGCGCCGTGGAGAGCGCCGGGGACGTCGGCAACGTGCACGACCTCCCCGGGGTGCGCGAGCTGACGGCGGGCCTGGACGACTCGCCCCTCACCTGCCTCTACCTGAGCCCGCACCAGGAGTTCCCGACCGAGGCCCGCCGACGGACCCGGTGGGGGCCGGTGGTCGCGGCGACGGCCGTTCCCGTCGCCGTCGCCGCGGTGGTCCTGCAGGCCTGGATCCCGGCCGCGCTGACGCTCGCCCTCGGCGCCTTCCTGCTGCGCCGCCCGAGCGGGACCGCGACCGTGCGGCGAGCGCCCCGGCGGACGGCCGCCGCCCGCCTGGTCCAACTTCAGGCCCAGGAGCGGCACAAGCAGCTCGATCCCGGGCTGCGCGACCCCGGCCGCCGCTACACCGCGGCCGAGGCCGGCTGGGCCGTCGCCGTCTTCGGCGAGCCGGCCCTCGCCCTCGTCGATCCGCTGCTGCCCCGCGTCGCCCTGCCCCCGCAGTACGACCCGCCCATGGGGCCCGGCGAGTAGGGACCGTGGGGCAGCGGACGGCCCACCGCTTCCACAGGGCATGATGCTGGGTCGGGCAGGAGGGAGAGCGGGCGATGGAGTACGACAAGGCGTTCGAGAACGAGGTGCTGGCCTCCGCACTGGGCGCACTGGCCGGAGCGGGCCGGCGGGGAGCCGAATGGATGGCGCGGCTGCTGCCGACGCACCTCCACGAGGCGGAGATCGGGCTGTCCCTGCCGTTCGCCGACGCCGTCTCGAAGGCCGAGGTCGTGCTGCGCGGCCTCGGCCGCCCGGTCGGCCCGATGCGGCCCGAACTCCAGGACGGACTACGGATGTTCCGGGTGCTCACCGGGGGCGGATCGCTCAATCTCAACCCGGTGCTCGTGACCGCCGTGCTGGTGGCGGCGCCCCCCGGCAGCCGGCTCCACCTGCGGGTGGCCGCCAAGGAGGGCCTGGTCCGCCAGCGCGCGGCCGAGCGGACCGGGCGCCAGGTGGAGAGCCTGCTGCGGACCGCCCTGGACTGACCCGACCCGCGGCCGGCGGGAACCGGTCGGGCGTGCCCGCTACCGCCACGGTCCGTCCCGGCGGGCCTCAGCCGCCCGCCGGAACGGGCGGAGCGGACTCCAGCAGGACGTCCTCGGCGTCCACGAACATGAAGCGCTGGCCGAACTGGACCTGGTAGTACGCCTTCCGGCCCCGCACCACGGCGTGCGAGGCCAGGTCGAAGGTCCTGGCGTAGTAGTACTCCCCGAGGACCCTGGGGCCCGCGGTGTAGCGCTGGCCCGGGAGCAGTTCGTACGGCAGCGGGGAGAGCGGCTGTACGGGGATCTCGGGCGGGTAGGCGGCGGCCTCCGGGTAGGCGCGGCCGTAGACCGGCACGGATGCCCGGCCGGGCCTGGTGGTCACGGTCATGGCCCGGGCCGGGAGAGCGGTGGGCGCACTCGCGGGGTTGCGGAACCACCCCTTCTGGCCCAGGTACCAGACGGCCGTCCAGTCGCCGCTGCGCCCGGCGACGGCGTACTGCTGGCCGGTGCTGACCCGCGCGGCGGAGTCCCGGATCGCCCAGGTGCCGGGGGTCGGGCGGATGCCGACGTCGGTGAGCAGCGCCGCGTCGTCACGGGGTTCGGTGCGCAGGGTGACGGAGGCCGAGCCGTGGACGGGGCACAGTTGCCGCGCCTCACCCTCGCCGCCTTGGTCCGCGCCCGCGCCCGCGCGCTCGCCCTCGCCCTCGCAGGAGTAGGGCTCGGTGTTGGCCTCGAAGTCCGGAGCGATGGTGACCACGCCCGCCGTCCCCGCGTCGCCCTCGGCCGCGAAGGGCCGGCCCAGCAGCGCGAAGTAGTGCGCCCAGTCCCAGTAAGGGCCGGGGTCCGAGTGCATGGTGGGCACCGAGGCGGTCACCGGGCCGGGTACGCCGTCGTGCCCGACGATGTGGGCCCGGTCGATCGGTACCCCGTACCGGGCCGCGAGGTGCCGGACCAGTTTCGCCGAACTCCGGTACAGGGCCTCGGTGTACCACTGGCCGGTGGCGAGGAAGCCCTCGTGCTCGATGCCCACCGACCTGGCGTTGACGTACCAGTTCGCGGCGTGCCGACCGATGTCCCTCACCCTCAGGTGGTTGGCCACGTGGCCGTCGCCGGAGCGGATGGTGTAGTGCCAGGAGGCGTAGGCGGGGTCGGTGACCAGGTTGAGCGTGGTCGACCAGCTCTCCTCGGTGTCGTGCACGACGATGTAGTCGATCGGCTGGTCGGCCGGCCGGTCGGCGAGGTCGTGGTTGCCGAAGTCGCCCGGCTGATCGGAGAGTTGCCGGTAGGGCGCGGGCAGCCACTCGCAGTCGAGGTCGGACGGGCAGTCCGGGCCCTGCTCCTCGTCCGAGGCCCTGGACTGGTGCCCCCGCACCTCCCGTCCGCCACGTCTGGGGGTGATCTTCGCGGCGGGGAGCCGAACGGTGCCGCCCGCACCGTCGGTGACCCGGGACGGGCCCTCGGCGATCACCGCGAACACCTCCTCGGCGAACTGCCGCCCCGCCGAACCCAAGTCGTCCCCGGCCCGGGCCCCGGCCCCGCTCCCCGCCCCGACACCGATCCCGCCCCCGACCCCGACCCCGACCACCGCCTCGCCGTAGCGGGCCACCGCGCCGTACCAGTCGGCGGGATCGCCCGTACGGGCCTCCCCGAGTGCCGCCTGATGCGCTGCCAGGAGCGCCGCCCCACCGGCGATGTTGGCCGCCGGGTCCGACCTCAGCAGCTCCGGGGGCAGGCCGGTGAGCCGGGCGGCCTCGTCGACGGTCTGCGCCCCCGCGGGCGGAGCGCCCGCCGGCGCCGTCCGACGTACGGTCGGCGGCGACGCCTCCTCCCCGTGACCGACGGCCGCCGCGCCACCGCCACCTGGGTGCAGGCGGGACGCGGCTGCCAGCGCCCGGCGGGCGTCGGTCAGATGCATGGGCCCGTAGCCCGCGTCCCTGCTGGGCGCGCCGCCGTGGGCGTCCCAACGGCTCTCCAGGTAGGAGACACCGAGCAGCACGGCCGGCGGCACCCCGTAGCGCGCGGCCGCGACCGCGAAGGCCGCCGCCCGGCCGCCCCCGCCGGACACCTCCGCCACCGCCCGGGGCACCACCACCGCCGCCGGCAGCAGTCCGAGCACGAGAACGAGCGCCACGCGGGCCCGGGCGCCCGCCGGTCGCGGAAGGAATGCAGGTCTGGGCATGCCGTAGTGCTCCCTCGGGCGTGACGACCCGACACCCCGTGGAGCGAAGATCACCCGGCGGCAGCAACAGGAGCGGAGCACCCGGTGCCCCTCCGGGCGGAAGGCGGGTAATTCGGTTGATCCCACCCCGGGCCGGGGGCAGACTCTCCCGGTTGAGCAGACGCGCCTGAGTGCCCGCCGCAGGCCGTGCCGAGTCGCCGCCCGGGGAGTGCCCACCATGCCGGTTCCGCACCCAGCACTGCCGTCGGGCTATCGGGCCCGCCCGACGACCGCCGAGGACGTCGACACCGTCCACCGCCTGGTGGGAGCCTGCGAGCGCGAGCTGTACGGCCGGGCACAGACCGACCCCGGCCGGATCGCCGCCGATCTCGCCCGACCGGGCCTCGTCCCCGAGCTGGACACCCTGCTGATCCACGACCGGACGGGAGCCCCCGCCGCCCGAGCCTGGGTCGACCGGCGCTCCGAGATCGACGTCCACCCCGACCACCGGGGCCGCGGCCTGGGCGCCGCCCTCCTGGACTGGGCCGAGGCCCGGGCCCGCAAGGTGGGCGGCGCCCAGATCGTCCAGACGATCCCGGACGGCGACCCGCACGCCGTCGCCCTGCTGCGGTCCCGCGACTACCGGCCGATGGTCACCGAATGGCTGCTGGAGTTCGCCATGCCCGACGAACCGGCGGTGCCCGAACCGCCCGCCGGCGTCACCGTCCGACCGTTCCGCCCCGGCGACAAGCACGCCGCGCACCAGCTGATCGAGGACGCCTTCGACGAGTGGCAGCAGCGGCGCAGGAGCTACCCCGAGTGGGCCCGGGCCACCGTCGAGCGCCCCGCCTTCGCCCCCGCGATGTCCACGGTGGCCCTCGCCGACGGCCGACTGATCGGCGCCGCCATCGCCCTGGACCTCCCCGACACCGGCGAGGGCTACATCGAGCAGCTCGCCGTCCACCCCGACCACCGCGGCCGGGGCATCGCCCGCATCCTGCTGCGCCACACCTTCCGCGCCTTCCACCGCGAGGGCCGGCGCACCTGCACCCTCGGAACGCACTCGCAGACCGGCGCGCTCGCCCTGTACCTCCGGGTGGGCATGGCCGTCCGGCACAGCTCCACCGTCCACCGCAAGGAGCTCCGCCCGGACGAGGGCCTCGGCCGGTAGCCCGCCGCCGGCCTCGGTCGTCCTCCGAGCCGCCCGACGCGGACACGCAGGTCCGGCCGCAGATCGGGGCCCCAACGGCCGGACGGCGACCCGGCACGGCACCTCCTGCCGCTCGACCTGCCCGAGGGAGAGTGGAACCTCACCCCCGGCGGCAGCTCGACCGTCAGGCGTCGGGCCCGCTGCTACCCGGCCCGCCAGTGGACGAAGCGGGGCGGTCGGTCGCCCCACGTGACGACGGCGCCGACGGGACTCGGGCTGATCTCCCCCGAGACCACGCCGTGGAGAAACGCGACCACACCCGTCTCGAAGACCCGCGGCGCACCGCCATCGCGGCTCAGGACGAGGACCGGCCACTCATCGGGGTCGTCCCCAACCGTCAGCCACCCCAGGGTGTCACCGGTACAGGATCCTCCCCACGCGATGATCTGCTCGGCGGACCGCACCTCGTCGGTGGGCTCGCCGTCTTCCTCGAACAGCCATCGTGCCTCCTCCGTCATACCGCGCATGCCCGGCTGCGGGGCGTCCGGCGGCATCAGCTCGTCGGGGGCAATCACGGCGAGGGACCGGTCGATCTCTCCCTGCCCGTACCGCGTCACGAACTCGACGTAGTCGCTCGGGAACCGGAACCCCCACGCCGACTCGACCGCCGCCCAGTCACCGGCCTCGCCGGCCCCCGGAGGCGGGGGCATGAGTTCCAGGAGCCTGCTGATCTCGACGTCGCGTGCCATCAATCACTCTCACTGAAGTCCGAGATTGCTCGGCAAGGGTCGGGTGCTGGCGCTGTTCGACGGGTGGAGCACGAGGTCGGAACGCGTGTCGCCTGGGCGGGCCAGGTGGCAGCCAGGCCACCTGGATGCCGAGTCGTGGTCGGGGACCACGGAGGTACGACCGGGACCGTCCACGCGACGTGCGCCGGGTTGGGCAAGCTGATGATGCGGCAGTGCCTCTGGACGGCCATGTCATCCAGCGCCTGCTCGACGACGAGGCCGGCGCCGCGCCGGTCACCGGTCGAGCGTAGGCGAGGTCGCGCGCGGGCGGCGGGTGCCGACGAGGCCTGGTAGGCCGTGGTCGACGGTAGGGGTCGATGGGAGATCGAGGTTTCCTGGGGTGTTGGGTGCGGAACGCCCGCCCCGGCCGCAGCGGTCCCAGACTCGGCAGACCGCCGGTGGCGCCAGTCCTGGCATTGGTCGCGTTGCTACCGGGTGCTGGGCGGGTGCGGGTACAGAGGATTGTTAGAGCCAGCCGCCCGCGATGTACTGACGGGGTCGTCGCCGGGGTTCGCGCGGATGCCGTACACGGCCTGGGCGGTGGCCCACAGGACAGTTCGTCCGCGGTGTCCGAGGTGGCGCTCGACCATCGCGGTGAAGTAGTCGGCCGCGTTCGACCGGACGGAGACCGCCTCCTCAGCGGCGTCGAGGTACTCGCGCGTCTCGCCGATGGTGCGGGTGGCGTCGTCGTCCAGCGCGGAGTTCTGGTGGTCGGCGACATTGGAGCGGGCGTCCAGCGATCCGACACGGTCGATCGCCTGCCGCCAGGCGCCCAGGCCGTCCAACGAGCCCCGGAGAGGTAGAGGTGGGCGCCGTTCTAGATCACGTCGCCCGCGACGACCAGCCCGAGGTCGGGGTCGTGCAGGACGCTGGTCGCGGCGGTGTCGGCGTGCCCGGCTGCCACGATGACGAGGATCCGGGACAGCAAGACTTTGCCCCACGACCCGTAGGGCCAGGCCGCTGTGACAACCACATGCAAAACGTTCGACCAGGAATCCCTGGCCGAACGTCTGCACAAAATACTCGTAACCTTGATAGTCGACTGCGTAGTACAGCTATCCTCTAAATCACTCAGGCCCCACCGGCGCTACATCTTCCCAGGGTCGAATAGTCGCCCCGGCAGCACCTTTGCATCAAGCCCTATCGAATTCACGAGTCAAGCTATTCGGAGCCGCTCCACACTGTGGCCACCCACAATGATCCCTTCGATCTGCATATTTGATTGCTCTCCGTCCACATAGATGAGCGTCTGATGGGCCGGGAAATTGATTTCCACTGGATCTCCATAGGAATCGGGCTGGGTTGCGATCTTCACCACTGCCGATCCAATCTTTGCCGTCCAGTAGTCACCGGTATAGTGACTCTCTCGCTGCTCGAAAGCACATCCAAACTGTCGGCCAATGATGGCGGCAACTTCACTTGGCAAACACGCGCGAATGCCAAATAGGGCATGTCGCACCACGGGATCCCCTTCCATCAATGCAAGAGTTTAACCACAGCCGCACAATTGCGCGGGAATGGTGTCAGTACCTCGCGCAACTGCGCTCTCCATATTTGGAAATAGAACGAAGTTTACCGGGCGACCCGCAAGGGCGTCAAGCTGCCCCTTCATCCCCAGAAGCCCTAGGTTTTCGAGCTGCTCTCGGGTCAGCTCAGCCGACCTTGTTCCACCCGAAAACTCGTACACCGTCACCCCCGCTGTCCGCGCCTTCTCGAAGAGATCCGAACCGATTAGATCTATATCATAGTCGCTGTGATCTCCGAACGCGCGGCCAGATTTGTACCCCACACCAGTTACCGAACTTCCACGGAATTGTGCAGTCACACCTGAATATGAGGCGTCGGTAAGACCCTTGCCCATAGTTCCGATGAATCGGTTGTAGTCCTCCTTTCCACCGAAGCCCAGTGGCAGACCACAGTTGTGCACAAGGATCGGCCTGGTACCCGCTAGCACATAGTACGTGTGGAGGTCGGCGATCGTCAGGTCGTACGCAGGTTGGGTCTTCTGGAAGTGTCGGACATCTGTGACCGATAGGGCGCTGCCGTCGGCGGTCAGGACGGACATGCCGGACCTCAGGTCGGCGGCTTCGATCCACCTTCCGGCACTGGGAGACCAGAAGGGGTGATGGTCGGTGGCAGTTATCTGATTTCCATCGCCCTCGAGGGTGATGGTGGTGAAGTCCGTGTCGTTCGGAGTCGCAATAGTGTCCTCAACCGCGCGAACGACTGTTTCCCCGGTCTGGGGATCTGTTGCTAGAACTAGGTCCCCGACAGCGAGCTCATCGATCCGCTTGGTGGTTCCGTCACCGAGGAGGACCAGGGTTCCTTCTGGGAAGCTGTGGCAGGACTTGAGAAACTGCTTGAGCAGAGCGGCGGCTTCTGCAGCACCGCGGGCGGCGGAGACAAGCGACAGGACGTCGGCTAGGGTCTCACCCCCGCTGTAGGCGTCCGAGTTGGTGTCCACTCCGATGCTGGACATGAGGCCGTCGTACTTACCTGCCAGATTGGGGCTACAGTTCTCGATCCAGCATGCGGGGCTTATATTCGGTGCCGAATCGATGGTTGAGGCAATCGACCGGCCCATGCCGGCGATGGTCTCCTTGAATCCGCCTGTTGGCTTTATCGTGGGCCGGGTCGGCCCGTAGTAGTTGCCCTTGGGGTCGGTGTTCCAGCGGCCTGCGATGAATGCGGCGATTTCCATCTCGGCAGCGCCCTTTTGGCAGGAGGCGACTGCGCAGTTGTTGGAGTTATCGCCCACGACGCCATCGGTGTCAAGCGGCGCACCTGCGCAACGACCATCCTTTCCGCCGCCGGGTGCGCCGTGGGCGCACATGAGGCCGTTCGGATCGGCGTTGTTGACGGGGTCGTTGTTGGCGTAGGCGTAGGCGTTCCACTGTTGGGGGTCGCCAGTGTTCAGCAGGGGGTCTGTACTGATGAAGCGGCCGGTAGTGGGGTCGTATTGGCGGGCGCCGAGACTCGTGAGGCCGGTGGTGTCGTCCTTGGCGCCGCCGACGAAGCCCTTCTTGCCGGCCCAGGCGGAAACGGCGGGTTGGGTGCCGCGGGGGTTGCCGAACGGGTCGACGGACCTGCGGGTGACGGGTTGTCCGGTGGTGGTGTTGATTTGGAGGTTGTTGGTGCCGTGGGGGTCGGAGGCTTGGATGAGGACCTTGCCGCCGCCGACGGCTGCAGTGACGCGAGTGTAGGTGAGGCCGCCAGGCGCGCTGATGGAGCGTGTGTTGCTCGTGGAGCCGGTGGCGGTGTCGAGGGTGAGTTCGTCGGTCAGGAGGTTGAGGGTCGTCTGGCCGGGGTTGCGGCGCAGAAGCTGGTTGCCGTCCGCGTCGTACAGGTAGGTGGTGGCACCTGCCTGGCCGGTCTTGATGAGGGAGGTGGGCTTGTCCTCGCCATTCCAGGTGAGAGTGGTGGTACCGCCGGTATCGGTGATGGCGGTGGTGTTGCCCTTGGCGTCGTACTGGTAGCCGATGGCCCTGCTGCCGGAGGGGGAGGTAGTGGTCGAGGTGAGCAGGGCGTGCGGTCCGCCCGTGCCGCCGCCGGTGTTGGTTGCGCTTGTCGGAGTGTTGAAGCTGTTGGCGGGGCCGAAGGTTTGAGTAGTGGTGGTGTCCTGGCTGGTGTTGCCGGTGACGTCGTGCTGGGTTAGGCCGGTGCGGTTTCCAGTGGCGTCGTAGGTGTAGGTGTTCCAGTACGGGGCCGGGCCGCCGATGGTTCGGGCGCCTGGTCCGGTGACGCCGGGTGCGGTGGCGTTGTTGCAACCGCCGATGCCGGGGACGGTTGTGGAGCTCCCTGTGCCGTGTGTTTCACCGGACGAGTCGGTCCAGTCGGCTGTGGTGGAGGTCCCGCCGGTGTCGGTCCAGGCGCCGGTCAGTCTGCCGAGGTAGTCGTACGTGTAGCACTGGGTATCGGTGGCGGCGGCGTCCTGACGGTTGGAGGCGGAGGTGATGCGTCCGGTAGGGGTGTAGGTGTAGGTGGTCTGGTCGACTGAGACGGTGCCCACCTGGCGGTCGACGAAGGAGTTGATGACGCGTCCCGTTGCCCAGTCGTACTGCCGGGTGGAGACGACCTGCTTGCCGTATTCGCCGACGGTTGTGCGGACTGGGCGGCCGAGTGCGTCATAGGCCATGGCGGTGACAATGGGCTTGCTGAGGCTGGCGGAGGTAGTCAGGACACCGGTGACGGTGTAGCCGTAGCTGACCGTCTCGGCAGGTAGGCCTCCTGCGGCGGGCAGGCTCAGTTGCTTGAGGGATCCTAGAACGGGGCTGTAGGTGTTGCTCGTCGTATAAGTACCGGCCAGGCCGCCTTCGGTAGCGGGGATGGTGATTGCGGTGCCGAGTGGCCGATAGGCGGTGTCGTAGCCGGTGACGGCCTTGGTGTAAGCAGTGCCCGTTGCGCCTCCGACGTAGCGGGTGGAGGATGTCGGCTGGTTCTTGACGAGCGTGTCGAAGGTCCACGAAGCAAGCTGGTTCGCCGGGCTCACCACACCGTTGTAGAGACCGGTTTTACGGCCGAGCAGGTCATAGCTATAGGCGAGCGTGTTGCCCTTGGCGTCCGTGGTGTGGTCGATGCGCGAGTTGGCGTCGTAGAAAGTGTTGCTGATCCCGACGTCGGGATCGTTGGCGGAGGTCTGTCTGCCACGCAGGTCATAGGTGTACGACCAGGTGTTGCCAGCCGAGTCGGTGTGGCTCTTGACCTGGCCCGCGGGGGTGAACTTGTAGGTAGTGATGTCTGCGTCAGCCGGGTTGCCGGTGGCGGTGGGTGTCCGGTACTGCCACGTGGCGGTGCTGTTCGAGCGGGCATCGGTGACAGTGGATGTCGGAATCCCGCCCGGAGGTGGGGTGACATCGGTGCGGTCGGCCCCGGCGTACGCCGTGCTGGTCGCCCACTGCAGGTTGCCGTAGGAACGGAATTCCGCCCGGACCGCTCGACCTTGGCCGTCGTAGCTCGTCCATGTCTGTGCGGGGACCTGGCCGTCATTGGCGGGCACGAAGATGCCGGTAGTGGGAAGGCTGTTCTGCTCGTAGTACGGAGCGGATACCTTGATTGCCCAGCCATGGGAGTCGTATGCAGTGTCGGTGATCAGTCGCCCGGTAGGTTTGGCGTCGCTGGTCCGTTGGGTCTGGCGGGGACGGCCCAGTCCGTCGACGATGTCGACCTGCGCGGAGTAGGTCTGGCCTCCTTCCTGGAGCCATTCGGTGGTCGTGGTGGACGGTGCGGAGGAACCGTTGACGGCGTAGCTGAACTTCTGCCCTGGCTTTTCGCTCGTCGGTCGGTCTGGTGACCACACGTCCGTAAGCCGGCCGAGCGCGTCGTAGTGGAGCGTGGTGGTCCGCCCGTTCACGTCCTGCGTTGTCAGCGGAACGCCGCGCCCGGGGTCCTGGGTGACGGTGGACGTCCATCCCGCGCCCAGGGGTCCGGTGGTGCGGGACTGCGTTGCCAGGGCACCCACAGCCGGTGTCAGCACCACCGAGCTGGTCGCCGGGGTGACTGATGGGCCGGTCAGCTGACTGCCCGTACTGTCGAATGTTGAACCGTCTGTGGAGGCACTCGTGAGATTGCGGCCGTAGATGTCAAAACTGGCGCTGCCGGTCTGGGTATAGACGGGCTTGTTCGCGATGTCGAACCGGTCCAGTACCTGGGTGCTGGTCGGATTCCCGGTTGATCCGGCCTGGCCGAACGGCAGGCCGTCATAGAGCGTGCGGGTACCGGAGATGGTGTTGGCTGCCGTCGGCGCCGTTCCGCAGGGGCCCTGGATGGTGATCTGCTGAGAGACGAGCGTGAGCAGTTGTGTGTTGGTGCTGGTGGCGTAGTTGGTCGTGGTGCAGGTTTCGGGAGTGGCGGTTGTACCGTCCCCCTTGTCGTTGGTCTCGATCACCCGGTTGCCGTGTCCGGGGTCCGTGGTTGCGCCCGCGGTGGTGGTGCGCCAGGTGTCGTTGGCCAACTTGGCTTTGGAAACGGCCGCGACCGTGGCGTCAGGGTAACGGGCGTAGATCTTGGGAGCTCCCGCTGTCTGCACATGCGTGGCGGTCACCTGCTGCCCGCTGTAAGTGCTGCCGGTGATTGCGCGGACGCTGCCGCCGGCCTGGTCGAAGACCTCAGTGGCGACGACGCGGCCCGCTAGCCAGTCACTGTCGGTGAGGTTGGCGCCGCCGAGGGGGTTGGGGACTGTAACCGACGGCTGAGTTCCGTTGGCCTTGTAGTCGCCGTCCATACCGCGAAGGTAAGTGACCCTCTGCTGGGTCTTCGGAGCTTCACCGGCAGAGGCGCTTCCGGTGGTGGTGGTCACCGACTGGTAGCCGCGGAAGTCGCTCCACGTGCGGGTCTTGGGGTCGGTGAACTCGGCGTCATTGCGGTGCCAGGCCGCGCCACCGTTGTAGGTGTATTCGGTGACCTTGTTGACGGATGGGCTGGTGACGAGGTCTTGCTCGGTGACCGTCCTGACGATCGGCTTGTTGAACCAGTCGTTGACCGGGTCCGGGGACGACTGCCCTGGGAGGTACCACTTGACGGGCATGCAGGCCATCGTGTTGCTGTCCTCGGAGGACGGCATGTGATTTGCAACTCGCGAGCATTCCGGTGCGGAGTAGATGACGTTGATCCGCCCACCGGTCTCGGTGCCGATCTCCTTGATGCGGGGGCGGTTGAACATCGGTGCGGCGGGAACCAGGCCGTCGACGCGGTTGGCCATCATGTTGTAGCCGAATGTCACGGCGGGCAAGGTGATAGGTGTCTGACCGTTGGATCCGGTCCGGGTGACCGAGTTGAGCTGGAGGGTGCGCTTTGTGCCGTCGCCCGGGTCTTCCAGGCTTTGGGACAGGGCCCAGCTGTCGACCGTGGTGAAGGCGGAGTTGGCGAGGACCTGGGTGGTGATGGCAGTGAGCCGTTTGGTGGTGAAGAACGTGGGGGCAGAGGTTGTGCACGTTGCGGTGCAGATCTGGTCGATGGGTACGTCCGGCCAGGCGTCGGCGTTGGCGGCAGTGCGCTGGCTCTCGTCGCAGGTGATCGCACCTGCGGCCTTGCAGCGTTCAGTGGTGGTGAAGAGAACCTTGGCAGCGGGGTTGAGAGTGCCCTTGGCGGTCCTCTGCTCGTCCAGGCGCTGGCCGTAGCCGATCTCGGTGAGGTAGTCGGCGCGCTGGTAGTCGGCGGTGGTGCCGTTGCCGTGGCTCTGAGCGCCGCCGCGGCTGTACTTGTTCCCCTCAGTGGCGTAATTGTACGTGATGAGGTTGCCGTGGGTGTCGACGACGTAGTCGAGCTGCCAGCGCCAGGCCATCTGGCACCAGGAGCTGGTGCCAGTAGCCGAGTTGTAGCAGGGGTCGGGAGTGGCTCCACCGGTCGGGGAGTAGACGGGAACAGTGAGGACGGAGTTGGCCGCCTGGTCCGTTCCGTCACCGCCGGGTAGGTGGTTGCGTCCGAAGTAGTACTCGATGCCGTCAGGGGTGGTGATCCGCCAGTACTCCATGTCCCGGTAGTCCTGGTCACCGAGCCCGCGCGGAGCGCCGGTGAGCTTTTCGACCTTTGTCCCGTCGTCGTCCTGAAGGTGCCAGGTGCCGAGGGCATCGTCGCGCACGAGGGTGCCGGAGTGCCCTGCGAGGGACAAGCTGGCGTTCTGACCGCCCCAGCACAGGTCTGCGGAGCCGGTGATGCCGGCCTTGTCGCAGTTCTTGTAGGAGCGTTCGACGAAGCCTGGCTCGTAGTTCCAACCGTCACCGATCCACGAGGACTGCGAGTTGGTCGCGGACGTCTTGCCGTCCACTGCGGCGGAGTTGTAGCCGAGCGAGATGGTGGGGGCCGAGCCACCAAGGGCCGCCGGTACCTGAATCGGATAGCTGTAGTTGAAGTTGCCGGCGTTGGAGCCACTACTCCATGCCGTCGAGGGAGCCAGGGAAGTCGCGGCGTAGCTTCCGCCTGCCCCGGAAGGTGACGGCTCGGCCGACAGGACCATCGGCGCGCCCGTGCTGCCGGCCGAGGCCTGGCGCAGCAGCGATGCGCCAGTCGTCGTGTACGAGGTCTTGACCGCAGTGGCTGCGGTGCTGCTCTGGGTGGCCGGGCCTGAAGCCTGCGATGCAGCGCCGCTGGGTAGGGTGATGTCGGCCGTGATGTGGCCGGCAGCGTCGACGGTGGAGACTACGGGGGTTTTGGTTCGGCATTCGGGAAGTTGCGGGGTAGTGAGCGAGCAGGCAGGAAGAGCCACGAGGCGTGCCCGGTCAGCCCATCCGGCAGCCTGGAGGCTCTTCAAGTCGATGGTGACTGTGGCCTGACGCCCGATCCCGTCCGCACTGCTCTCGGCGTCAGAGAGCGCGACAAGGGGGCCACTCGCGCCGGCAGCCTGGCCCTTGGCCGGGTCGGTCACCTCGACAGTGACCTCCTGGGCGGCCACGCCCTTCTCAGGTGCCGGGGCGACCGCGACAGGCAGCGTTCCCGCCTGAGTGAGGGTGTTTCCTCCGGAGGCCGAGGAGGCGCCGCCGGTCGCGTTACGGGCGGCCCTGGCCTCGGTTCCATTGATTCCGAGTTGGACGGTCGCCGTGCCCGGTGTGACGGGTGCAGCGAGCTTCGGTGTCCATTCCGACGCCTGAGCCGTGGCGTTGTTGGTGGGTGGGGCGACGTCGGTGCCCTTGACGGACGGGGTGCCGTCGCCGAGCGGCGTGTTGGAGGGCGCCCAGATCTCGCCCTCGGGCTGGGGGAACACCCACGCCGCAGCGGGCGGCACCGCGACGCCCGTCATCGCCAGGGCAAGTGTTACTGCTACGAGCGGGGACCATCGACGGCCCCCTGTTGATCTCCAGGCCCGCTTCCGGGCAGGGCGAAGCCCCACTGCTTCTCCTCACATCAATGACAGACAGTCATATGTCGACAACTGTCCGATTATTACCGGTGACACTAGGTGGAGGATTGATCCGAGCGCCATCTAAATCTTCAGCCGCCCAAGTGACCTTCGTTACATTCCAGGGAGAATCCCGCCAGCGATCTGGACATATGCGCATATGCCGATAAGGCGTTTGACGTAGGACAGTTGACGCACCATCGTTCCGATCCGAAGGCCCGTCCATCGGGGACGGACCAACGGGAGGACTGACATCACAGCCATGCTGAACACCGCACCAAAATCAGGTGATATAAGCCCCTCCGATACCCCACGTCGACACATCGGTCGAATCGGGGCAATCGGCCTGAGTGCCGCCCTGAGCCTGAGTCTGCTCACCGCGCCCGCTGCCCTCGCAGTCGACGCCGGCAACGCCCACGGACCCAGGAACGGGATCCTCTCGCCAGCCCCGAGCGGCCAGTACCCGGAGCGGACCGGCCTGCAACAGGCCATGCTCGACGCTCTCGCTTTGGCTAAGTCGACCGGGAGCCCCGTCGTCGTGGAGGCAATGACCACCGAGGGCTCCCGGACGATCGCCAACGCGAACGGAACTCTCACCACCACCGATAATGCACAGGCCGTCCGGACCAAGCACAACGGCTCATGGGCCGACCTCGACACCACACTGCGGACCAACACCGACGGCACGATCAGCCCGACCGTCGCCTCCACCGCCCTCACGCTCTCGGGCGGCGGATCCGGCCCGATGGCGAGCGTGACCACCGAGGACGGCAAGAAGCTTGCCCTCGGCGCGCCGTTCACACTCCCCAAGCCAGCCCTTGACGGCGCCACCGCCACCTACGCCGACGTCCTGCCTGGCATCGACCTACAGCTCACTGCGCTGTCTGTCGGAGGCTGGCGCGACGTCATCGTCGTCCACACCGCTGAGGCTGCCGCCAACCCGGCCCTGAAGACTCTCCGCTTCCCCGTCACCGCACAGGGCCTCAATGTCACGGCGGACACGGCAGGTGCCATCGACGTCAAGGACGACAGCGGAACAGTTCGCTTCCGCTCGCCCGCACCCCTCCAATGGGACTCCTCGACCACGCGCGCAGGAACCACTGCACCCGTCGCACCCTCCAAGTTGGCAGCAAAGTCGCTGGCAGCCGCACCGGCCGAGGCCGGCCCTGGCGTAGCCTCAACTCCAGAGGAACCCGGCGACGGCGCAATCGTCTCCGCCATCACCACCAAAGTGTCCAGCAGCGCAATTGAATTGACGCCAAATCAGGATGCACTGGGCAGCGGAACAGGCCCCTGGTACATCGATCCATCGCTCACAGCCGTCACCAGCTACAGCCAGGGTTCCGTCGAAGTCCAGGAAAACCACAAAACAGCCGAGAACTACAACCAAAAGACGAACCTCGCAACTGGCTACTGCGGCTACAAGAGCTCCGACCCCAACCTGGACTGCGGTGACCTGGGCCGCCAGCGCGCCTACTTCCAATTCGGAATCAACCCCGCCATCTACACCGTCCCTGGTGGGGCAGAAGGCCCCCCGACCGTCTTCGCCTCCACGCTCAACGCCCAGGTGACGGCCGCATCCAGCCCGAGCACCAACACGCCGTTCGTCGCGTATTGGACGCCACCGATCAACGCACACACCAACTGGAACAGCCAGCCCTGCGGCACCGACGGCAACACAGTCATGCAGGGCTGCCCTGCCATCGACGGACAGTGGCTCACCGGCACCGGCCCACTAGCCATCAACGTCACCGCCACCATGCAGCGCGCCGCAGCCGAGAAGTGGACCAACTGGACGGTCGGGATCGCCCCTCAAACCAGCGAGTGGGAGAAGCTCTACCGGCACTACATCGCAAGCAACCCCAGTATTACCACCACGTACGACATCACGCCCACCATCTGGGACCCGCGCACAAGCCCTACTCCGGGGTTCGCCGGCAACAACACCAGCGCTCGCTGCACCAGCGGCGGCGCCCAGCCGTGGGACAACCCCGGCTGGGTCGGCAACAACCAGAGCATCTACCTGACCGCCAACAGCTTCTCCCCCGCCGGACAGTCCCTCTACACCGGCTTCCAAATGTGGGACGACAACGACCCCAACTTCAGTGCCGTCCCCGGAGGCTGGGACGGAAGTTACAACAATCCGGGGCACACCTCCGAAGTCGGATCGCTGACCGACGGCCACCAGTACGGATGGCTGGCCCGCTCTACCGACACGATCCTCACCTCACCCTCCAGCGCCTGGTGCTACTTCCGCGTCGACAAGACCAACCCCCGTGTCAGCCTCAGTTCCACGGACTTCCCGCCGTCCGGGACCCCCAACGAGAACCCCACGGCCTGGGCCGGCACCGCCGGCAGCTTTACTGTCCGAGGTGAGGACCAGGCCCCCGCTGGTGGGCAGGCCTCCGGGGTCGCCTGCGTCCGGGTCAGCTCCGACCCGACCCCGGTGGTGGGCTGGCGCTGCGGCGGCCCCGACACCTACACCACCGACTCCTCGGGGTCTGCCAACGTCCCCTTCACCCCGCGCAACTGGGGCACCAACCTGCTGTACGCCTGGGCCATGGACAATGCCAGCAACTACAGCCAGCCCGCCGTCTACACCTTCTATGCGCCCTGGAAGCCCGGCACCCAGCCGCTTTTCGGCGACGTCGACAACGACCAGAAGCCCGACATCGTCATCTCCGACAGTAAGGGTGACTTGCGCATCATCGGCGGCGGCACCGACCCGTCCCGCTCCGTCGCCGCACCCGCCGCGGCCGCACCTGGCCACGACGCCAGCCACAACCCCACCTGGAGCGACTACCAGATCACCCACCGCGGGACGCTCAACTACGGTCAGGCCGTCGACCAGCTCATCGCCCACAACACCAAGGACCCCGACCTCAAGAAGCTCCTCTATCTCGTCACCAACGACGGCACCGGACGCTACGACAGCCTCACCGCCGGAGTCATCAGCCGACCCGCGACCTGCCAAACGCAGGGCACCAACGCACCCTGCCCCGGCTACAACCCGCTCGTCTGGTCCGACGTCACGCAGGTCGTAGCCATCGGTACCCCCGAAGGCGAAGCCATAGGCGCCGACCCGGTCACACCGTCCAAGAGCATCACCATGACCCGCACCTCGTTCCTGACCGTGGAGAACGGCAAGCTCTACCTCTTCTCCCCCGGAATGACGGACGACGTCGACGGCACCGCCAAGCTGATCCCCACCCTCGATGGCGACTCCTGGGACAACTACGACCTCATCAACCCCGGTGCGGCCAACGGCCCCACGGCAGTCCCCGACGTCGGCAACGCCTTCCAGGCCACCGTCTGGGCCCGCAAGCGCGACAACGGCAACATCTACGCCTACGCCATCACCGGCGCCGCCACCGAGCCCGACTACACCACACTCACCACACCGAGCTCCGGAACACTGCTTCTCCCCGGCTTCGGCACTTCCAGCACCCATCCCCTGATCGGCTCCTCCGGCGACCTCAACAGTGACGGCTACGCAGACCTGTGGGTCATCGACAACACCGGATCACTCGCTGTCTTCCCCGGTAAGAGCAGCAACGGCACCACCCACAAGGTTGACGGCTTCGCCCCCTACACCGTCATGGGCAAAGCCGACGCCAGCGTCTCCATCCACTCCAACCTCGTCGACTGGCTCTGCGCTGACGCCGAAGGCGGGGCCAATAGCGGATCCGCACTCGCCGCCTACGCCTGCTGGGACACCCCCAACCAAAAGTTCAACTTCGCCGCCGACGGCACCATCCGCCAAGGCAGCTACTGCCTCTCCACCAAGGACAACGCCCTTGGCAACGGCACGCAGCTGATCCTCGCCCGCTGCGAAGCCAAGGCAGGTCAGAAATGGGCGACGCGGCCCGACGGTCGCATCTACAACACCGCAACCGCCACCAGCGGCACCCCCGACGGCAAGTGCATCGAACTCCCCGGCTGGGCAACGACCCAAGGGACACGCCTGGGAATCTGGGACTGCCCCAGCCTCCAGGCCAACCAGCAATGGACGCTCAAGCCCGAACGCACCACCTGACCCCACCACCACACCGGGCCTGAGGATCCACGTGGGGGTGCCTGATCGAAAGACACCGTCGGGCACCCCCACTACACGCACTACAGGCGCTACGCACGACGATCGGTGACACCGGGCCTTGCCCTGCTGCCCGACGAGCTCTTCGAGCTGCCGGGCGGCCGGACGGTCGCCCGCTGGGTCGATCCCGCGGAACACGTCGAGCTGCTGCTGACCCCATACGATCCCGACCTCGACCCCGAGGACTGGGAGCTGCTGACCGACTGCCGTGCAGCGGTCTGGCGGATCAACGCCGACGGCACTGGCCTGCTGCAGGTGCTGTGGTGCCCGCTCGATCACGACGACGAGGACTGCCTGCCCCGTACCGAACCGCGCTGGCGGAGGCCGGGAGCGGGTACCGTGCGGCGGCGCGCCCGAGACGGGCGGGGTCAGCCGGTTCCGGGGTGGTCGCCGGGTGACCCGGGCGGGCGGCCGGCGGTGATGCCGGCGAGGATCAGGCCGATGCCGGCGAGGAACTGCTCGCGGTCCTCGTGCTCGCGCATCTGATCGGCGATGTCGTGGAGGAACGGGTAGTCGTCGGGGTCCAGGTCCTGCCATGCCCTGGACGCAGCGTCGAGGAATTCCGAGCGATCTTCCGCCGCCCCCGAAAGCGCGCCGTCGCCGGTGGCGTCCGGGCTCTGGGCGTTCTGGGCGGTGGCGCCGAGGATGTAGTGGACCAGGGTCGAGGTCGTGACGAACCAGTCCCGGCGCGGTACCTCCAGCGCACGCACCTGTCGGCCGATGCTCTCGAAGATTCGGGGGGTCACTGCTCCCCACGGGCTGCGGGTGAGCTGCGCGGCGAGCTGGGCCGCAAGCCAGGGGTGTTCGACCGCGGCGTCGAAGAGGCCCAGTGCCACGGCGCGGATCGCGTCCTCGGGTGAGCCCGTGGATGCGGGGGTCTGCGGAGAGTCGGCGGAGCTGCGCAGCGGCGGCAGGGCGCCGGCGACGACACTGCCGGTCGCGGCCTGCAGCAACTCGCCCATGTTACCGACGTGGTGGTAGATCGCCCCGGATCCGGTCGACAGTCGCTCGGCCAGTGCCCGAACGGTCAGAGCGCCCTCCCCCTCCGCATCCAGTAGCTCGACGGCCGTCTCGACGATGCGCTCACGGGAGAGGACCTGCCTGCGGCGTTGTGACTGGCGTGTCTGTGTGGCCATGCCCTCATCCTCCCAGATTTGGAGCACTGCTCCAAAATGGAGTACGGTTCCAATATTGGAGCACTGCTCCAAACCTGCTGCCCGGCTCCGCCGGACACGCCCCGGCCCGGTAAGCCCCGGGGCAGAGCAGGGGATTCGAACCGGAGGAGGTTCCACATGTACGACGTGGTGATCGTGGGGGCCGGCCCGGTGGGCCTGTTCCTCGCCGCCGAGCTCGCGCTGGCCGACCGCTCGGTCCTGGTGCTGGAACGGGACCGGGAACCGGACTCGCCGTTCAAGGCGCTCCCGCTGGGCATGCGGGGCCTGAACGCCGGATCGGTCGAGGTGTTCTACCGCCGGGGCATGCTGCCCGAACTGCTGAAGGCCTCGGGTGTCGACGCGGCGCGGGTCGAAGCCGCCCCCGACGCGCGGAGGCCGACCGCCCCACGCGACGTGAGCCACTTCGCGGGAATGCGCCTCGACGCGGCCGCCATCGACACCTCCGCCTTCTCGCTCCGGCTGCCCGGCCCGGCGATGGAGGGCATCATGACCAGCCTCGACGCGGTCGGCGCGGTTCTGGCGGAGCGGGCCAGTGGGCTCGGTGTGCAGATCCTGCGGGGTGCCGGGCCGGAGACCCTCGCCCAGGACGACGACGGCGTCGTCGTGCAGGCCGACGGACGCGAACACCGGGCGCGCTGGCTGGTGGGATGCGATGGCGGACGCAGCACGGTGCGCCGACTGGCCGGCTTCGACTTCGTCGGCACGCCGCCGATGTTCACCGGCTACGTCGCCCGCGTCACCTTCGACGACCCGCGGAAACTGGAGCTCGGCTTCCACCTGACGTCGACCGGCATGTATCTGCGCACCCCCTTCGAAGGACACCTGGGCATGATGGACTTCGACGGCGGCGCCTTCGACCGCTCGCAGCCACTGACCCGTGAACACCTCCAGACGGTCCTGCGCCGGATCTCCGGCACCGACGTCGCGCTGAACGAGGTCCACCTCGCCTCCAGCTTCACCGACCGCGCCATGCAGGCCACGACATACCGCAAGGGCCGCGTCCTGCTGGCCGGCGATGCCGCCCACATCCACTCCCCGCTCGGCGGCCAGGGGCTCAACCTCGGCATCGGCGACGCCGTGAACCTCGGTTGGAAACTCGCCGCCACCCTCAGGGGGACCGCCCCCGCGGGCCTGCTCGACACCTACACAGTCGAACGCCACCCCGTCGGTGCCACCATCCTCGACTGGTCCCGGGCCCAGGTGGCCACGATGAACCCCGGCCCCAACGCCCCGGCCCTGCGCAAGCTGCTCCGCGACCTGCTCGACACCCCCGACGGCACCACCCACGTCTTCCGCAACACCTCAGGGCTGTCCCACCGCTACGACCTGGGTGGCGACCAGCCGCTCGTCGGTCGGACCGCCCCGGACTTCTGCTTCCGCGACGGCACCCGCCTCGGCGACCTGCTGCGCGAAGGACGGGGCGTCGCACTCGACTTCACCGCCGACCGGCGGTTGCGCGCTGCGGCCGGAAGTTGGGAGGGCCTGATCCGCTACGCGGCCGGGCCGGTGAGCGACGACCTCGGATTCGGCGCCCTGCTGATCAGGCCCGACGGCATCGTCGCCTGGGCCGACGGCCACCACCCCGGCACCGAGCAATTCCGTCAGGCAGCCGCCCGCTGGTTCGGCGCCCCCACCTCCTGACGGGGCCTCGCGAGCCGTCCGGTGCACGGCCGACCGTGCCGCGTCGCCGACCCTCGGCGCTCCTGATCCGCACCGACTCCGATCGCCCCTGCACGAAGGAAACCCCTCATATCGAATGAGCACCCCACCCGGGCCGAACTGAACAAGGACGTGATCCGCCGTTGCTACGAAGCCATCCTCCGGGTACCCGGCGGCCCGGACTTCGCCACAGCCGGGGAGCTGGCCGACGAGCAGAAGGTCGAACTCAACTGAGGCCACCCCGACAGCGGCGTCCACAAGGGGCCGCCATCGGGCCGACACGGCACAGGATGCACCTGCTGGCAGTACGGCTGCCGAGCTGTCCGGCCACCGCTGCCACTACCTACCCCTTGTTCATGATTCGTCCTGGCCCCCAGATCCGAGGAGGCGCTCAAGGCGCTCTGGGTCGAGAGCCACGGAAGCCGCAACGGCCGCAGTCGGCACACGGCACCAGACGGTGACCGGCGCCTCGGTGTCCACGACCGGCGGAGCCGTCCCTGCCCGGCGCCAGGGTCAGGCCGGGGCGGGCTCACGCTGTTGCTGGTGGGGCCGTGGACTTGTCCCGGGACGTCGGTCAGATGTCGCGGAAGATCTCGATCTGCGGCCTGCTCGGTAGCGAACCACCGGGCAGGCCGCCGCGCGGCGCCGCGGGCGGTCAGTTCCCGGTGATGTGCATGTCCCGGCCGGACATGTAGACCCGGGCGTTGTCCGAGGCCGTACCGTGCATCTCCACCCGAGGGCCGGCGGCCTCCTCGGAGGACTCCGGGCGCAGCTCGGCCAGGAGGGCGCGCAGGGCGCCGGCCAGGGCCGGGTCGGCGGCCAGCAGGCGGCGCAGCCTGGTCCGCCACTCGGCCGTCAGGTCCTGCTCGGCCTGGGTGTCGCCCGCCTGGCGGGCGGTCAGCAGTTCGGCGCGGGCCTCGACCAGTTCGGCCTCCACGGTGTCGGCCTGATCGGGCCGGGCGCGGCGCCACAGCCGGCCGACCGCCTGCTTGACCTGCTCCCAGCCGTCCGTCGCCAGCAACCCGACCATCGTGGTCGCGGCCGACGACGCCAGCACCACCAGTTCCGATTCCATTCCAACCCCCTCCGGTCCAGCCTTCATTGTGACGGGTGAGGTGACCGTTCGTCAGCTCGACGGGCAGGGCGGCGTGTACGGAACCTGCCGGACGTGGCGCTGCCACCGTGCTTCGTCCAGGGCGCCGGCGCTGCTCGTGCAGATCCGCCGGACGGCCGCGTCGACGTCGAGGTTCCACCGGCGACCCCCTGGTCGGTGGTGGCGGCCGGCGTGTGGGCGTCCGGACTGTAGGCCACCGTGCCGGCGGAGCCGGACGAGCCTGGCAGGAGGGTCGCCAGCGGCGTGTTCTCCGGGCTCAGCGGCCCGGCGGCCCCTCCTCGCTCGGCCCCGGAGCGTCCCGACGGGCGCGCCCGGTGGATGGCCGAACCGGTGATCGGCGCCCCGCGCAGGTGTCGGCGCGGGGATCCGGTGGGACGGATGCCCTCCGGGTGGCGCCTTCCGCGGCCCGGCCGGGCGACGAAAGCGACACGCATGATCACCACCCACACGACCCGCGTCACCGTCGAGGTGAACGGCGCGGGCAGGGAACTCCTGCTGGACAACCGCTGCACCCTGCTGGACGTGCTGCGGGAGCAGCTGGCGCTGACCGGCACCAAGAAGGGCTGCGACCACGGGCAGTGCGGTGCCTGCACCGTGCTGCTGGACGGCCGGCGGGTGAACAGCTGCCTCGTCCTCGCCGTCACCGCGGACGGCTCCGCGGTGACCACCGTCGAGGGCCTGGCCGCCGGCGGCGACCTGCACCCCGTCCAGCGGGCCTTCCTCGACCACGACGCCTTCCAGTGCGGGTTCTGCACCCCCGGGCAGCTCTGTTCCGCGGTGGGGCTGCTCGCCGAGGCCGCGGCCGCGGGCGAGGTGCTGGACGAGCCCGCGGTGCGGGAGGGGATGAGCGGCAACATCTGCCGCTGCGGCGCCTATCCGCACATCGTGCGGGCCGTGGTGGAGGTCGCGTCGTGAGGGAGTTCGCCTACCTGCGGCCGACCGACGCTGCGCAGGCCGTGCAACTGCTCGCCGGCGGCCCCGAGGCCCGGTACCTGGCGGGTGGCACCAACCTGGTCGATCTGATGAAGCTGGGCGTGGAGCGGCCCCGGCTGCTCGTCGACCTGGGCCGGCTGCCGCTGGGCGGGGTGGCCCCCCTCGACGGCGGCGGCCTGCGGGTCGGCGCGCTGGTGACCAACGCCGACCTGGCGGCCGACCCGCGCGTGCGCACGGCGTACCCGGTGCTGTCGCAGGCGCTGCTCGCGGGGGCGTCCGGGCAGCTGCGCAACCGGGCGACCACCGCCGGCAACCTGCTGCAGCGCACCCGCTGCCCGTACTTCCAGGACACCGCCAAGCCGTGCAACAAGCGCCGGCCCGGCACCGGCTGCCCCGCCCGGGAGGGCGTGCACCGCGACCTGGCGGTGCTGGGCGCCTCCGAGCACTGCATCGCCACCCACCCCTCGGACCTCGCGGTCGCCCTCTCCGCGCTCGACGCCGACGTGGAGCTGCTCGGCCCGGACGGCGCCCGCACCCTGCACGTGACCGACCTGTACCGGCTGCCCGGCGACCGGCCGCACGAGGAGCACCGGCTGCTGCCCGGCGAGCTGATCACCGCCGTCCGGCTGCCGCCGCCGGTGCCGGGCGCGGTGTCCGCCTACCGCAAGGTCCGCGACCGTGCGTCGTACGCCTTCGCGCTGGCCTCGGCCGCGGGTGTGCTGGCGGTGCGCGACGGCCGGGTGACCCACCTGCGGGTGGCGTTCGGCGGGCTCGCGCCGAAGCCCTGGCGCGCCCTGACCGCCGAACGGCTGCTCCTCGGGGCCGCCGCGGACGAGGCGTCGTTCGCGGCGGCGCTGGAGGCGGAGCTCGCGGACGCCCGGCCGCTGCGCGACAACGCCTACAAGGTGCCGCTGGCCCGCAACCTGGGTGTCCGGCTGCTGTGCGACCTCGCCGCGCAGGGAGCGGCCCGATGAACGGCCCGATGGGCGGCCCGACCAGCAGCCCGACCAGCGGCCCGTCGGGCGGCCACCCACGCCTGGAGGGGCGGGAGAAGGTCACCGGCGCCGCCCGCTACGCCGACGACCTGCGGCCGGCCGGCTGCCTGTACGCCTGCCCGGTGCCCGCCACGGTGGCCCGCGGCGCGGTCACCGCGATCGACACCTCGGCGGCCCTGGCCGACCCGCGGGTGCTGGCGGTGCTCACCCACCTGGACGCGCCGCGCCTCGCGCAGGCGGAGGACCCGACGCTGGCGGTGCTGCAGGGCCCCCGGGTCGCGTACCGCGGGCAGTACGTGGCGCTGGCCGTCGCCGAGAGCGTCGAGGCCGCCGAACAGGCCGCCGCCGAGGTGCGCGTGCGGTACGCGGCGGAGCCGCACGACGTCGTACTCGTCGAGGACCACCCGGGCGTCTACGCCCCGGCGGAGGCCAACGGCGGCCACCCGGCCGACCGGGCGCGCGGCGACCTCGGGGCCGCCTGGGCCGGGGCGGACGTCCGGATCGACGCCACCTACCGCACGCCGCCGCTGCACAACCACCCGATGGAGCCGCACGCCGCGACGGCCTGGTGGGACGGCGGGCGCCTGACGGTGTACGACTCCAGCCAGGGCACCGGGGAGGTGCAGCGGGTGCTGGCCGCGCTGTTCGGGCTGGAGCGCGCACAGGTGCTGGCGGTGAGCGAGCACGTCGGCGGCGGCTTCGGCTGCAAGGGCACCCCCCGGCCGCACGTGGTGCTCGCCGCGATGGCGGCCCGGGTGGTCGGGCGGCCGGTGCGCCTGGCGCTGCCGCGCGCGCAGCTCGCCGCCGTGGTGGGCCACCGGGCGCCGACCGTGCAGCGGGTGCGGCTGGCGGCACGCGCCGACGGGCGGATCGAGGGGCTCGCGCAGGAGATCCTGACCCGCTGTTCGACACTGAAGGAGTTCGTGGAGCAGGCCGCCGTGCCGGCCCGGGTGATGTACCGCTCCCCGGCCTCGCTGACCACGCACCGGGTGGTGCGGCAGGACGTGCCGGCGCCGTCCTGGATGCGGGCCCCGGGCGAGGCCACCGGCATGTTCGCGCTGGAGTCCGCGATGGACGAGCTGGCGCTGGCCTGCGGCCTCGACCCGGTGGAGCTGCGACTGCGCAACGAGCCGGACACCGAGCCCGACAGCGGCCGGCCCTTCTCCAGCCGGCACCTGGCGCAGTGCCTGCGCGAGGGGGCGCGTCGCTTCGGCTGGGAGCGGCGCGGTCCGGTCGGGCGCTCCGAGGGCCGGCTGCTGGTGGGGACGGGCGTGGCGGCCTCCACCTATCCGGTGCTGATCGGGTCGGCGGCGGCCGAGGTACGGGCGGAGCCGGACGGCACGTTCGTGGTGCGGGTCAACGCCACCGACATCGGGACGGGGGCCCGGACGGTGCTGGCGGTGGTCGCCGCCGAGGTGCTGGCCGTACCGCTGGAGCGCGTCCGGGCCGAGATCGGGCGCAGCGACCTGCCGCGCGGCGGGGTCGCGGGCGGCTCCAGCGGCACCTCGTCGTGGGGGTGGGCGGTCCACGCGGCGGCGTCGGAGCTGGCGCGGCGGCTGGCGGAGGGGGTCCCGGTGCCCCCGGAGGGCCTGTCGGCGGGCGCCGACACCCGGGAGCTGGTCCAGCGGGGCACGGAGTTCGCCCGGCACGCGTTCGGCGCGCAGTTCGCCGAGGTGCAGGTCGACCGGGACACGGGCGAGGTGCGGTTGCGGCGACTGCTCGGGGTGTTCGCCGCGGGGCGGATCCTGAACCCGCGCACGGCCCGCTCGCAGCTGCTCGGCGGCATGGTGATGGGCGCGTCGATGGCGCTGCTGGAGGAGTCGACGATGGACCCGGAGTTCGGGGACCACGCGGAGCGGGACCTCGCCTCGTACCACGTCGCGGTGAACGCCGACGTGCCGGACGTGCAGGCCCACTGGATCGACGAGGAGGACCTGCACGTCAGCCCGATGGGTTCGAAGGGCATCGGCGAGATCGGCATCGTCGGCACGGCCGCGGCGGTCGCCAACGCGGTGCACCACGCGACCGGCGTACGGGTCCGGGAGCTGCCGATCGGTGCGCGCGCCCTGCTGGGGCGCCTCGGCGGGCCCTGAACCCGGGCGGGGACCGCGCCGAGGGCCGAGGCGGTGGGGCGGGCGTCGTGGCCACCCTCGCGGCGGGCCGGCGACCGCGGGCGTCGCCGGTCCGGGACGCCCTGCTCAGCGGCTTCGGCGCGGACGACGACGGGTGCGGCGGCGGCGTGCGAACGCCTCGGCGGCCAGCCAGAGACAGCTCGGCACGACCCCGACCAGGAGGACGACGGCCAGTACGGCCCCGACCCCGTGCGCGGCGACCGAGGCGAGGACGAGCGCGGCACCCGCCGCGAGCAGCAGGCCGTACCCGGCGATCCGCCGGAGGTGCCCGCTGTGCTCCCGCCCGGGCAGCGGCCGGGCGAGGGCGCGGGCGAACTCGGGGTCCTCCGCGGTGACCCGACGTTCGATGTCGGCGAGTGCTCGGCGCTCGCGGATCGTCAGGTGGGACATCACCGTCACCTCATCAGGCCGGAACCGCCTCCGACCGCCATTGTCCCGCCGCTGGTCCCGGCCCGCAGCGGCCGACCGGCGATCACCCGGGGGCGCCCGCCCCCCAGGCGGCGCGCAGCTCGTCCCGGTGGGCCGCCAGCCAGGTGGCGAAGGTCTGGAGTTCCGGGTTGAGCTCCCGGGCCTCCGCCAGGTCGCGCGCTCCGGTGAACCGCTCCTCGCAGTCGGCGTAGTACTGGAACATGTTCCCGGCCTCGTCCGCGCCGGGGAAGCCGAACGCACGGAAGGCGTCCGGGGTCGGGGGGAGGTAGGTCACCGGCTCGCCGACGGCCTCGGTGAGGGCCGCCGCCATGTCGGCGAGCCGCAGGTGCTCGCCGGCGATGCTGACGGTGGCGCCGATGAGGTCGGTGCCGCGCTTGAAGACGGCGAGCGCGGTCTTGCCGATGTCCTCCACGGCGATGCCCGACAGCCGGTGGTCGCCCATCGGGAAGGTGATCCGGATGACGCCGTCCTCCCCGCGCTGCGGCGCGAAGGCGCCGAGCAGGTTCTCCCAGTAGAAGGTGGTGCGCAGGAAGGTCGTCGGCGCGCCGGCGTCGGTGAAGTAGTGGTCGGCCTCGGCCTTGCCGTCGAAGTGCGGCACCTTGTAGGAACCCTGCAGGGTGGGCATCCGGTCGTCGTCGAGCGGAATGCACTCGCGGGTGTCCTCCAGCGTGGACCAGACGGCGTGCTGCACACCCGCGTGCCCCACGGCCGTGGCGAGGGCCGCGGCCTGGGCCTTCTCCCGCTCGGCGGACATGTGCTCCCAGAAGTCGGTGACGAGGTACGCGCCGTACGCTCCCGCCAGGGCGGGGCCGAGGGTGTCGGCGTCGTCCATGTCGGCCCGGACCACCTCGGCCCCCAGCCGCTCCAGGGCCTTCGCCCGGTCCGAGTCCGGGTTCCGGGTCACCGCGCGGACGGCGAACTCGCCGTCGGGGTCCGCCAGGATCGCGCGCACCAGTCCTCCGCCCTGGGAGCCGGTCGCGCCGAACACCGTGATGATCTTCTTTTCGGCCATGGCCGCCGTCTCCTCGCCTACGCTCCGTGTCCGGGTCAACGCCTCAAGCGCACCCCATGCCGCGACTCCCGGCAAGCCGAGCGGAGCCGGGCCCGCGCGTGCCGGCCGCGCGGGCGGTACCTCCGGCCGGCGGTCACCGGGGCCGGGCGCACGCGGCGGACGGTGCGCCGGTCCGTCCGCATCACCCCGCCATTCGCGCCGTGATGCCGCCGACGCCGCCGGAAGCGATCCTGAAGGTGCCGGGCGGCGCATCGGCCGCGAGTTCGTGCGCCCTCCGGGCAGTCGGCACATGCGGGCCGGTCTGTAGGCCAGGAGAGATTGGTGTCGCCTTGCCCTCCAACGAGTACGTGATGGTCCACCTCAACGGCGGCACGAAGGAGACGGCGCTCGACGTCCACCGTGCCCTGGGTGGCGCGTTCGTCCCCCAGCCGAACACCGACGTCTTCCTCGCTCCCGGGGACGCGATCGCCGCGGCGGAACCCCCGCACGCCTGGGTCCGGGGCTTCCGGGTCGACGGCCCGGGGCGTCGGATCGGTGCGGAGCACCGGCTGCTCGGGGAGATCACCGCGGAGATCGTCGGCCCGCGCGAGCGCGTCGACCACGTCGTGGCGGCCCTGCGGGGCTTCGCCGACGTGGGAGAGCCGCACACCGAGGTACGGGGCGCTGAGGTCAGGACCGTGGTCCACCTCGGTCCGGCATGACCCGGGCCGGCCGCCGGGCCGGGGCGAAACGGTGACTCGGGAGGACCGGAGGAATCGGAAGTCTCGGGGGATCACACGTCACGCAATCCACCACGCTCGAAAATCACTCCCCCACCGCCGAGAGGCGGCGCCCTGCGTGTTCTTCCCGTCATACGGTCCACGGCGAGGGACCATACCGGCGAAGGGGCAGAAAAACCGAGCGAGGAAGAAGGGGCGGACGTGTCCGGCAGCGAAAGCGAAAACCCAGTAATTCCCTCCCCCACCCCCACATCGACCCGTCCCAGGTCGAACCGGGACTGGTGGCCCACCCAGCTGGACCTCCAGGTGCTGCACCAGCACTCGCCCCGTTCCAACCCGATGGACGAGGACTTCGACTACGCGGCGGAGTTCGCCGACCTCGACGTCGACGCGCTGAAGCGGGACGTCGTCGAGCTGATGACGACGTCGCAGGACTGGTGGCCCGCCGACTACGGCCACTACGGGCCGCTGTTCATCCGGATGAGCTGGCACGCCGCCGGCACCTACCGCACCGCCGACGGCCGGGGCGGCGGCGGCAGCGGCGCCCAGCGCTTCGCGCCGCTCAACAGCTGGCCGGACAACGCCAGCCTGGACAAGGCGCGGCGGCTGCTGTGGCCGGTCAAGCAGAAGTACGGCCGGAAGATCTCCTGGGCCGACCTCCTCGTGTTCGCCGGAAACTGCGCCATGGAATCCATGGGCTTCAGGACGTTCGGCTTCGGTTTCGGACGCGAGGACATCTGGGAGCCCGAGGAGATCTTCTGGGGCTCCGAGGACACCTGGCTCGGCGACGAGCGCTACAGCGGCGACCGTGAACTCGCGAATCCCTTCGGCGCCGTGCAGATGGGGCTGATCTACGTGAATCCGGAGGGCCCCAACGGCAATCCGGACCCGCTGGCCGCCGCCCGCGACATCCGGGAGACCTTCGGGCGGATGGCCATGAACGACGAGGAGACCGTCGCACTCATCATCGGCGGCCACACCTTCGGCAAGTGCCACGGCGCCGTCGACCCGTCCTACCTCGGCCCGGAGCCCGAGGCCGCCCCCCTCGAGCAGCAGGGCCTGGGCTGGCACAACACGTACGGCAGCGGCAAGGGCGCCGACACGCTCACCAGCGGTCTGGAGGGCGCGTGGACCAGCGCGCCGACGCGGTGGGACAACGGCTACCTGGACAACCTGTTCCGGTACGACTGGGAGCTGACCACCAGTCCCGCCGGAGCCAAGCAGTGGACGCCCACCGACCCCGCCGCGCAGGACACCGTGCCGGACGCGCACGACCCGGCGAAGCGGCACGCCCCGATGATGCTGACGACGGACCTCGCACTGCGGCAGGACCCGGTCTACGAGCCGATCTGCAGGCGCTTCCACGAGCACCCGGACCAGCTCGCCGAGGCGTTCGCCAAGGCCTGGTACAAGCTGCTGCACCGCGACATGGGCCCGGTGTCCCGCTACCTCGGGCCGTGGGTCCCCGAACCGCAGCTGTGGCAGGACGCCGTCCCCGCGGTCGATCACGAGCTGGTCGGGGACGCGGACGTCGCCGCCCTCAAGGAGCGGATCATCGACTCCGGCCTGAGCGTCTCGCAGCTGGTCACCACGGCGTGGGCGGCGGCGGCGAGCTTCCGCGGCACCGACAAGCGCGGCGGGGCCAACGGGGCGCGGCTGCGGCTGGCGCCGCAGAAGGACTGGGAGGTCAACGACCAGCCCGAGGTGGTCGAGACGGTGCGGCGGCTGGAGGAGATCCAGCGGGACTTCAACGGCGCGCAGAGCGGCGGCAAGAAGATCTCGCTCGCCGACCTGATCGTCCTGGGCGGCTGCGCGGCGGTCCAGCAGGCCGCGCGGAACGCCGGGCACGCCGTCACCGTCCCGTTCGCGCCGGGGCGCACGGACGCCTCGCAGGAGCAGACCGACGCGGAGACGTTCGCCGTGCTCGAACCGCGGGCGGACGGGTTCCGGAACTACCTGCGGGCCGGGGAGAAGCTGTCGCCGGAGACCCTGCTGCTCGACCGGGCGAACCTGCTGACGCTGACCGCACCCGAGATGACCGTCCTGGTCGGCGGCATGCGGGCGCTGAACACCGGCTTCCGGGGCTCCGTGCACGGCGTCCTCACGCAGCGTCCTGAGGCGCTGACCAAGGACTTCTTCGACAACCTGCTCGACATGGCCACGGTGTGGAAGACCTCGGAGTCGGACGCCGACGTCTTCGAGGGGCGGGACCGTACGACGGGCGGGACGAAGTGGACGGCCACCGCCGTCGACCTCGTCTTCGGCTCGCACTCCCAGCTGCGGGCCATTGCCGAGGTCTACGCCGCCGGGGACGCGGACGAGAAGTTCGTGCGCGACTTCGTGGCGGCGTGGGACAAGGTGATGAACCTCGACCGGTTCGACCTGCGCTGACCGGCCGAGCAGCGCGCCGGCCGGGCCGCGGTGCCCCGGCGGGCCCCCGGGCCCGCTCCTGCTAGCAGTGCCGGAGTTCTGAGCAGTCCCGGAGGCCGCCACCCGAGCAGGGTGGCGGCCTCCGGCGCGCGCGAGGGGCGCCGTACCGGACCGCTCCGCGCGGCATGGGTGCCGGTGCGGCGGCGGCATGGGGACGTCCGAGCCGGTGGGCCACCTTCGGGGGCGGGCCGGGCTCGGCTCAGGGGCGGGCCAGCCTACGTTCCCCACCGGCGCCCGGCTTGTAGTCGAGGCCGTAGTGCTTGAAGACCGCCGCCTCGTCCTCGGCCGGGAGGATGTCGTCGGTACCGATCGCGGGGCAGGCCTTCACCAGGGACCTGTCGTAGGCGACCTTCACGTAGCCGGGGCCGACGACGGCGCGGTCGAGGGGCACGAAGACGAGGCGGTGGCGGGTGGGGAGGCCGACCTGCACGGTGGCCATCGACGGCGCGTCCGTGCCGGTGTCGACGTAGATCGCCTCCAGGGTGCCGATCTTGTGGCCGCCCGGATCGACGACGGCGTGGGTGCGCCATTCGCGGATGTCGCCTACCTGGATCACTGGTAGCTCCTTCTCGTGGGGCCCGGGCCGCGCAGCCCGGGTGACCTGCACCGTGCCCTCCCAGCGTGCCCCGGTCCCGGCCCGGCCACCACCACAGCCCCGCGGTGACCGGCGCGACGCGGGCCCGGAGGATCCCCGCCCGCCGTGGCCGACTCCGGCGCTCGGGCGGCGCCCTGCCCCGCTGCCGCCGGCGGCGGGCAGCACGCGCCGGCCGCCCGCGCCGGCGCGCATGGTCCTCCCCTCCACCCTTCTTGGTAAAGCATCCTGCCTTGTGTCCATGACAACATGCCAAAGGTATGGACCTCCGTTCACCCCCCGCATAGGTTCCTCCCGGGCAAGCCGTACGGGACGTCAACTCATCACCCCCACGGCCCATGTGACCGCCCCTCGGCCCGTTGCCCGGCCATGCCGCCGACACACACCGGAGGACACCGTGCGCATCACCAGGAACCTCAGGATCTGGGCGGGCGCCCCGCTCGCCGCCGCCGCGCTGATCGCCCTCGGTGCGGGCACCGCCAGCGCCGCGATCCCGATCAACAAGCCGATGACCGGCAAGGCGACCTACTACACCGACGCCGGCTACGGCGCCTGCGGCACCCAGATCAACGCCTCCACCCAACTGCTGGTGGCCGTCTCGCACACCTGGTGGACCACCGCCAACCCCAACAACGACCCGCTCTGTAAGGGGATCGCCGTCAAGGTGACGTACCAGGGCAGGACCATCACCGTGCCCGTCAAGGACAAGTGTCCGTCCTGCGACTCCACCCACATCGACCTCAGCCAGCCCGCCTTCGCCACCTTCGCCCCTCTCGGGCAAGGCGTGATCAACGGTCTCAGCTGGCAGTTCGTCAAGACCGGCCTCGCCGGCCGGACCATCCCGCTCACCGACCCCATCACCGGCTCGACGATCGGCCGCTGAGACCCGACGGGGCCAGGACCGCGTCGACGGCGCCAGCCCCGCAGAGCGGCGCTGACCGGGACGGATCGGCAGGCCGGCGATGCCGCGGCAGGCCTGGTGGACCTCCCCGCGGAACGGGTACGGCCGCAGTGCTGCGATGGTTGCCCACGTACGCAGGCCGACCACCCAGGATCCGAGGCGCAGCAGTGACCGGCATCGAACGAGGACAGGCGACGACGCGGGTCGACACCGCGGAGACCGGACCGGGCGGCGCCGGCCGTCCGGAGACCGGCGCCGGTACCTGGCGGGCGCGCATCCGCCGGGCAGTGCCGTCCCGGCCAGGGCCCTGGAAGCGCGGCCCGGTGCTGACGGCGCTCGCACTGCTGCTCGGCCTGCTCATGCTGCTGCACGCCCGGCTCCCGAACCGGATCGGGAACCTCGGCAGCCTGGTGGAGAACCTCCTGCCGTGGTTCGGCCTGTCCATCCCGATCCTGCTGCCCCTGGCCCTGCGGCGCCGCTCCGCCTCCGCGGTGGTCGCGCTGCTGCTGCCGGCCGCGGTGTGGCTGAACCTCTTCGGCGGGCTGCTCGCCGACCGGTCCCGGCCGGGCGGCGACCTCACCGTGGCCACCCACAACGTCGGCGCGGACAACCCCGACCCGGCCGGCACCGCCCGCGACCTGGCCGCCTCCGGCGCGGACGTGCTGGCCCTGGAGGAGATCACCCCGCAGGTGAGACCGCTGTACGAGAGGGACCTGGCGACGGCGTACCCGTTCCACACGGTGCAGGGCACGGTCGGACTGTGGAGCAGGCTGCCGCTGGCCGACACCCGGCCGGTCGACCTGAGGATGGACGCCGGGCCGCTGGGGGACGCCAAGCCGGCCGAGACCAAGATGCCCTACAACCGGGCGCTGCGCACGACGGTGGCCACGGCCCACGGTCCCCTGGCGGTGTACGTGGCCCACCTGGGGTCGGTACGGGTCAATCCCAGGGCGGGGTTCTGGACGGAGAGCCGGAACAGGGGCGCGCAGGCGCTCGCCGAGGCCGTCGCGGCCGAGGAGAACCAGCGGGTGGTACTGCTGGGCGACCTGAACGGCACCACGGACGACCGGGCGTTCGCCGACATCACCTCGCAGCTGCGCTCGACCCAGGCCGCGGCCGGGAGCGGCTTCGGCTTCAGCTTTCCGGCGACGTTCCCGGTGGCACGGATCGACCAGATCCTGGTCCGCGGCGTGCAGCCGACGAGCTCGTGGGTGCTGCCCGCCACCGGCAGCGACCACCTGCCGGTGGCGGCCCGACTCACCTGGTGAATCCCGCAGCCCTCCGGGTGGTGCCTGCTCAGCCCTCCAGACGGCGCCGGCTCAGCCAGGCGACCATCTCGGGGTCGCGGTGGTCGAAGAACAGCGTCGTGCCGGTGTCGAGAGCGGCGATCCGGGTCATCTGCTCCTGCGTCAGCTCGAAGTCGAAGACGTCGAAGTTCTCCGCCATCCGCTCGGGGCGGACCGACTTGGGTATCGTGACGACGCCCCGCTGGACCAGCCAGCGGAGCACGACCTGCGCCACGGACTTGCCGTGGGCCCGGCCGATCTCGCCGAGGCCGGGGTGGGTGAACAGGTCGTTCTTGCCTTCGGCGAAGCCGCCCCAGGACTGGTGCCGGACACCGTGCTCGCGCATCAGGTCCTGCTCGGCGGCGCGCTGGAAGAACGGGTGGGTCTCGATCTGGTTGACCGCGGGCGTGATCTCGTTGTTGAAGATCAGGTCCAGCAGCCGGTCCGGATGGAAGTTGGCGACGCCGATCGCCCTGACCAGGCCCTCGCGGTTCACGGCCTCCATGGCGCGCCACTGGCCGTACACGTCGCCGAAGGGCTGGTGCATCAGGTACAGGTCGAGGTGGTCCAGGCCCAGCTTGTCCAGGGACTTCTCCACGGCGCGCCGGGTGTTCGCCTCGGCGGGGGCGTCCTGGACCCACAGCTTGGTGGTGACGAACAGCTCCCGGCGCGGGATGCCGCTGTTCTTGACGGCCCGGCCGACGGCCTCCTCGTTGCCGTAGGCGGCGGCGGTGTCGAGCAGCCGGTAGCCGGCCGCGAGGGCCTCGGTGACGGCCTGCTCGGTCTGCTCCGGCGGGATCTGGTAGACGCCGAAGCCGAGGATCGGCATCTCGACGCCGTTGTTGAGGGTGACGGTCTGCATGAG
The DNA here is from genome assembly GCF_042673745.1 of Kitasatospora sp. NPDC057015. NCBI lineage: Bacteria > Bacillati > Actinomycetota > Actinomycetes > Kitasatosporales > Streptomycetaceae > Kitasatospora > Kitasatospora sp. NPDC057015. The sequence continues at coordinate 49,253 of NZ_JBHUSG010000001.1, forward strand.
GGATTCCTTGTCGTACGGGGTGGAGGGACGGCCGGTCGGCACGGTGAGCGAACTGCGGCCGGCACGGTGAGCGGCTGCGGCCGGCCCGGGTGTGCGCCGCAAACCACTCTGGCGCCTTTCCGCGTCCGCAGGCAGGCCGGGCTGTTCGGGGTAGTGACAGGACCCCCCACGGCCCCGGCAACCGGGTCGGCGGCGGGGCCAGGTCGGTCACCGCGTCTGCTCGGACGACCGGCTGGGTCGGGTGTCGGGGGCGGTCATGTCGAGCAGGAGCATGGCGTCGTGGTCGGGCGTGCCGGGTTCGGCCGTGTAGATGCCCATCCGGTGGCCCGGGGTGCCTTCGAGGGCCATGCCCTGGAAGTCGAGGGTGATGGTGCCGACCTGGGGGTGGTGGAAGGTCTTGGTGGTGTGCCTGCGGCCGGTGACCTCGTAGCGCTCCCACAGGCCGGCGAAGTCGGGGCTCTTGAGGAGGAGTTCGCCGACGAGTTGGGTGAGGTCGGGCGCGTCGGGGTCGGTGCCGGCCAGGGCGCGCAGCCGGGCGACGCAGCCGCGGATCTGGTTCGCCCGGTCGGGGAACACCTCGCGGGCGACCGGATGGAGGAAGAGGTAGCGGGCGATGTTGCGCCGGGCGGCGGGCCAGTCGGTCATGCCGGCGTAGAGGGCGAGGCCCCCCGGGTTGTGGGCGAGGACGTCCATGCTGCGACTGGCGACGTACGCCGGGTTCGGGCGTACGGTCTCCAGCAGCAGCCTCACCTGGGGACGCACGGTGCGGCTGGGCACCGGAGCGGGCTGCGGCAGGTAGCGGGCGGCGCGGACGGCCAGCTCGCGCAGGTGCAGGTGCTCGGCGTCGTCGAGCCGGAGGGCACGGGCGAGGGCGTCGACCACGGCGGGGCTGGGACGGGTCTCCTTGCCGCGTTCCAGGCGGGTGTAGTAGTCGATGCTGACCCCGGCGAGGGTGGCCAGCTCCTCGCGGCGCAGCCCGGGCGTACGGCGCAAGCCCGGCCCGGGGGTGAGGCCGGCCGACTGCGGGCTGGTCTGGGTGCGGCGGGCGCGCAGGAAGCGCCCCAGCTCCTCGCCGCTGCTCTGCTGCTCGGGTGCCATGCTGCAAGTGTCCTGCCGCCGAACGCGTGACACGCCCGCCGAGAGGGGCCCTGCCACACCCCCGCTGGCCACTCCCCGGCAGACCTCGGCCCGTCTGCCCGTCTGCCCGTCTGCCCGTCTGCCTGCCGTGGACGCGAGGGGGCGGGCAGGGCCTGTGCTCCGGCCTCTCACGCCCTCGACCCCGCGGACCGCGACACGCTGGGATCGCTGCGCCGCGCACCCGGGGCCCGCCCGTACGATCGGAATCGCTGTGGCACCACGCGGTCACGCTCCGGAGAGGGCAGGTGCACGGGTGATCGCCCTGGTCGTCACCATGGGGACCTTGTTCGCCTGGGCCCTGGTGGCCGGGCGGCTGGCCCGCTGGAGCGTCACGGCGCCGGTGGCGATGACGGCCGCGGGGGTCGTGCTCACCGTCGGACCGCACCCGGTGGTACGGATCAGCCTCACCACCTCCGACGCCGAACGGGCCGTCGAGATCATCCTCGCCATTCTGCTGTTCTCCGACGCCACCCACGTGCCGGCCCGGGCCGTGCGCGGACGGCGGCGGCTGCTGGCCCGGTTGCTGGTCCTCGCGCTGCCGATGACCCTGGCCGCCGGGGCCCTGGCCGGGAGCCTGCTGTTCCCCGCCGGCGGCTGGTGGCTCGCCGCCCTGTTCGCCGCGGTGACCGTGCCCGTCGACCTGTCCCCGGCCGGTGAGCTGATCGGCGACTCCCGCCTGCCGTCGTGGCTGCGCGGCGTGCTCACGGTGGAGGGCGGCCTGAACGACGGGCTCGTCGCCCCGGTCTTCCTGCTCTGCCTCGCCGGCGTGGAGGCCCACGGCGCCGGCCCGGGATCGGCCTCCGACGCGGTGGGCGCCGCGGTGAACGCCCTGCTCTGGGCCGTCCTCGCGGGTGTGCTGGTCGGCAAGCCCGGCGGTGTGCTGCTGCAGCGCGCCTGGCTGGCCGGCTGGACCAGGCCCGCGGCCGTCCGGCTCGCCGTCCTCGCCCTGCCGCTGACGGCGTACGCGCTGGCCATCGTCCTGGACGGGAACGGCTTCGTCGCCGCGTTCGTGGCGGGGCTCTGCTTCACCCCGCACTGCCGGCGACTGCCGCCCAAGGCGCTGCACCTGGTCGAGGACACCGGGACGCTGCTCTCGTTGGCACTCTGGTTCGTCTTCGGGGAGCTCGTCACCCAGGCGTTCACCGGGGACTTCGACGGCCGCGTGGTGGCCTACGCGGCGCTCTCGCTGACGGTCGTCCGCGTCGTCCCCGTCCTGCTCAGCCTCATGGGGAGCGGCCTGGACGGCGCGGACCGCCTGCTGCTGGCCTGGCTCGGCCCGCGGGGCATGGCCTCCATCGTCTTCGGCCTGCTCGCCTTCATCGACCTCGCCCCCACCGACCCGCACGCCGCCGACCTGATCGGCCAGGTGATGACCATGACGGTACTGATGAGCCTGCTCCTGCACGGGCTCACCTACGGTCCGCTGGCCGCCCGGTACTCCGCCGCCCGCCCACGGCCCGACGAGGACGGATGACGGCGTACCGGGTGACGGGCCGCGGATCACGGGTCCACCGGCCGGGTGCGGTGCCCCGACGCCCGGCCGGGCGTGCGCCCGGATCGTCCTCGTACTGGGCCGTACTCCGGCATTCGGGCGTGCGTTCAGGCGGGGTGCCCGGCGTCGCGCGCCCGGCGGGAATCGCCAGACACGGCCTAAGATCGACACCATGCCGGACGCCCTGCCGATCCCCGACGATCTGCTGGAGCTGGAACGCGCCCGCCTGGTGGCCCTGGAGGCCGTCGTCGACTGCGTCCACGAGCTGCTCGCCGCCCACCGTCGACGCCACCCCGGCCCCAGCCGCACCGGCCCAGCGCCGACCGACGAACCCGGGCTGTGGAGCGAAGCCGACGAGACCCGCCTGGACGCGCTGCGGACGGCGTTCGGCGAGGCCAGCGCCCGGGTGCGCCGCCACCCGACGATGGTGCGGGCCCTCGCCGAACACCGCTACCGCGAGACCGAGCTGGCGCTGCGCGCCGCCGTGGCCGGGCCCGACCACGGGTAGCGGGCCGTCCCGTCCCTCACCCCCGCGACGTCGTCGCCGCCGACTTCTGGACGGCGATCTGGTCCAGGAACGCCTGCACCCGCAGGCCCTGCTGGTGAGCGCTCTGACGTTCCGCCGTGGAGTGGGCACGCCGGTACCGCAGACGGGCCTGGGCCAGGGCCACCCGCGCCCGGGCCTCGTCCGTGGCCAGGCGTTCGAGGCTGTCGCCGGGGTCGTTGACGGCGACGAACACCTCGCCGCCGGCGATGCGCCGGGGCATCAGCTTGTCCGACGCCCTGGGATGGTTCACCCGGTCCCACGCGTTCAGCCACTCCTGGGTCTCCGTCTTCGACACACCGCAGGCCCGCACGAAGTACTCCAGGACGGTGCGACTGGGTCGTGCCAGGCCGCGCAGCACCATGTTGAGCGTGCTGCGCGGGAGCACGCCGTACCCGTCGGCGCGCCTCTCCAGCTCCCGCAGCGGCGGGCGGCCCACCCGGAGGTAGAGGTGGAGCATGGCCGACCAGAGGTCCCGGGCGTCGCCCACCAGTGTGATGTGCAGCAGCCGTTCGGGCTGGTCCGCGTGGGTGGCCCGGCGGGCGGCGCGCCACAGTTTGCCGATCTCGGCGATGTCCTTGGTTCCGGCCCCGCATCCCCTCGCGTACGCCACCGCCACCGCCAGCGGCGGCACCGAGTCACCACTCGCCGCCCGGGAGAGCCGCGTGGTGGTCATCTCGGTGAGCTCGGCCAGCCTGGCGTAGGAGTGGCCGGCGTGCCGGCGGTGTGCCCGAAGGCGTACCGCCAGCGCCGCCGTCTCCTTGTCGGCGTGAGGGGAGACGGGCCGCTCGGGGCGTCCCATCGTGCGTCAGACGCTCTGGACGGCCGGTGCCGGCAGGCGGTTCGTCCGGATGGAGATGATCATCCGGGTGGCGATCCAGCCGGTGCCGCCGAGCAGGTCGATCACCCCGAAGACCGGCATGCCGGCGTAGCCGAGGGCGGCCGCGATCAGCGTGATCACGATGACGACCCAGAGTTCGGTGCCCGAGATGCCGGCCGGCCTCGCGGGCTGCGATCCGGTCTCGACGCAGGCGACAGCTGCCGCCCGTCGACGGTTGAGGTTGAACATGAAGGACTCCCTGATTCGCGTGCCGCCGTTCGGCCCCTCAGGTCCGGACGGACGGCTGTTGACTCCACCTGGGCGCACGGCCCGATGTCACGCAGAGCTACAAATAGGGCTTGCCGGCCCCTCTCTGATGACAGATCGGATTCTTCCACCATCCGGCACGGGTCCGGATGCGCGGTGTCACCCGAGGAACCCTTTTGATGCAAGGCCGTCCAGCCGCGCAACCGCCGCGAACGCATCGCTTCGGCGCACCGGCGGGCCTTTCCGGCCTCTTCGGGCCTGCTCGACGGCGAGTTGGCGCTTTCTTGGCATTCGGGGCGAAAACCACCCTGACCAGCGGATCCACACCGGGTACGACGGCCACCGGGGACACGGGAGGGGGGACGATAACAGCTGGGTTGGACAACCCACCGGTTTCGCTTCGTTGTTGCAGACCTGTCCAGCTTCCGATTGCGGCCCGAGCGCTCCCCGTGTGACGCTTTCTCTCAGTAAGGCTCTGTTCACAGAGAAGTGCCACTCCCTAGGCGTATACGGACTCCACCGAATCCCCAGGGCACCGAGCGTCGGCGTTGCCGCGCCCCGCTCACCACAGGTGACGTGCAATGACGCACGTCACCTGTTGTGTTGTCAGCCCTGCGACACGCCCCGACGCCGGGGGCCGGGGGCCGCGACCCGTCTCCGCCGCCCGCCCCCAGGGCCCCTCCGGGTGGGCAGGTTGTCGGGGCCCCGCCCCGAGGACTCACCGGCGGCTCGACCCCGGCCGTACGCATCCGCGGAGGTGCGGCCGGGAGCCCGCCACCACGGGACGCCGGCCGGCGGCGGCTCCTCGAACCGGCGCAGGAACGACTCGCCGAACGTGCGGGCACCGACCGGATGGCGGGGCCGCTCGCCACCAACGTTCAGGCCTTCCCGATGCATTGACATGGATTCATCATCAGAGTTCACTTCCTGAAGAAAGGTCTGGACCTCCACGCCTCGACGGAACGACGAGACGTGCCGGTCAGCGTCCCCCACCGCACGGATCGAGGCGATCTCCCATGTCCGCACTCGCACGTCGACGACCCTTCTGGGCCACACTACTTGTGGCCGCCACCATGGTGACCGCCCTCGGTTGGGCACCCGAACCCGTGGCCGCGGCCCCGACCGCCGCGCTGGCGGCCAACTTCGAGGACAACTTCGACGGACCCGCCGGATCGGCGGTCGACGGCGGCAAGTGGCAGATCGAGACCGGCGACAACGTCAACAACCACGAGCGGCAGTACTACACCGCCGGCAACCGCAACGCCGCGCTGGACGGCCAGGGCCACCTCGTGATCACCGCCCGTCGTGAGAACCCGGCCAACTACCAGTGCTGGTACGGCACCTGTCAGTACACCTCGGCGCGGCTCAACACCTCCGGCCGGTTCAGCCAGGCCTACGGCCACGTCGAGACCCGGATGAAGATCCCGCGCGGCCAGGGCATGTGGCCCGCCTTCTGGATGCTCGGCAACGACATCGGGCAGGTCGGCTGGCCCAACAGCGGCGAGATCGACGTGATGGAGAACGTCGGCTTCGAACCCGGCACGGTGCACGGCACCATCCACGGCCCCGGCTACTCCGGCAGCGGCGGCATCGGCGCCGGCTACTCGCTGCCCGGCGGCCAGGCGTTCGCCGACGCCTTCCACACCTTCGCCGTCGACTGGGCACCGGACTCCATCAGTTGGTCCGTGGACGGCACGGTCTACCAGCACCGCACGCCCGCCGACCTCGGCGGCCGGAGCTGGGTCTACAACAAGCCGTTCTTCCTGATCCTCAACCTGGCGGTCGGCGGCTACTGGCCCGGCGACCCGGACGGCTCCACCGCCTTCCCGCAGCAACTCGTCGTCGACTACGTCCGGGTGACCACCTCGAACGGCGGCGGCGGTACCGGCGGCACCCTCACCGGACTCGCCGGCAAGTGCCTGGACGTGGCGGCCGCCGCGACCGCCAACGGCACCAAGGTCCAGATCTACGGCTGCAACGGGACGACCGCCCAGCGCTGGACGGTCGGCAGCGACGGCAGTGTCCAGGCGCTCGGCAAGTGCCTGGACGCCGCCTCCGGCGGGACCGCGGACGGCACCAAGGTGCAGCTCTGGGACTGCAACGGCAGCGGCGCCCAGAAGTGGTCCTACAACGCCGGCACCCACGACCTGGTCAACATCCAGGCCAACAAGTGCCTGGACGTCGCCGGCAACAACCCGGCCGACGCCACCCCGGTCCAGCTGTGGACCTGCACCGGCGCCGGCAACCAGAAGTGGACCCTGAACGCCTGAGCCCCCCGCTACCGCAGTGCTCCGACCCGCACGGGGGCCGGAGCACTGCGCGTTCGCGGCCCCACCGTCCCGCGGTCGGTCCGCCGCGGGCCCGGGTCCGCCGCGGGCCCGGTCCACCCCGGGCGGTCCCGGTTCTCCGCGGGGTGACAGACTTCTCCCGCGGCCCTCCCCGGTGATCTCGGTTCTCGGTTCTCGGCAAGGGTTGTTGGCCCCGGAGGCCGGTCCGTCGCCATAGCCTCCCCGATCGACGCCTCGCCGGGGAGTCGGCGGCGTCGGTCACCGGGGACAGAAACCCACCGCGACTGCCGCCGCGGGTCGACACGCCTCACCACAGCCAAGGGAACCCATGCGCCGGATCACCGCGACCACGACCTGTCTGCTCCTCGCCGTGGTCGCCCTGTCCGGCTGTTCCGGCGGCGGCTCCGGGGACGACAAGGCCTCAACGTCGGCCACGGCCACGGCAACGGCCACAGTCACGGGGCAGACTTCGGCCCCGGCCCCGGCCCCGGCCGCGCCGCCGTCACCTTCCGCCGCAGCCGGCGGGGGCGCCGCACCCGGCGCTGCTGCCACCACCGGCGCTCCCAAGGGGTGGCCCGCGAACTCCGCGCAGTTCACGACCGTGGCCGAGGCCGCGCTCCGGATGGCCACCGTCATCACGAAGGCCCACGGCGACGCGGAGACCGTCGGCAAGGAGTGCGCGATTCTGGCCGGCCGGGTCGGCGGCTTGCAGGCGGAGTCGGCTGCACCGCCGGAGTGGGCGCTGGTCATCGCGGACCTGCAGAAGGCGTCCGCGAGGTGCGATGCGGTTCGATCCGACAAGGCGGGTGCCTACGAGGAGTTGGACAATGCGTTCTTCAGTGCCTGGGGGCATCTCCAGCCCCTGATCGACCACTCCTGATCGACCGTCCCGATCGATCGCCGCTGGACACCCGTCGGTTGTCGGGGCCCGCGCCCGGACCTCGGGCGGGTACGGGCGCGGGCCGGGCGCCGGGGGCGGCCACACGGCCCCCGGCGCCGGCTACTGGGGAACGGAGACGGCGACCGTCCCGATGGTGTCGTCGCCGACGGCGCCGTCGACCGTGTCGTCCACGACGTCGCCCTCGCACGGGTCCGTCTCGCGCAGCTGCTCCAGCACGCCTTCGCGGTCACTGAGCAGGACGGTGAGGATCCGTCGGGCGGAGCGGAGCAGGTCGGCGACGTCCCCGCCGGCGAGGGCGTAGAGGACGACCGGCCCCTCCCGGGTGGACACCACGATGCCCGAGCGTCTGAGCACCGCGAGCTGCTGCGAGAGGTTGGAGGGCTCGACACCGATGTCGGCCAGCAGGGCGCGGACCGGTAGCGGCCCGCCCTGGAGGAGCTCCAGTACGCGGATCCGCACCGGGTGCCCGAGCATCCGGAAGAACTCCGCCTTGACCTGGTAGAGGGGAGGCTGCGGCATCAGACCTCGAGCTCGTGCTCGACCAGCTGCAGCCGCCGACGGGCCATGGCGAGGTTCGCCCGGCTGCGGTCGAGGGCCAGGTAGAGGAAGAGTCCGCTGCCGTTCCGCGAGGTGAGCGGCCGGATCAGGTGGTACTGGTTGGTGAGGGTCACCAGGATGTCCTCGATCGCGCCCTGGAGCCCCAGCATCTCCATGGTGCGCATCTTCGCCCGGACGAGGTCGGTGTTCCCCGCCGCGGCGATCGCCAGGTCGAAGTCCCGGTCCCCGCCCAGGGTGCCCAGGGCCATGCCGCTGGTCATGTCGACGAGGGCGACGCCGAGGGCGCCCTCGATCATCATCGCTTCCTTCAACGCCACGTCTGTGTGTGCCATGAACGCGACGCTAGTCCACGAACTGACTGTGCATCATGTGAATTGCAGAAGTGTGCAATTCACGCATCGGATGGTGTACCTTGCCCCGCGAGGCCGTCCCGGGCGGCACCGACGACGCGGACGGCGTCGACGGAAGTGACGACGCGGACGCCACGGCGGCGACGGCGACCGGGCCGTCGCCGGCGGGCGTCCGTCGCCGTCATTCCTCGCCGGAGAACCGCTCCCAGGCGGACTGGCGGGTGATGCCGAGGGCCGTCCCGATCCTCGTCCAGGTGACGCCGCGCCTGCGCAGTTCCCGGACCCAGGCGTGCAGGTCCGCCTCCACCTGGTCGGCGACCGCCACGACCCGGGGGAGGTGGTCGAGCATCTGCTGGTCGGTCATGTCGCTGCGCACCGGGATCTGCAGTTCGACCGGCTTGCCCCGGTACTCCGCGACGATCGAGGTGGCCAGGTCCACGCACTCGTTGCAGATGTGCACCCCCGGCCCCGCGACCAGCTTGTCCACCTCCGCGTCGTGCTTGCCGCAGAACGAGCACCGCGTGCTCTCCTGTTCGGCCAACGCCTCGGGCATGCCGCACCTCCGTGTCAGGTTGTTCCTGACGGCAGAGTACGGACGTCAGGAGCAGCCTGACAAGGGACGGCGTGCGAGGGAACGGCCCGACCAGGCGGGCCCGACAAGGACGGCCTGACCAGGACGGTCCGGCGAGCGCGTACCCCGCCGCCGCGTGCGCAACCCGGCGGCAGGGCCGTCCCGCTGTCCGACGCCCGGTCAGGCGGCGGCAGGACGCTCGGGTTGCGCCTCGGTCGCCACCGGCTCCACCCGCTCCACCCGCTCCGCCCGGTCCAGCGGCTCCAGCGGCTCCAGCGGCTCCGCGATCGCCGCCGCTGCCGCGGGCCGCCGGCGGAGCACCCGGGCGAGCACCCGCGGCGCGAAGAGCCGCCGCGTGGGCGACTTGAGGTTGGCCACCCACAGGAAGGCCCGCCCGACCTCGGTGTCCTCGGCCGCCGCCCGGTGCACCCGGGCCACGTACCGGTTCAGGAGCTTCACCCGCAGGGTGCGCCGGCCGTTCACGAACGGGAAGCGCAGGTCGGCGCTGACCGACATGTCCCACGGGACGTCGGCCGCCTCGGTCGCCCGCCGCAGGAACCGCCGGACGGCCTGCTCGCCGCTGCCCTGCGCGAGGCAGTCCCGCAGGGCGATCGCCTCGCAGGCGGCGACCGTCATGCCCTGCCCGTAGGTCGGATTGAACTGGCAGATCGCGTCGCCGAACACCAGGTAGCCCTGCGGCAGGCGCTCCAGCCGGTCGTAGCGCCGCCGGATCGACACCGGGATGCGCATCAGCCGCGGCTCGGTCAGCGGCTCCAACCGCGTCAGCAACCGGTGCAGATCGGGTACCGGCAGCCGCTCCGCGAACCGGTGGTAGCCCTCCGGGTCGAGCGGGGGGTTGTCGCCGTTCATCCCGAACAGCGTCACCAGCCAGCGGTCGCCCTCGCCGCTCAGCGCCACTCCGCCGCGCGGCGCCGCGGCCGAGGCGCCGACCACGTAGGCGTCCGCGTCCACGGTGCCCGGCCGGCGCCGGTACTCCCGCGAGACGTAGACGAGTTCGGAGTCGACCCGCTCCTCCTGCGGCGGCTCGTAGCCCAGGGCCCGGAGCCAGGTCGCGCCGCGGTTGCCGCGGCCGGTGGAGTCCACGAAGAGGTCGGCGGGCACCGTCTGCGGCTCGGCGTTGACCCGCAGCAGGCGCACCGCGGTGATGCGGGTGCCGTCCCCGGCCGCGAGGGGCTCCAGCACCTCGCAGCGCTCGTGGATCTCCACTCCGGGCAGCGCCGCCACCCGCGAGCGCAGGTACCGCTCCAGTGCGGGCCGGCTGACCAGCAGGCAGGGCAGCCCGGACGGCGCCCGGCGCAGCTCGTGCCCGTCGTTGAACCACCGCACGTCCGCCTGCGCGTCGCAGACCAGCGCGCCCCCGGCGACCAGGTCCTCGCCCAGGCCCGGGAACAGCTCCTCCAGTACCTCGAAACCCCGGGACAGCATGCCGTGCGAGTGGTGGCTCTGCGGGACTCCGCGGCGCGGTACGCCGCCCTGCGGCAGCGCGTCCCGCTCCACCACCGTGACCCGTCCGTACGTCTCCGACAGTGCCCGGGCCGCCAGCAGCCCGCCGATCCCCGCTCCCGCGACGACCGCGTGGCCGTCTCTTCGACCGTCACCCTTCATTGGTGCCCTCCTCGCCCCCCGCCGGCCTGTCCGCCGGCAGGGCGAGCATGACCGACGCGACTTGACGACCGATTGCCGTCCGATTGGCGCGCGGCCGTCGTCCGCGCCCGGCGTGGCAGGATGCCTCCCCGGGCCCGGCCCTTCGACCGGCCCGGGCCCGGCTGCTTCCTTGGGTGTCAGTGCGGCAGGCGGGAGCGCGAACCGCGCTCGGCCGGCGCGGCGGCGGCCTTCGCCGGCGGCTTGTCGGCGAGCCGCGCTGCCGTCACCTTCGCGGGCGGTTTCGGCGGCTCGTGCGCGGCGACCACCTTCATCGGAGGTTTCGGCGGCTCGGGTGCGGCGGAGGCCGCGGTCGCGGTGAGGAGACCGACCACCGGCAGGGCCGCGACGGCACTGCCGACGACGGCCAGGCGGACGCGGTTGCGGCGGCCGGAGGTGGTCGTCCGGGCCGTGTCGCCGGGGTCGGCGCCGGTCGCGCCCTTGTCGGTGTCGCTCGTGCCGTCGTCGGTGTCGCTCGTGCCGTCGTCGACGGCGGTGGTCTCGGGGCGGGATGTCATACGGGTCCTCTCGACACGCCCCGGGCAGGACTGCGGAGCCGGCGCCCGGAGGCCCGCTCCGACGGACCCCGCCTCGCGGGCGGTGGGCTGTGCCGGACGTACCGTGCCTGTCGCCCCCGGGCGCTCCCCCGCGCCGGTGGCCTGTCCGAGTCGGCCGGATCGGGGGCCGCGATCCGCGGACGGGCCCCACCTCAAGGGTGTACCACCGAGGAGGCCGCGGGCTCAACCCCTCGCACCGAAGTCAAACCCGTTGTCGGAGGCTTCAGTTGGATGTCGGACGGCGTGCGGGCGCCTCCCGTGGACGGGTACGCCCCGCGCGCTCCGGCGCAACGCTCCGGCGCAGTGCCCCGCGCCCGTCTCCCCCGGTCGGTGCCCGCGGACGACACGATCCGGCTCAGCCGTCGGGCCGGCCGGGAGCGCCGCCACCGCTCAGCGCCTGCGCCAGGAGACGGGCCCACTGTGCGCGCAGCGGGCGCTGGGCGGCCAGGGCCGAGAGCTCCTCCGCCACCCGACAACGGCGCCCCAGGACGAGGTCCAACTCCCAGCTCTCCTGCTGGACTTCGACTCGCACCTCGGTCAGTCGGGCCCGGCGCAGCTCGGCGTACGGGCCGGGGACGCCGGCCAGGGGCGGGCCCTGCCACAGGCCGAGCGCCTGCTGGTAGCCGTCGGCCGCCCGCCTCAGCTCCCCCTGCGAACGCAGGGCCCGCGCCCGGGCCACGCCCTGCTCGAAGACCTCCAGGTCGACGGCCCCCTCCGCCAGCCACAGCGCGTACCCGCCCGACACGGAGACCAGCACGTGGGCCGGGCCGCCGCGCGCGCCGGCGCCCGCCAGCGCCGCGCGGATGTGGGAGACGTAGGCACGGACCATCCCCGCCGCCGCCCGCGGCGGGTCGCACCAGACCGACTCGATCACCTCCTCCGAGGCCACGACGCGCCCCGGTCTCAGCAGGAGCGCGGCCAGAACCGCGCGCTGCTTCGGCGCCCCCAGCGCCACCTCCCTCCGCCCCTCCCACGCCCGTAGCGCGCCGAGGAGCTGAAATCGCACCTCGGTGCCTGGGTGTGCGGTCACCGGCCCCCTCCTTCTGTCGACGTCTGCGGAAGGACCGGCCTCCACCGCCCGGCGGGGTCCGACCCCCCGGTTCGTGAAGCAGTCCTTCGTCGAACTCCGTCTGGCCCTGCCCGTCTCCCCCGCGTCCGGACCGCGAACCGCTCCGCCCGACCCCCGCGCGGAACCACGGCCTGCCCGGCCCCCGCTCCCCCCTCGTGCGGCGGGCGGCCGAGACGACGCACCGGACAACTCTGCCCCCTTGCTTCGGAGCGGCTCCACCGGATGTTTGGTCGTTGGCCAGAACACGCGCCCGTGATGTCCGGTCGGCGCGGATGCCGGTCGGTTGCCCGGCGCCGCCGGGGAGTGACGGGAGACGCCGGGGCACGCCGGCGGAGCGCCGGCCGCGTGCCGCCTATGCTGGCGGCCATGTCAGGTGAACGGCGGACCTTCAGGTACTCGGACGGCGAGCGGATCCCGGGGGTGTGGCGGCCGGTCTTCGTCCACGGAGCCGGCGTCCACCACCTGACCGAGCTGACGGTGTACGCGGACGGCCTGGTGGACTGCTGGGGGCTGTCCACCGTGGCGGAGTTCGCCGAGCGGGTCGGGTACGGCCAGGTGGGTGCCCAGATCGCCGAGGGCGCGCGCGGCTCCGCGGCCGGGCTGGGCACCTGGCGGTTCGCCTCGGCGCACACCTTCCTCACACCGGAGCGGCTGCTCGCCGAAGTCCGTTCGGAGATCGCGCGGTTGAACGATCCGGCCGAGCGGGCGCGGCACGACGATCCGCCGATCGACCCGGCGGTGGTGGTCGACGAGTTCTCGCTCCCCGAGCTGCACAACGAGCACCCGCTGCCGGTCACCGTGGAAGGCGTCCGGCACGCCTGCGCCGCCGACGCCTTCCGGGCGGTGGACGGTCCGCCCGCCGCCGGACGGACCGGGCCCGCGCTGATGGCCGGGGTGCTGCGCGCGAAGTTCGCCCAACACCCGGACGCGGCGGGCGTGCTGCTGGCCACCGGGGACGCCGTGATCCGCTACCACGACCCCGACTCGGCGTACTGGGGCGCCGAGGGCCGGTCTGGCCGGAACTGGATGGGCCGGCTGCTGGAGCTGGTCCGGGCGGAGCTGGCCGCGCTCCCGGCGACTGCGGACCGGCTCCCGGGGGCGTCCGGTGACCGTCCGACCGGGGGCGGGTCGCAGGTCTGAGATCGCGGAGCCCGCGGGCGGCGGCGGGTTGTGCGGGAGCGCCGCGGCGGCACCGGCGGAGCGGTAGCCTCCCGGGATGGGGCAGGTGCGGAGCGATCGGGGTGGGGACGTGGAGCAGAACTACGGCTACTGGCGCGTGACGGACGGTTCGACCGTGGCGGTGGCCCGGGCCGACGCGCTGACCTCGTGGACCGAGGCGGCGTACCCGGTCCTGGTCGGGGTGGCCGGCTCGTACCGGGCGGTCATCACCTACGGCGAGCTGGCGGCCGAGGTGCAGGCGGCGTCCGGGGTGCGGACCAAGGCCCTCCAGCACAACTGGATCGGGCGGGTGCTGGGCGGCGTCGTGCACGAGGCGCACCGCCGTGGTGACCCGCCGCTGACGGCGCTGGTGGTGCACGCCCAGGACGGGATGGTCGGGGAGGGCTACAAGGAAGTCCTGGAGGTCGCGGGCGAGCCGCCCGCCGGCGACGAGCTGGCCCGGGAACTGCATGCCGCGCGGGCCAGACTCGCCTGTTACCGGGAGTTCTGTCAGTCCCTTCCCGCCGACGGCGGGACGGCCGCGCTCGCTCCGCGCTACGAGTCGACGGTCGCCCGCCGACGGGCCGCGGCCGCCGCCGAGAAGCCGGCCGCCGTCTGCCCCGGCTGCTCGCTCCAGCTTCCGGCCACGGGGGCCTGCGACTTCTGCTGAACCGCCGCGCCGGACTCCCCGGCCGCCGGGTCCGGGGGTCCCTATCGCCCGGCGGGCTGTACGGCGGCGCCGGCACCCGTGCGGCTGCGGTCGAGCGCGCCGCGCAGCCGGTCGACCTCGGCCGGCCCGGCAAGTCCGCGCTTGGGGAGCATGGTGAGGCAGGAGGCGTTCTTGTCGCTGCTCAGCAGGACGAAGAGCCCGGTGGTCTCGACGTAGCGGGGTGCCGCCTGCCAGCTGTGGGTGCTGGACGAGTGCTCGCTCTGCACGGTGATGCCCGACTCGGTCACGGTCGCCCGGAACTCGCCCTTGTCGGCGGCCAGTCGGTGGAACTGCCGGGCCTGCAACCGCGGCAGGCCGAGCAGCAGCAGCGGGGCGACCAGCAGCATGACCACCAGCGGCGGATCCACCGTGCCCTCGTTCGCCAGCGAGAGGGCCGTCGCGACCGCGGCCAGGGCGAACACCGCGATCAGCAGCAGGCGGGTCCGCCGGCCGGTCGCGCTGGCCTTGGACCGGGCGACCAGTGCCTCCCGGAAGTCCTCCTCCGTCAGCCGGTACGTCAGCTCCACCGGTATGTCGGCCTGCTGGTCCTCATCCATGCGCTCTCCTCGTCACGTGATCGACCAGGGATGCTAGCGCGGCGGCGGTCTCCACGGCCAGGTGGATTCCCGGCCCGCCGCACCGCCCTCACCTGGGACGAGTCCCCCGTACCCCCGCGCCGAGGCGCCGACGGTCGGATGCCCGCTGCGACGCCCCGGCGGGTCGCGTCGGCCGCGGATTCGCCCGTCCTGCCGCCCCGGGCCGGGCCGGGCGGTACCGTCGTCCTCGGACTACGGAGGGTGGCAGGGCGATGACAGGACCGGAACTCCGAACGTGCGCCGCGTGCGGCGGGGCGCGCGGCACCGAGAAGACGCAGCACACCGTGGAGTTGGACGCCGAGGGCCGGCAGGTCGCGCGGGTCGACACCTTCTGGTCGGCGTGCACCGCGTGCGGCGGACTCGGGACGGTCGTCGTCGGCTGAGGACGACCGTCCCGCGCCTGGAGTGCGCGGGCCGGGAGGCGCCCCGGACCGGGCGAGGTCGGCCCCGCGTCAGCGGAGGTCGGCGTCGGGTCGGGCGAGGTCGGCATCGGGGATCCAGGAGCCGTGGATCATGGCGGGGACGCGGCGCGGCAGGTGGACGGTGGCGACCGGCGGAAGGGTCAGGTCGGAGGCGTCCAGGACGAGCATCCGGGAGGCGTCGGCGTTGAGGTCGCTGACCACGGTCAGCAGGTATCCGGCGTCCTCGCCGGCCCCCTGCGCCGCGGGCACGAACAGGGCCTCGCTGGGGAGTTGGCCGGTGCCGAAGGGCAGCAGCTGGCGGGTACCGGTCGAGCGGTCGTACTTGACCAGGGTGTGGTTGCCGATGCCGAGGTCGTCGGGGAAGGACAGCGCGTACTGGTACCGGTGCTCGCGTCCGATGAAGTCGTCGTTGATCGTCGGGAACTCCACCGTGAGGTCGTCGGTCTGCTCCTCGCGGACGGTACCGGCGGTCAGGTCGACGGTCCAGCGCCGGCTGCGCGAGCCGGAGTTGGGCTCGGCGCCGCGGTCGGGAGCACCGACCCACCAGTTCCAGGAGCGCTGCCAGCCGGCCCGGCCCACCGACGGGCCCTCGACGACGATCCGTCCGCGGGCGTCCTCGTACGCGTTGGCGAGGTGCATCGCGTAGCCCTGGCCGATCTCGAACCAGCGCACCTGCTCGGCGCCGCCCTCGCCCCTCGGCATCACCCCGATGCGCGAGGCCTGCGCGTCGCTCCAGCGGTACGGGATGCCCGACTGCTCGGCGTGGTCGAAGGTGACGGATCCCTCCAGGAACACCACGTGGTGCTCGGTGATGGCGAAGTCGTGCTTGAGCGCCGCACTCGCTCCCGGGACCTCCCGGCTGCGCAGGACCTGGCCGTCGGGCGAGGCCACGTGGTGGATCAGGTGGGGCGGGAACGGGGAGGACGCGAAGAAGTGCAGCTCGCCGGTGACCGGATCCTCCTTGGGGTGGGCGGTCATCGCCGAGGTGAGCCTGCCACCGAAGTCGTAGGCTCCGACGGTGTCCAGGTCGGCCGTCAGCTCGAAGGGGAGGTTCGCCTCGCACAGGGCGAGCAGCCGTCCGCCGTGCTCGATGACGTGCGTTCCGGCGGTGCTGGCCGTCAGGTCGGGGCCCTGCTCGGTCAGGTACGGCGCGCCCTCCAGCGCCGGGGTGTGCACCCAGCGGTTGCGGTACCACTCGGCGCGGCCCTCCCGGAGCCGGATCCCGTGCACCATGCCGCTGCCCTTGAACCAGTGCGTGGGCGTGATGCCGGGCTTGGGGTTGTGACTGTTACGGATCAGCCGCCCGGACAGCTCCGGCGGCAGGCTGCCCTCGACGCGCAGGTCGGTGGCGGTGATCTCGTCGGCGACGGGGGTGTAGTGGCCGGTCAGGTAGGGCTTGCTGGTCATGGTGTGATCCTTCGCTGCGGGACGGCGACTGGTTCGGGGCGGGGACGGCGGGCGGGGCGCTGGTGGGCACCGCGGGGACGGCGGGGACGGCGGGGACGGCGGGGACGGCGGGCGCCGCGCGGCTGCGCGCGGCGCCCGCAGCGTCAGCGCTGCTCGGCCCGTTCCTTCAGGCGCAGCAGCCACTGCTCCAGCGACTGCCTCAGCGCGTCGCGGAGCGCGTCGGGCGCGGCGAGCACCGGGGCGCCGCTCCAGGACTCGTCGGTGCGGATCGTCACCAGGCCGTCCTGCTCCTGGAAGGTCCAGACGTGGACGCCGTCGATGCCCTGCGCGGGCCCGCCCCAGACGATGCGGCGGCCGGGGACGACCTGGTAGACGGTCGAGGTGATGTCGAGGCCGTGGGTGCGCCAGGCGAAGGTGGCGCCGGGGGCGAGCGGGCCGGCGAGCTCCGCGGCGCTGATGTCGGGGTTCCAGTCGGGCCAGGCGGCGATGTCGGTGTGCAGCGCCCACACCTCGGCGAGCGGGGCGTTGACGGTGACGGCGAGCCGGACGACGACGGGGGCGTCCGAGTCGACGGCCTGGATCGGTTCCAGTCCGGCCGGGGCGACGAGGCCGTTGTCCTCGGTACGGGTGGTGCCGGCGGGGTGGGTGCTGTCGGTGGTCATGTCGGGTTCTCCTTCGTGGTGGTGGCGCCCGGGTGGGTCCCCGGGCGGGAGCGGCGGGCGGGAGCGGCGGGCGGGAGCGGCGGGCGGGAGGCTGTCGAGGTGGTGCACCACTCGCTCAGTGAATGTGTGGTCACTCACTCACTTACGAGGCCGAGAAGGTGCACCGGGCGGTCATCCGGAACTCCTGATTCCCTGTTTTCGGGATCACCGGCGAGACGCCGGGAATCAGAGATGGTTTGCGATTGACCACTCACTCATGGCCGACACGAAAGGCCGAATCGGTCGAGAGAGCGAGCGGGACACCGGTACTGCCGCCGGTGGGCGACGGCGGCCGTCAGTAGTGGCGGATGCCCGCGGCCAGCGTGCGGGTCCAGGGGGCGTCCACCGCGTCGACGTCCATCGCCACCAGCAGGTGGCAGAGCATGCCGACGGCGAAGAACTCCTGGACCTGGCGGTCCGCCGCACCCGAGGCGCCGCGGACGTACTCCACCAGGCGGGCGTACCCGGCCCGCACGACCTCTCGGACGGCGGGCTCGGAGACGGCGGCGGCCTGGGCGTGCATCTGTACGAGCAGGAGGTCGTTGTCGCTGATCAGACGGGCGTAGGCGTCCCCCATCGCGGAGAGCACCGCCTCGGGTGAGCCACCCTTGGCCTCCGCCGCGCCGACCTCCAGGCTCGCCCGGACCCGGACCAGGCAGTGCTCGACGACCGCGACGAACAGCGCCTCCTTGCTCGGGAAGAGCCGGTAGACATAGGCCTGCGAGATGCCGGCGGCCTTGGCCACCTCGGTCGTGGTGGTGCCGAAGTAACCACGGGCGGCGAACGCTCCGATCGCCGTCCGCAGGACCGTGTCGCGGCGCTCGTCGGCGGTGGAGAGTTGGCGTCGTCGTTCCGTCTGCATGTGAGTACTCAACCACTCACACTTTTTGGTGTCAAGGCTCCCCCGCGCCACCACCCCACCGCGGCGCCCCCGGGCGAACCGCCCGCCCCGCCCCGGTCAGTCGCGATCCACCCGGACCCCGCCCACCAGACCCCAGGCGTCGAGGCGCACGGTCGGACCGCCGGGCTCGCCGGGTCCGTCGTCGCGCACGCCGCCCAACCGGATCCCGCCGACCACCACCCGCACGTCCGGACGCACCCGCAGCGTCACCCCGCCGACCAGGCCGATCCTGGTGATCCGCAGCTCGGCGCCGTCCGGGATCTCCACCTCCGTCAGGTCGATGTCCACTCCCCCGACGAGCGAGGCGGCCACGGTGCGACGGTGAACCTCCGCGCCGGCCAGCCGAGTTCCGCCGATCAGGCGGACATGAAGGTCGGTCTTCCGGTCGTCCCGCTGCTCAATGTCGGTCATCCCGCCACCGTACGGAAGACCTGGCCGCCCGCGACAGTGCCCGCGGGCATCCACCGTCCCTGCCGTCCGCCCCGGACCCGCCGGGTCGACCGGATGCTCCCCGCCCGGCTCGGGAACGGGGGCGACGCCCGGCCGGTCGGCCGCCCGGGTCCACCGATCGGCCCCCTGCGTGCGGTAGGACAGGGGACGGATCCACCGGCGGCCCGCGGGGCCGTTCGGGCGATCCTGGAGGGCAGTTCGCCGCCACTCGCAACCACCGCCGCGCAGACGCGTCCATGCATGTGAAGGGCACGGAGAGGCGGAGCCGGCGACCACCGGGAACCGCGGTGCCGGACACCCTCACCCGCCACGTCCATCTCACGATCCCTGGGACCCCTGCCATGCGTACGCCCGGTTTCCCCCGTCTCGCCCGCCAGGCCGCGTTCGCCGGCGCCGCCCTCGTCATCGGCGCGGGCCTGCCGCTGACCGTCGGCGGCGCCACCGCCCACGCCTGCGGCGACGCGCCCCGCAGCAGCACCGCGACCGCCGTCGCCCCCACCACGACCGGGGACACCGCACCCCGGGGCGCCACGGTGACCGGCTTCATCCCGGTCGTCCCCACCGCTATCACCGCGGGCGGCCCGAAGATCGAGATCGGCGTGGAGGAGGCCAACCTCAGCGGCGCACCGATGGAGCGCGTCGCCCCGGGCTTCGCGCTCTACGACGAGCAGGCCGGCGGCCACGGCACCGGGACGCTGCTCCACATCGAGGAACTCTCGGTCGAGGTCATGTTCCACGGCCGCTGGACGCCGCTGGAGCTGCACTACGGCTGCGACCCCGTCATCTCGGCCGACACCTCCGCCCTCGCCGAGCCGCTCGCCGACGGCCGCGCGCACCGGTTCCTCTTCCGCGTCGGCCTGTCGGCGCAGGCGCCCGCCGACCGGACCCGGATCCAGGTCTACTCGGGCGTCGCCCCCGACGGGAGGCTGAACGCGATCACCCTGACCGTCGCGCACCCGGCCGACCGGCCGGCCACCGCCGAACCGTCCCCGACGGTGACCACGGCCTCGGCCTCGACCGCGACCTCGGCCTCGACCGACTCGGTGGCGGCTGACGCCCGGCCGTCCGCCGGCGCCCTCGACGAGCAGTCGGTCGCCGCCGAGCCCGTCGCGCCCCGGTCGGCAGCTGCGCCGCCTCTCGTACCCGCGCAGAACCCCGCCCCCGCGGCGGCCGACGCACCCGCCGGGACGGTCGGCCTCGCAGGCACGGCCGAGGCCACCCAGGTGGTGCCGCTCGCCGGAGAGCCGGCCGCCCGGGCGTCCGCTGGCTCCGACACCGCCCTCCTCTGGGGTGGCCTGGCTCTAGCCCTGCTCGGCGCCGGCGCCGCCTTCGTCGGGGTCCGCCTGCGCGCCCGGCGCTGAACGCCGCTGCTCACGCGGCACGGGCGTACGAGGCCGCGCGGCCTCGTACGCCCGTGCCGGGTTCTGCGCCGGACCGCCTGCGGCTGCGTCCTACCGGCGGAAGTGGGCCTGGTGTTCGAGCAGGAAGGCGTCGAGCGTGCGGGGCGGGCGGCCCAGGATGTCGACGACGGTGCTGGTCGGGCTCTCGGGTCGGGTCACGGCGAGTTGCTGGATCTCCGTCACGTGCTCGGCGAGCCAGCCGGGCAGGTGGGCGTTGCGGACGAGGTCCTGGCGCAGTTCGTCCGGGGCGAGGTTCACGTAGCGGATCTGACGACCTGTCAGGGTCGACATCCGCGCGGCGATTTCGGAGTAGGAGACGGCCTCGGGGCCGGTGAGGGTGTAGGTGCCTCCGGCGATCTCGGGCCTGGTGAGGGCGGCGGCGGCGACGTCGCCGATGTCGCGGCAGTCGACGTGGTTGAAGGGCGCGTCACCCGCCGTGCCGAGGATGATCCCCTGGGCGACGGTGGGGGCCAGGCGTAGGAGGTTCTGCATGAACGCGTAGGGGCGCAGGACGGTGTGGGTGAGGCCGCTGGCCCGCAGGTGATCCTCGACGGCGCGGTGTCCGCGGGAGACGGCGACCGGGGAGTCGGGTTCGGCGGCGGGCGCGGAGATCTTGACGATGTGTCCGATGCCGCTGCGGGCGGCGATGTCGATGACGCGGGTTTCGAGTTCGACCTGGGCGGGGCTGTTGGCCATGGCGAGGAAGAGCCGGTCGGCACCCTCGAAGGCGGCGCGCAGGGAGTCCGGGTCGGCGGCGTCGGCGTACCGGACCTCGGCCTGCGGGTCGGGTGCCCCGGCCATCCCGGGGATCGGCCTGTGCGGCGTGCGGGTCAGCGCTCGGACGGGCGCGCCGAGTGCGAGGAGGCTGTGGAGCAGGGCGTTCCCGGTCGCTCCGGTGGCTCCCATGACGACGATCATCGTGTGCTCGTTCCTTGGTGACTTCCCGGCGGCGGATGCGGCCGGGGCGGGCTCGGTCGGGCCCGGACTCGTGGGGCGGGTGGGCAGGCCCGGCATCGTGGGGCGGGTGGGCAGGCCTGGCATCGTGGGGCGGGTGGGCAGGCCCGGCATCGGGATGCGTGTCCCCGGCGCCGGGGTGGGCTACTGGGGGGACGGCCTCGTGGTGCTGCGCCAGCGCAGGGTGACGATGGTGGTGGCGAGCACGGCGGAGACGGGCAGGTCGATGCGCAGGCGCACCAGCCACGGGGTGGCGGGGATCGCGGTGTGGGCGGGCAGCCACTGGGCGACGAACCACCCCAGCAGGGCCGCCGCGCCGGCGGCGACGACGACGAGTGCGGCGGCCAGGACGACGCGCGGCACGGCGACGGTCCACCGTCGGGGCCGCCCGCCGTGCCGCAGCCAGGCACCGACCAGGAACGCCACCACGGCGGAGGTGCCGGCGATGGAGGTGCAGGCGGCCACGACCAGGTCCCGCTGCCCGGTGACGACACCGGCGGTACCGGCCATCAGCGCGGGGGCGGCGTAGGCGGTCAGCACCTCGCGCCACAGGATGAACGGCCGGGACGGCCGGACGGCGGCCCGGTCACGGCTCCTTCTGACCTTCGTTGCGGGCATGTCGGCCTCTTTCTCGTGCGGATGATGGGGATGCGACGGGTCGCGGCGAGCGCCGGCAGGGCCGCTCCGCCACGATAATTAGGCGGCTAACTATTGCCTCGTAAAAAGGGCCCTGCCCGGAGGCGGGGCCACGACCGACCGAAGCCGGGTCAGTCGGCGACCAGGGCCGCGCTGCCGCGCACGACCCGGGCGAGCAGATCCAGGAACACCGCACGCTCCTCGACAGAGAGCCCGCCCACCATCGCCTCAAGCCGCCCGAAGTGATCGGCGGCCATGTCGCGCAGGCGCTGCGCCCCGCGCGCGGTCAGGACGGCCACCGTGCCCCGGCCGTCCTCGACGGACGGACGTCGGGCGACCAGCCCCTCGCGCTCAAGGCCGTCCAGCAGGCCGGTGACCGTGGCCCTGGAGACGTCGAGGTCCTCCGCGAGACGCGAGGGGGACTTCTCCCCCCCGTGGTCCTCCAGGTCGGCGAGCAGCCGGTAGCGTCCGGTCGACAGGCCGAATCGGGCGAAGTGCACCTCGGCCGCCCGGCCGACCCTCGCGCCGGCCGAGATCAGCCGCACCGCGACCAGCACCGCCTGCGGATCCACCTCAAGGCCGTAGTGCTCGACCTGCCGCCTGGCCTGGTCGAGCGTGGGCGCCTCGCCGTCGATGCCACCGTCCCTCGTCATGTAGATAATATGGCGGCTAATTACTTGGTCTGTCAAGGCACCCCGGGTGCCCGTCCGACGAGGGTCGACGAACCCTCGTCCAGCCCACGCGCGGGGCAGGAAACGGGCGGCGGGCGTGGTGCCCGGCGGGCCGATCGCCGTCCTGGCAGGATGGCCGTATGGAACACGTGCTTGGAATCGGTGGGTACTTCATGCGGGCCGCCGACCCGGCGTCCCTGGGGGCCTGGTACCGCGACTGCCTGGGCCTGGAAGCCGACGAGAACGGCCTCTGGCGTCAGGAGGCCGGGCCGACGGTGTTCGCGACCTTCGAGCCCGACACCGAGTACTTCGGGTCCCGCGGCCAGCAGGCCATGCTCAACTTCCGGGTCCGCGACCTGGACGCGATGCTCGCGCAACTGCGCACCAAGGGAGCGAACGTCGCTGCCGAGACGCAGGACATAGAAGGCGTCGGACGCTTCGGCTGGGTCACCGATCCCGAGGGCAACCGGATCGAACTGTGGCAGCCCGCCTGACCGCGTCCGCACCATCGAAGGCCGACCGTGTCCCGGCTGCCCCCGGCCGCCCCGACCGGTCCGGGGCGGCCGGGACACATCGGTGTCAGACCGGCAGGGCGTCGACGGTGGGGACGACCGTGCCGAACAGGTCGGTGATGGTGGTCAGGGCGGCGGCCTGGAGGGCGGCCGCCGACAGGACGGCGCCGTCCGGGGTGGTGAGGGCACGGGTGGCGGTGGCCTCGGCGACGACGGTGGGGCGGTAGCCGAGGTTGAAGGCGCCCTGGGACGTGTGGTTGACGCACATGTGGGTCATGAAGCCGGCGATGACCAGGTCCCTGCCGGCGCCCGGCGCGGCGCCCAGGTCGGTCAGGATCTTCTCCAATTCGGTGCGGTGGAAGGCGTTGGGGACCTGCTTGACCACGACCGCCTCACCGGCCGCCGGGGCCACCTCGTCGCTGATGGCGCCGATCCGGGCACGGATGTCGTAGGGGGTGTTCTCACCGCCGTCGTTGACGACGTGGACGACCGGGGTGCCGGCGGCCCGGGCGCGCTCCAGCAACCGGGCGCCGGCGGCGAGGGCCTGCTCGGCGCCCTCCAGGGCCATCACGCCGGTGCGGTAGGTGTTCTGGAAGTCGATCATGATGAGGACCGACTCGCCCAGCCGGGGCGGCCGGTTGTCCAGGCCGAAGACCTCGCGCAGGCTGCTGGAGGGCGGGGCGTCGGTGACGGACCGGGCGGTGGCGGACCGGTCGGTGGAACGCTGGTCGGTGGAGGGCTGGTTCGTGGTCATCGGAAGCCTTTCGTGGCAGGTGGAAGCAGGCATGGCGAAGCAGAGCGCCGTACCTGCGCACTCGGGGGGCGCGGTGGGAACCGCTGGAGGGAGCGGTCCGGGGATCGGGCCCCGGACCGGATGGTCGGCCGTCAGGCGGTCAGACAGCCGGACGGTCAGGCGGTCAGGCAGTCAGATGGTCAGGCGGTCAGGCGGTCAAGGTGCGGAACCGGCGGCGGTAGGCGGCGGGTGTGGTGGCGAGCTGGCGGCGGAACGCCCGGTGCAGGGTCTCCGCCGAGCCCAGTCCGGCCGCCGCCGCGACCCGGTCGAGCGCGCCGTCGGTGGTCTCCAGCAGGCGCCGGGCCACCTCGACCCGGGCGGCCTCGACGTAGGAGGCGGGGCTGGCGCCCGTCTCCTGCTTGAAGACGCGGGCGAAGTGCCGCTCGCTCAGGCACATCCGGGCCGCGAGCACCTCCGCGGACAGGTCCTGGTCGAGGTGCTCGGCGATCCACAGGCGCAGCTCGTCGATGTCGCGGCGGTCCGAGGCGGGCCGGCTGAGCGGGACGGAGAACTGGCTCTGCCCGCCCTGCCGCTTGAGGTACATCACCAGCTGCCGGGCCACCGCCAGCGCGACCTCCTCGCCCAGGTCCTCCGCCACCAGGGCGAGCGCGAGGTCCAGGCAGGCGCTGATGCCGGCGCCCGTCCACAGCCGGCCGCGGTCGGCCCGGACGAAGATCGGGTCCGGGTCGACGGTGACGGCCGGATGGTCGGCGGCGAGCTGGGCGGCGGTCGACCAGTGCGTGGTCGCCGTCCTCCCGTCCAGCAGGCCGGCCGCCGCCAGCACGTGCGCGCCGACGCACACCGATGCCACCCGGCGGGCGTGCGGCGCGGTCTCCTTCACCCAGGCCACGACGTCGGTGTCGATCCGGGCCACCGGGCCGTCCTCGGTCAGGTCGACCGCACCGGGCACCAGCAGGGTGTCCACCTGCCCGCCGACCTCGTCGAAGGCGAGATCGGCCAGCAGTCGCACGCCGGCCGAGGTCCGTACCGCGCCGGCGACCGGCCCGGCGAGGCGGACCCGGTAGCCGGCGCGGCCCGCGGTCTGCCGGTTGGCCAGCGCGAAGACCTCGGCCGGGCCGGTGACGTCGAGGAGGTCGACGTCGGGGAAGACCGCGATGACGACACGGTGCGGAAGGGGCATGAGCCCATCCTCTCCGCGCCACACCATGACCACAATGACGGTCTGGCGTCACATTCGGACACGCCGCCGGCAACGGACCTCCACGAGGCGGCCCGTCACGCGGGCCGGCCCGTCACGCGGCGCCGGCCCGTCACGCGGCGCTGGGCGCAGGTGCCGGCTCCGGGTGCGGCGTCCGATCGCGTCGCGGGAGGAGGAGCGGGGTGGCCAGGAGCAGCAGACCGGCGACGGCGATCGCGGTACGGGGGCCGGTGACGCCGGCCAGCAACCCCAGCGACGCGGTCAGCAGCGCGGTGACGGCCTTCGCGCTCACCGACCACGCGGACAGGGTGCGGACGGCCCGGTCCGCCGCCGTCAGGTCCAGCCGGTGGGCCGCGAACACCGGGTTGAACACACCCATGCAGGTGATCAGTCCGAGTTCGACGGCGATGACCAGCAGGAGCCCCCCGGTGCCGGGGCCGACGAAGGCCAACCCGAGCGACCAGCACCCGCGCAGGATCCCGGTGGTGCGCATGACCCGCTGCCGCCCGTACCGCGCGACCAGGGGACCGGCCAGCCGGGAGCCGAGGAGGCCGCCGACGCAGGGCGCCGCGAAGGCGAGGCCGTACTGCCAGGGGGCGAAGCCGAGCGGGCCGAGCAGGAGGACGGCGAGGAGCGGCGCGGTGGCCATGATCAGGCTGTTGACCAGGACGGTGTTGAAGAACAGCGGGCGCAGCTCCCGGTGGGCCAGGATGTGGCGCCATCCTTCGAGCAGGTCGCCGGCCCGGAGCCGTGATCCGCCGGTCCGTACGGGACGCGGCTCGCCGCCGCCGATCGCGCGGATCCCCACGGCCGACAGCAGGAAGCTCACGGCGTCGGCCACGATCGTCACCACCGGGCCGAACAGCCCGATCGCGGCCCCGCCGAGCGGCGGTCCGAGCATGGTCGCGGTCCAGTTCGTGGACTCGAACCGGGCGTTGGCCGTGAGCAGGTCCTCGGGCGGCACGAAGGTCTTCAGGTGCGCGCCGCCGGCCGCGGTGAAGGTGATCCCGGCCGCGGCGACCACCACCGAGACGACCAGGAGCTGGGCGAAGCCGAGCAGGCCGAGCGCGTAGGCGGCGGGAACGGTCATGAGGGCCGCGAACCGGGCGAGGTCCATCGCGATCATCACCGGCCGCTTGCGGCGGAACTCCACCCACGGGCCGAGCGGCACCGCGACCAGCGCCCCGACCGCCGCCGCGGAGGCGGCCAGCACCGACACCGCCGCCGGCCCGGAGTGCAGCACCAGCACGGCGGTCACGGGGAGCGCGTCGAAGGCGAGCCAGGTGCCGCACGCACTGACCCCGTACGCCGCCCAGAGCCACCCGAACGGCCGCCCCAACGATCTCCTGCCCGCCATCTCCAGCGCTTCCCTCGACCATCCGACCGGGCGACCCCGTGTCGACCCGTGACAGCAAAGCGGCTGGGTGGTTCGGGGTCAAACCCGACCGGCCCTCGCCGACCGGGCGGGCGCGCGCCGAGGGCCGTGCGCCGTCCGCCGCGCCGGCTGGTAGGGAGAAGAGCGGTCGAGGAGTGCGGGTCGGGGTCAGCCCTCACCGGACGCGCGCCGCGCGAGGTTCTCCCGCAGGCCGGCCAGCCGGGCCAGCTCGGCGTCGAGCACGGCCAGCCGTCGGCCGACCACCCCGGAGCCGGGGGTGCCCGGCTCGACGGACCCGCACCGCGGCGGCTGGTCCCCGTCGAGCAGGTGGAGGCGGTCGGCGCAGCCGCGCAGGTCCTCGACGGTCAGGCCGAGGGCCAGCAGGTCGCGGATGACGCGGACCCGGGCCACCTCCGCGGGCCCGTACTCGCGCTGGCCGGAGGCCGTGCGGACGGGCGGGGGCAGCAGGCCGCGCTGCTCGTAGAACCGCAGTGCCCGAGGTGTCGCCCCGGTGGCCGCCGCCGCCTCACCGATCCGCATCCCGCCCCGCCCTCCCTGTCGGCACCGGTCGGGTCGGCCGACCGGGCACCGCACCAACGCCGTTACACGTCCACCACGACGGCCCCGAAGTGCCGGCCCTCGATCATCTCCTGCAACGCCAGCGGCGCGCGATCGATGCCCGCGATCCGCGTGTGCGGGAAGACGATCTCCCCGGAGCGCAGCCAGGCGCCGAACCGGCCGATCCACTCCTGCTCCACGTCGGGGTGGTCGACGCCGCTGTAGCCGCGCATCGAGATGCCCTTGACGAGGAAGCGGAAGGCGTCGATCTCCACCGGCGCGCTGCCGCCGGCCCGGTCCGGTGACATCTGCCCGGCCAGCGCGCCGACCAGGGCGAACCGCGCGCCCTGCCGGGCCGCGTCGATGGCGGCGACGAGGTGGTCGCCCGCGACGGTGTCCAGCAGGACGTCGATGCCCTCCGGCGCCGCCTCGGCGAGCTGGGCCGTCAGGGGGCCGGCGCCCCTCAGCACGACGGCGTCGTAGCCGAGTTCGGCGATCAGGCGGTCGGCCTTCTCCGGCGAGCCGGTGCTGCCGATCACCCGCCGGGCGCCGAGCAGTCGGGCGATCTGCCCGGCCAGGGAGCCGACGGCCCCGGCCGCGCCGGTGACGAGGACGGTGTCGCCGGTGCGGACCTCCGCCAGGCGGGTCAGCGCGCCGTACGCGGCGGACCCCGGGGAGAGGTGGGCGACGGCGTCGGGCAGCGTGTCGTCCACCGGGGTGCACCGGGCGCCGGGCACCAGGGCGTACTCCCGCCAGCCGAGCAGGTGGACGACGGTGTCGCCGGGTCGCAGCGGACTGTCGGCCGGTGCGGCCACGACCTCGCCGACGGCGGGGCCGAACAGCGGGTCACCGCTGCGCAGCGGCGGCAGCGGGAGGCCGTCGGTCTCCCCGCCGATCAGGGTGCGCAGGCCGGGGAAGACCACGAAGTGGCGGTTGCGCACGAGTACCTCACCCGCTCCGGGCCGGGGCAGCGCGGTCTCGACGACGGCGAAGTGCTCCTGCCTGGGCAGGCCCCCGGGGGTGGCGGCGAGCCGGACCTCGCGGGCACTGCGCGGGAGGGATGCGGTCATGTTGGGCCTCCTGAAAGGGAGTTCGGAGCGGGGCGGCAGGGCTGCGCCGCCGGACACCGAGACGCTAACCGTTGACGCGCGGGTCAGGGTCAAGCCCGGCCGGCCCCGGGAGGTCGGGCCGGCGGTGCTATCCGCCGCTCCCCGCGCCGGTCGAGCGCATCCGGCCCTCCAGGGCGAGCACCTCAGCGAGGGCGGGGGCGTACAGCGCCGGCACCTCGGCCGCGAGCGGGCGCAGGATCCCGACCGCCTCCTCGGCGGCGGCCAGCCCCGCGGGCAGGTCGACCGAGGCCTCGGCCCGGACCCGGGCGAAGAAGGCGAGGGCCAGGGCGAGGTCGCCCCGCCGCGCCACGGGGTTGATCGCGGCCTGCTCCCGCATCATCGCCAGCGCCTGGACCGTCACCTCGACCGCCGCCGCGTACCGGCCCAGGTCGGCCAGCGCGGCCGCGAACAGCGTCAGGGAATCGGCCAGCAGCGCGCCGTGGACGCCGGGTTCGGCGCGGTCCAGCTCCCGGAGGATCTCGACCGACTCCTGGGCGGCCGCCAGCGACTCCTCCCGGCGCACGTGCATCCGGGCCACGTTGCCGAGCCCCATCGCCAGGTCCCGCCGGTGGACCGCCGGGTTGACCGCCGCCAGCTTCCGGAAGAGTGCCACGGCCTCCTGTGCGGCCTTCAGGGCCCGGCGGCTCCTGTTCCGGGCCGACAGGCGCCGGGCCAGGTTGTTCAGGGCCTGCGCGAGCCCGGGGGTGTGGGTGGCCGGGTCCGTGGCGGCCAGCCTGCGGTGCAGGGTGACGGACTCCTTGGTGACCTTCAGCGCCTCGACGTGCAGGCCCAGTCGGGACAGCACCACGCCGAGCAGGTTGAGGGCGGTGGCGAGCTGCACCCGGTGGAGGACGTCCGTACGGGCCGGCCCGCGGTACAGGCGGACGGACTCCCGGGTCAGGACGACCGCCTCCTGCGGCCGCCCGAGTCCCCACAGGGCGGTGCCGAGGCCCAGCAGGGTGGCGGCCAACGGTGCGGCGAACGGCACGTCGGTCTGCTGCGCGCGGGCCATGGCGACGGCTTCGGTGGCGGTGCGCAGGCAGTCGTCCCACCGCCCCAGCTTGGCCAGCGCCTCGCAGCGCAGGACCAGGGCGTAGGCGAGCAGGTCCGCCGGGGAGCCGGGCCCGGCATCGGGGCCGGTCCGTCGGCCCCGGGGCGTCCGCGGGCGGGGCACCGTACCGGTGGACGGGGCGGCCGTGCCCGCCTCCCGGAGGAGTCGGGCGGCCTCGTCCGTCGCCGCCAGGGCCTCCTCGTAGCGACCGGAGGCCACCAGGCGACCGCTCAGCTCGAAGGCCGATCGGGCCCGGTCAGCCACCTCTTCGGCCGGCGTCTCGTCCTGCATGCGGCTCCTCCGGCTCGGGGTGCCGGGCCCCGGTGAGTGAGGGAGGTACCACCGCAGGCCCGGTCTGATCTGTGAACTCACGTGTCACAGAAGCGAACTGATGCACCGGCAGCACACCCGCAGCAGGCCTGCCGCCTTTCGCCAGTATGCCCGGACGGGCCGCCCGCGGACCGGAGAACGCCGATCCGCGCCCGCCCGTCGCACGCGCGGTGCGGCCGGCCGTCCAGGACCTCCGCGCACCCGGCGGACTCCTTGTGAATTTCCTGATGCTGCGTCAATCTTTTCTGGGGACATACCATTTGACGGCACCGGGGTGCAGCCGTTCGACGCGCCCCGCGCCCGCGCACCCGGCCAGGTCGGCCGCACCACCAGCCCGTCGGGGCGGGTGGCCGCCGCGACCGTCGGGGCGCCTCCAGGGGGAAGGAACGCCGATGACAGCACGGCGGCAGGTGTGGCGGGGGCTGGCCGCAGGGGGCCTGGCCGCGGCGCTCGCACTGGGCGCGGGCGGCGTGCTGCCGGCCGCGGCGAGCAGCCCGGAGGGTGTCGTCCGGGGCGCCGGCACACCGGGCACGATCGCGGGCAGCTACCTCGTCCTCCTCACCCCGCAGGCGGCGAAGTCCGTCGCCGGGCAGGGCGCCTCGCTCACCGCCCACTACGGCGGCAAGGTCCGGCGCAGCTTCGACGCGGCGCTGCACGGGTTCTCCGCCGAGCTCTCCGAGCGCCAGGCGCGCCGCCTGGCCGCCGATCCGGCGGTCGCCGAGGTCGTCCAGAACCGCCGGGTCTCCCTCGACGGGAGTCAGTCGGCGCCGCCGTCCTGGGGGCTGGACCGGATCGACCAGCGGCGCCCGCCGATGACCGACCGCTTCGACTACCCGGCCTCCGCCGGGCGGGGTGTGACGGCGTACGTCGTCGACACCGGTGTGCGGATCAGCCACGAGGAGTTCGGCGGCTGGGCCTCGTACGGGTTCGACGCCGTCGACGGGGACTCCGACGCCGACGACGGGCACGGGCACGGCACCCATGTGGCCGCCACCGTGGCCGGCGCCACGTACGGCGTGGCCAAGCAGGCCTCGGTGGTGGCCGTGCGGGTCCTCGACAACGGCGGTAGCGGGACGGTCGAGGGGGTCGTCGCCGGGATCGACTGGGTGACCGCCCACGCCGTCAGGCCGGCGGTCGTCAACCTGAGCCTGGGCGGCGACCCCGACGACGTGCTGGACACCGCCGTCCGCAACTCGATCGCCTCCGGGCTGACGTACACCGTCGCGGCGGGCAACGACAGCCTGGACGCCTCGCAGCACTCCCCCGCCCGGGTGCCCACGGCCATCACCGTGGGGTCGACCGAGAGCGACGACAGCGCCTCCTGGTTCTCCAACTTCGGTCCGCTGGTGGACCTCTACGCGCCCGGTTCGGACATCACCTCGGCGGGGATCGCCTACGACGAGGACTACACCACGATGTCGGGCACCTCGATGGCCTCCCCGCACGTCGCGGGCGCCGCCGCCCTCTACCTGGCCGACCACCGCACGGCCACCCCCGCCCAGGTGGCCGCCGCACTCACCTCGGCCGCCACCACCGGCTCCCTGCACGGGCTGGAGCCGGGCACGCCCGACCGGCTGCTGTACACCGGGAGCATCCCGAACCGCCCGCCCGGCCCGCGGTTCACCAACGCCGTCGACGTGCCGATCGAGGAGGCCCCGATCGAGTCGTCGGTGACCGTGACCGGCGTCGCCGGCCGCGCTCCGGCCAACCTGGACGTCGTGGTCGACGTCGTCCACCAGTGGCCCGACGACCTGGTCATCGACCTGGTCGCCCCCGACGGCACCGCCTACCGGCTGAAGGAGGCGCTCTTCGCCGGCTCGTTCAACGCGGGCGTGCACACGATCTTCGGCTTGGACGCCTCGGCCAGGACGGCCAACGGGGTCTGGCGGCTGCGGGTGACCGGCGGCTCCGAGTACTTCGCCGGCTATCTCGACTACTGGGCCCTGCAGTTCTGAGGCCGGCGGCCCGTTCCCGTCCGGCCGGCGCCGGGCGGGGGCGGGCCGCGGAGTGAGCGGGCTGGGGAGTGAGCGGGCCGCGGCGGGAGCTACTCGGGACGACGGGATCCGCGGGCACGTCCCCGCGACCCACCGGTGCGCTCCGGAGCCACGCCGGCACCCGAACGGGTGACCCTGCGAACAGCGGGTGCCGGGACGGCCCCCAACGGTGGCGAACCCGGCCCCTTCGGGGTTGGATCGTGCCCGACTGCTCCGTCCCGGTTCGGTGAGAGTTGGGTCCTCAACGTGAACAGCCCGCATCGCGAGCCCGACCCGGGCGCGGACCACCTCGACCGGGCTCTGCTGAACGCGCTCTTCTCGCAGTCCCCCGTCGGCCTGCACCTGCTGGACCCGGGACTGCGGCTGATCCGCGTCAACGCCGCGGCACGGCTGATCCGGGAGTTCCCGATCGACCGCTTCCTCGGCCGCTCCCTCACCGAGGTCCTGCGGGCCTTCGACGTCTCCGACCCCGAGTTCGTCGAGCGGACCGCCCGCAGGGTGCTGGAGACCGGCAGACCCGTCCCGGACCTGCGCATCCGCGCGCGCAACCGCGACAACCCGCCCCGCGAGGCGGTGGCCTCGGTGGCCTGCTTCCGCCTCCAGGACGCCGACGCCGGCGTGCTCGGGGTGGCGTTCGCCATCACCGACATCACCCCCCGGGCCCGCGCCGAGGCCCGGCTGCGCCTGCTCAACCGGGCCGCCACCGGCATCGGGACCACCCTGGACATCTTCCGCACGGCGGAGGAGATCTGCGACGTCGTGGTGCCGGACCTCGCCGAGGCCGTGGCGGTGGACGTGCTGGACCCGGTCCTGCGCGGCGAGGCCCCCGCGGCCGGGGCCGTGCTCGACAACGCGCCACTGCGCCGAGCGGGCTTCCGCTCGCTGGCCGACGTCTCCCGCCAGGGCGTGCCGTCCGTCGGCGACGTCGGCACCTACCCGGTCGGCACGCCGTACCGGCAGGCGCTGGCGGACCTCGCCCCGGTGCTCATCCCGCACCTGGACGAGAACACCCCCTGGCTGGACCCGAGCCGCAGGCGCGACAGCCGGATCATCGGCGCCGGGGTGCACTCGATGATGGTGCTGCCGATGCGCGCCCGGGGCGTCGTCCTCGGGCTGGTCAGCCTCTACCGCTGGCGCAATCCCCTCCCGTTCGACCGCGAGGACCTGGCGCTCGCCGAGCAGCTCACCTCGCGGGCCGCGCTGTGCCTGGACAACGCCCGCCTGTACTCCCGCGAGCGGTCGGTGGCGCGGATCCTCCAACGCGACCTGCGCCAGCCCGCCGGCCCGTCCGGCTCCGCCGTGGAGACCGCCCACGCCTACCTGCCCGCCGGCGACGGCGGCGGCTGGTTCGACGTCATCCCGCTCTCCGGGGCCCGGGTGGCGCTGGCCGCGGGCGACACCATCGGGCACCCCGTCAACGCGGCCGCCGCGATGGGCGAGCTGCGTGCCGCCCTGGCCGCCCTGTCGGACCTCGACCTGCCACCGGACGAGATCCTGGAACGGCTGCACGACCTCGCCGGCCAGCCCGGGGCCGCCCCGGGCGGCGAGCCCCCCGAGGACGCCTGCCGGGCGAGCTGCCTGTACGCGGTCTACGACCCGGTGAACCGCCTCTGCACCATGTCCAGTGCCGGGCACCCCCCGCCGGTACTGATCCATCCGAACGGCGAGGTGGAACCGCTCGTCCTGCCCGCCGGGCCCATGCTCGGACAGGCGACCGGACGGTACGCCGTGCACGAGCGCACCCTCCCGGAGGGCAGCACGCTGCTGCTCTACAACCCGGCCCTGCTCGGCGCCGGCCCGGCCCCCGACCACTCCGAACCGGCGCTCGGCGGCTCGGGCCCGGCGCTGGACGCGCTGCGCCGGGTGACCGCCACCGCCCGCGCCTCGCTCCAGGACACCTGCGACGCGATCGCCGACGCCCTGGCACCGGAACAGCCGGTACGGGACATCGTCCTCCTACTGGCCCGCACCCACGGGCTCGACGCCGAGCACACGGCCTCGTGGACGCTCCCCGGCTCGCTCCGGGCCGCCGCCGAGGCCCGGAAGCTGGCCACCGCGCAACTGGCCGCCTGGGGGTTGGAGGAGCTCACGGACAGCACCCAGCTGATCGTCAGCGAGCTCGTCACCAACGCCGTCCGCTATGCCGACGGCCCCGTGCGGCTGCGGCTGCTGCGCGACCGGACGCTGATCTGCGAGATCTCCGACGACAGCAGCACCGCCCCGCGGCTGCGCCGCGCCGACGACGCCGACGAGGGCGGCCGCGGGCTCTTCATCACCGCCCAGCTCACCGACCGGTGGGGCGTGCGCCCCGGAGAGCGCGGCAAGACCATCTGGGCGGAGCAGCCGCTGCCCCCGCCGACCGCCCCGGACGGCCCCGGCGAGGGTCCGTCCGGGGCTCAGGGCTCCTAGGACCCGTCCTGGGCGGCGGCCAGGGACTCCCTGGTCGGCCGGCCGTGGCCGGCGTGCCCGGACAGGGCGAGCGTGAGGTCGAGCTCGGCGAGCAGGCAGCGCAGCACGTGGTCGACCCCCTGCTGGCCGGCCAGCGCCAGGCCGTACAGGACGGGCCGCCCCAGCAGCACCGCCCGCGCACCGAGCGCCAGCGCCTTGACGGTGTCGGCGCCCGTCCGCACACCCGAGTCGAACAGCACCGTGATGCGGTCACCCACCGCGTCGGCGATCGCCGGCAGCGCGTCCAGCGCCGCGATCGCGCCGTCCACCTGCCGGCCGCCGTGGTTGGACACCACCACCCCGTCCATCCCGTGGTCCGCCGCGAGCCGCGCGTCCTCGACCGAGCAGATGCCCTTGAGCACGATCGGGCCGTCCCAGTGCTCCCGGAGGAAGGGCAGGTCGCCCCAGCTCAGGCCGTGGTTGGGGAACATCTGCGCCCAGTGCAGCGCCGCGGCCCCCGGATCCTCCTCGACGGGCTTGGCGAGCTTGGCCAGGAACGCCGGATCGGTCAGGTAGTTGGCGATGCCGACGTTGCGCAGGAACGGCAGGAACCCGCGGTCCAGGTCCGCCGGCCGCCAGCCCAGCACGGGCGTGTCCAGGGTGAGCACCAGGACCGAGAAGCCGGACGCCTTGGCCCGCTCCAGGAAGCTCAGGCAGACCTCACGATCGGTGGGCCAGTACAGCTGGTACCAGCGAGGCGCGCCGCCGCCCGCCTCGGCCACCTGCTCGAAGGAGTGCGAGGCCTGGGTGGAGTGGACGTACGGCACGCCGAGCGCCGCCGCCGCCCGAACGGTGGCCAGCTCCCCCTCCGGATGGGCCAGCGTCTGCACACCCATCGGCGCGACCAGCAGCGGCGCAGGCATCGGCGTGCCGAGCACCGTGCAGGAGAGGTCCCGGTCGGCGCTGCCGCGCAGCATCCTCGGGACGATCCGCCACCGGTCGAAGGCCGCGCGGTTCGCCCGGTGGGTCGCCCCGCTGCCGGCGCTCGGCACCACGTACCCGAGGGCCTCCGGCGCGAGCACGGCGCGGGCCTGGTCCTCCAGCGCGGCCAGGTCGGTCGTCAGCTCGGGGGTCAGGTCCGCGAACATGCCGTTCAGGTAGATGCCGAGCTGGTGGTCCCCGAAGTTCCCGGGCGACTGCGGCTGTTCCTGCGTCATGGCTGTCTCCCGGGGCGAGTGGACCGGATCGGACGGGGGCGCGTGCGAGATGAAGCCTGCAAGGGCCCGACCAGGGCGTCAAGGACCGCCGGGCGCGCAGTCGGGCGGCCCGGTCGGCCCCGGACACCCCCGCGACGCGCCGGGGCCACCACCCGGGCCCCGGCGGCTCGGGGGCTCAGACCTTGGCGCCCGCGCACTCGGGGTGTCCCCAGCTGCTGCCGACCTTGGTGATCGGGTCGCCCTTGGCGTACGGGCGGCTGCACGGGCACGTCCCGGGGAACCGCGCCGCCAGGGTCCGGGCACCGCCCGCGGAGCTCCGCTTCGTCGCGCTCCCGGACGTCGCCGCGGATCCGGACCTCGTGGTGGAGGAGGTGCGCGTGGTGGAAGAGGTGCGCGTGCTGCGCCCGGACGAGGCCGCGACGGGATCCGGCACGGGGAGGTCGGCGGCCGTCCCGGCGGAGCCCTCCTGGGTGCGGGCGGCGTCGCTGGCGGCCTTGTCGGCGATCGCGTTCAGCGGATCGCCGTCGACCTGGTGGGCGGGGACGTAGACGAAGGTGACGTCCCGGCCGGTCAGGAGGGCGTCGATCCGCTGGATCAGCTCCTGGTTGGCCACCGGCTTGCCGGCGGCGGTCTTCCAGCCGTTCCGCTTCCAGGCCGCCAGCCACTTGGTCACCGCGTCCCGGGTGTAGGTGCTGTCGAGGCGCACCTCCAGCGACGCGGCGGGATCGGTCGCGGTCAGCAACTGCTCCAACGCGGTCAGCTCACCGATGTTGTTGGTGCTGTGCCCGAGCGGCCCCGCCTGCCAGCGCTGCGGGACGCCGGCGCCGTCGGCGACCACGTAGGCCCAGGCCGCCGGCCCCGGATTGCCCTTGGCGGCTCCGTCGCACGCCGCGATGATTCGTTCAACCATGGGTCGATCATGCCAGGTCAGACAGCCCCCGCGAGCAGCCCGGGGGCACGGCCCGGGAACTCCCCCGGCCCGCCCGCAGACGAGGGCGGGTCGCGGACGTCCGAGGCCGCACGGTAGGTGGCGGCCGGCCCGCAGCGGAAGTCCCGCGCAGGACCGGGATTCTGCGGAATCCAGGTGCGCGGACGGTCCCGGCTGCCATGCTCGGATCCGGGGTCCGGGAACGACGGGGCTCCGACGGGGGGGCGGGTCCCGGATCCGTCATCAGCGATCAACTCCGAAGGCGGGAAAGCATGCTGACGATCGACGGATCCACGACCCTGGACGTGACGGCCGCCTGCAAGGCCATCACCCCGCGACTGAAGGGCGACGCGCCGAAGAACGAGACCTTCGGCGCCACGGTGCTGAAGTCCATCGTGTTCGTGGCGATCGACGAGCAGGCCGCCACCTTCCGGGAGGTGGACGTCATCAGCGTCTACATCCGGCTGCTCGACCAGGCCAAGGCCCAGGTCGTCGAATCCGAGGCGGCCACGCAGTGGTGTCTGGCCAACCTGAACGGACCGCTCGCCGGCGAACTGACCCAGCAGGCGAACGCCCAGGCCACCACCCTCGCCGGCCTGCAGGCCCAGCCCACGGTGGTGATCACCCGAGGCACCAACCCCGTGCAGAGCAAGGCGATCCTGGAGAACCGCACCATGGGCGGCGCACCCCTCGACGGAACCATCGTCACAGCTCCGGCCTCCACCGACGCCGACGCCCAGACGGGATTCGGCGACAAGAAGACCAGCGGTGGCCTGATCGAGGAGTGGTCGCTGGGCGTGCAGTTCGGGTTCGCCAGCGACGGATTCCTGCTCATCGGCGAGGTGAGCACCGCGCTGGTCACCCTTCCCAAGTCCGACCGGGCCGTGGTGATCGGCGAGGCGGGAGTCTGCGGCTACGCCGCGCTCGGGATGCAGCGGGTGACCATCGCCCGGCCGGGCCGTCCGCTCAGCGCGGACCCGGTGCAGTCCCAGCTGGCCGGCATCAACAAGCAGATCGGGCAGAAGAGGATCAACGTGGTCGAGCTGCTGCAGGCGGCCGCCCGGAGCTGACGGGTCCGAAAGGCCCGTGCCCGCCGCCCCGGGTGGGGCGGCGGGCACGGGCGGTGCCGGATTCACCGACGGGCCCGGTCAGCTCGGGGCAGGTCAGCTCGGGGCCGGGCCGGTCGCCTTCGCGTCCGCGTCCGCGTCCGGGCCCGGGTCCGGACGCTCGGAGGCCGGTTCCCCCCGACCCGGATCCTGGGCCGGGACGGACGGCGCGGTGGCTTCCGGGGACGGCCCGGGAGCCGCGGTCGGCGGCTGCTCCGCCCGGGGGGACGGGGGACCGGGGTGGGCGGCCGCAGCGTGGGAGGGGGCCGGGTGGAGGCCGGCGGCCTGCGCCAGTGCGACGTCCAGACTCTCCCGGCGGATCCGGCGGTCGACGTACAACAGCGCGTTGGTCACCGGGATCAGCGGTGCACCGGCCACGCCCACCACCAGCACACCCGTGCACAGGCTGGCCGCCAGTCCGATCACCGACGCCGCGCCGGGCTCCCAGGACCCGTTCACCCCGGTCTCGCCGAGGGCGAACATCAGCACGAAACCGAGGACGAAGAACGGCAACAGCAGGATCTGGGCAACGGTCGAGCCGATCAGACTCACCAGGTACGGGATGCCCAGACTGCGCCACCAGGCACCCTCGTTGAGGCGCCACGCCCGCCGGACGGCGGCCACCGGCCGGACGCCCTCCAGGATCAGGACGGGCATCTGGAGCACCAGCCTGACCTGCGCGTACATCCCCACGCCCACGGAGAGCACCGCCAGCGGGAACAGCAGCAGCGAGAACGGGCCGGCTCCGGCGAGGTCCGCGATGACGACCGGCAGCAGACCGACCGCCATCACGACGAGCAGGCTGAGCCCCAGCAGCAGGAAGGACCCGAACACCGGCCACAGGTACGGCCGTGCCTCGGCGGCCAACTGGCGGGCGGTCACCGGACGGCCCAGCACCGCGTGCTGCACCACCTTCGTCCCGGTGGCCGTCGCGATGACCTGCGTCGCGAGGGCGAAGCCGACCAGCAGCAACCAGCCGCCGCCGGCCACCGCGATCATCGCGGCCAACTGCCCACCGGTCGCCGTCCGGTACGGATCCCGTTGGAGGTCCGCGACGATCCCGGACAGCGCGGCGTCGGCGAAGGCCGCGTAGGCCGGCACCACCAGCAGGACCGCGACCGTCACCCCCAGCAGCTGGTGGTAGAGCACCTTGCCGTACCGGCTGACCACGGCCAGGACCGCACGGAGGATGTCCCCCGTCCCGAGCGGGCGCAGCGGAATCACCCCGGGCTGCGGAGCAACGGGCACGTACGGCTGCCCCTGGGCGCCGGCCCACCCCCACCCCGGCCCGCCCGGCATCCCGGGCGCCCCCGGCGGCGGTCCGGCGGCGCCGGGCGGCGGTCCCCAGTTCACATCGCTCACGGTCTCTTCCCCCTCTTGATCAAGATGTGGAGCGCCGCAGCCTACCGCCCCTCCCAACCCCCTCGGCCACGCGGCCCCACGCGGGTCGCCGAAGGCGTGCCGAACGGGGTTCCGCCTTGGTGGGTGCAGTGATGTGCGCGATGGGGGCACGCCCTGTCGTACGCGTGCGTCGTCGGCAGCGTGGCGGTGGATCGGGGCTGCTGCCGACGCCCAGCGGCGTGGCTGACCAACAGCCAGCCGGCGGTGACCGGAACCGCGGAGACTCAACGGGCGGACCGCTACCGGCCGCGCACAGCTGATCGCGGGATGCAGTCCGCCAGGTCATGGTGGCTGACCTGCTGGCGCAGGGAGGAGAGCCCCACTCGCCAAAATTGGGCCGCTCACGCGGCTGACCCCCGCTGATGCCGGGAGGAGGTCGTCTGGCTGTTGCAGCAGTTCGCGGACGCCGGATGACCCCCGCACCCGCGGGGGTCACCCGCACCGTCCACGCCCCGAACCACGGAACCTCGCCGCCTCGGTCCCGGTGCCTCCCGGTACGGGCCGACCGCGCACTGCCGGGCCGGCTCCGAGAGCGTCTGCGACCTCGACCGGTGTCCGATGCACCGCCCCGGGCGGCTGGTCGGGTCGGGTCGCGCGGCCGTCAGGCGGAGGGCCGGTGCCAGGCGGTGTCGAAGCTGCGGCGGGCGCGGTGCAGGCGGGAGCGGACGGTGCCGACGGGGAGGCCGAGGGTGGCTGCCATCTCCTGTTCGTTGAGGCCGTAGACGGCGCGCAGGGTGAGGATCTGGCGGTGGTGGTCGGGCAGTCGCTCCATCACGTCGGAGATGTGGACGGCGACCAGGGGGTTGGCGTCCTGGACGAGGTCGGGAAGGACGTCGGTGGGGGTCTGGTTCAGCCGGTTGGACGTGCGGATCGCCTCCCGTACGGTGACGGCGCGGACCCAGCCGTAGAAGGCGGTGGGGTCGCGCAGCCCCCGGACGCCGCGGAAGATCGCGAGCATCGCGTCCTGTGCGGCGTCGGCGCTGTGCTCCCGGGCGATCGGGACGCAGAGCTGCCTGACGAAGGACGCGACGTGCAGCAGGAGGTCGTTGACCGCCCGGTGGTCGCCGGCCTTGGCCCGCGCGAGGAGGGCCGCGACGTCCCGTTCGTGCGGTCCGGTCGCGGAGCGGCCGTACTTCTTCGGCGGGGTGGCCGGGTGGGCGCGTTCGGTCGTGCAGGTGCGGGTGTCGGCGGGGCGGACGGTCGGCGTCATCGTGGGCACGCTGCTACTCCACCGTCGCCGTGTCGCCGTCGCGGTCGGCGAAGGACAGCAGGGCCGCCTCCACGTCCGCGCGGATCCCGCCGATCTGCTCGTGTCCGAAACACTCGGTGCTGTAGGGGAGTTCGATGGCGAGGCGACCGTCGAAGGAGGTCACGCAGGCCATCAGCGGTCCGCGCCCGGCCTGCGGGTAGTACTGCTCGCGGACGGGGATGAGGCGCATTCCGGTGAGCCGCAGCCCGGTTGGCGCCGGCGGGCCCGGCACGCTGCCGAGGTTGGTCACGATGAGGCTGGTGGCCAGCAGCGCGGGGTTGCCGATCACCTCGGGCAGGATGTGGGTCTCCGGGACGAAGTCGCCACGCTCGATGGCCGTGCGCAGGTGGGCGACGACCTCGCGGCCGAGTGCGAGCGGGTCGGCGTCGGCGGGCACTTGGAGGATGTCGAGGAATCCCGTGACGGCCGGGATCATCACCTCGCGGCCGATCGGCGGTGTCACCCGGCCGCGCAGGTCCACCGGTGACAGGCATCCCAGGGCCAGCGGTCCGGGGATGCCGCCGAGCCTGCGGCGCAGGGCCGCCAGCAGGGCGCCGCTCACCAGGCCGTGCACCGAGAGTCCGACGGCCCGTGAGTAGCGTACGAGCCGTGCGGTGGCGTCGGATTCGAGCAGCACGCGCTGCACCTGGACGCGCTGGCCGGTCCCGTCACCGCCCAACCCGTCACCGCCCAACCCGTCACCGCCCGGGCCCTCGCCGCCCGGCCCGGTGCTCGGGCCCGCGATCGCCGCCTCGTACGGCAGGAAGGCGATCGGGCCGCGCTTCGACTCGTCGAGGCGGCGGGCGAGGTGCTCCGCGATCCGCTGTTCGGAGCAGTGCGGGAGGAGGTCGGTGGCGGCCTCCGGCCAGTTCTCCTGCCGCGCGTCGGGAACGCCGGCGCCGTCAGCGAGTTCGGCGTAGGTCCGCCAGAGGGCGTCGTGCAGGGCGAGTGCGCTGTGCCCGTCCGTGACGGTGTGGTCCACGCTCAGGACGAAGGTGTGCTCGCCGCTCCCGCGGAGCAGGACGGCGCGGAACAGCGGGCCGTCCGCCGACAACGGGGTGTTCATCTCCTCGGCGAAGGCGCCGGGCCCGAGCGGCCGGACGATCAGGGCCGGTGGCTCGCCCGGCAGCGGCAGGAGGGCGGGGGCGCCTTCGACCAGTCCGACCCGGCTGCGCAGTGAGGGGTGCTGGGCGACCTTGGCGTCGACGGCCGCCCCCAGCAGCTTCTCGTCGACGTCACCGTGGACCTGGCAGGTGAGCACGGCCCTGCTCCGTGAGGCGCTGACGTACAGCGTCTCCGCCGGGGACAACTTGCGGTGCATCTCCACTGGCCTTTCATCGTCTTCGTGCGTCGGTGGGCCGTACGGGATCTCGGGGCGCCCGTCGTCGGGGGCCCCGACGGCGGGCACGGCGGGCGGTGGCACGGCTTGGCCCTGCCCGCCGTCGTGTGCTCTGCCCGGGGGTGTGGACCGGGACGGCCGGCGCCGCGTCGGGTGACGTGGATTCGGGCGGCCTCCGGCCCGGCCGGGACACCGTCGCCGTTGCTCCTCCCGTGCCGGGGAGGTGATTCGGCGCACGGTGAGTGAATTCAAACCCCGGTTCTGGATGAACTCTTGATGGCAGCCGAAGGATCTCCACCGGTCATTTCGAATGAACGAACGACTGGCCCGATCAACGGCATGCCGCCATCGGCTGTGCGGCTTTCCACTGGTTTCCCCCCGAGTGGCTGGTGCATCTGACGTGACGTACGCCGACCAGCCCCCTCATCTCCGGATGAGGTGGGCATGTCGCCTCAGTCAAGCGGAGTCCGGTCTCCTTTTCAAGGGGGCCACAAGCGCCACGGGCATATCCCGACCCGCCGGAACCCCTCGCTGTACCCGGTGTTTGCGCAGGTCAGAGTGACTGTGGGAGGCCAGCGAAACTGACGGTACGTCACTATCGAGACGGCTCGTCCCCAGGGGAGGCGCCCGGGGGCACCTGACCGGGGGCAGCCGAGGGGAGACGGGCGGCGCGGACGGGGGCGTACTCCGGCGCGTTCCCGGACGCTCTTGAAATCCGCGGTGTGCAAAGGGTTGAATGTGCGTCCGGGGGCTGATCGAGCCACCATGCTCCCCGCCGGGCGGTGCCGCGCCAGGGCGATTTCACGGCAGTTCCTCGACACGGTGTGCACCTGCGCTGCCTTCGAGGACGAACAGGACGACGGCCGTGCGTCGCGCGGAAATCGCCGGCGCCGGTTCGACCCGGTCGAGGGTTCCGGCCGCACCGCACCCGCGGCGCCACCGGCGTCCGTGAGCCGGATCCACGCCTGCCGACCACCGCCGGAGAGCCGACGGAGACCCGACAGAGCAGCCGCCGCGCCCGTAGGAGTCGGCCACCCACTCGCTTCCACCCCAGCCGGCCGCTGCGGCTGCCTGCCGCCCGGCGCCGGGCCCCGTGCCCGGCCTCGGCCCGCTTTCGACCTAGGACGATGCATCGTGCTTCAGGACCGCGACCGATCCCCCTCCCCCGCAC
Source organism: Kitasatospora sp. NPDC057015 (assembly GCF_042673745.1). NCBI lineage: Bacteria > Bacillati > Actinomycetota > Actinomycetes > Kitasatosporales > Streptomycetaceae > Kitasatospora > Kitasatospora sp. NPDC057015. Next base: position 91,154 of record NZ_JBHUSG010000001.1, read on the forward strand.
CGACGCAGCGCACCACCCCCCGGCCGCCCGGGCCCCAGCCCCTCGGATCCCAGCCGGTGGGGCTCACCGGTGCGCAGTCGGGCGTCTGGTACGGGCAGCAGCTGGATCCGTCGGGCCGCGTCTACAACACGGGCGAGTACGCCGAGGTCCACGGTCCGGTCGACAGCGGGATCTTCGAGCGGGCGCTGCGCCGCACGATCGGCGAGGCGGACGTCTTCGGCCTGCGCCTCACCGAGGCGGCGCAGGGGCCGCAGGCCGTCCTGGCGCCGGAGGCCGGTCTCGACCTGCGCCTGGTGGACGTGGGTTCGGCCGACGATCCGGGCGCGGCGGCCCTCGCCTGGATGCGCGAGGAGCTGCTGACCCCGGTCGAGCCCACCGAGGGGCCGCTCTTCGCCTGCGCGCTTCTCAAGGCCGGCCCGGACCGCTGGTTCTGGTATCTGAGGGCCCATCACATCCTGCTCGACGGTTACGCCTTCACCCTGGTCTTCCAGCGGCTGGCCGCGGTGTACACCGCGCTGGTGAACGGGCAGGAGCCGCCGCCGAGCGCCTTCCGGTCGGCGCGGGTGCTGGTCGAGGAGGAGGAGGCCTACCGCTCCTCGGTCCGGTTCGAGCGCGACCGCGCCTACTGGGCGGAGCGGTTCGCCGACGCCCCCGAGGTCGTCACCCTCGCCGCGGGCAGCGCGCCGCCGTCGGCGCCCTTCCTACGTCGCACCACCGACCTCGACGGTCCGGCCGGTGAACGGCTGTCGGCCGCCGCCGCCCGTCTGGGCGCCGGGCGGGCGGACCTGTTCCTGGCGGCGGCGGCCGGGTACGTGCACCGGGCCACCGGCTCGCCGGACGTCGTGCTCGGGGTGACCACCATGAGCCGCGCCGGTTCGGCGGCCCTGCGGGCCCCGGCCACGGTGTCGAACATCCTCCCGCTGCGGGTCGCGGTCGGGCCCGGCGCCACGGTGGCCGACCTGGTCCGCTCGGTGGCGGCCGAACTGCGCGAGGTCCGGCGGCACCAGCAGTACCGCGGCGAGGATCTCCGCCGTGACCTCAAACTGCTGGGCAGCGGGCGGCAGTTGTACGGTCCGGTGGTCAACTACGTGCCGTTCACGCATGATCTGCACTTCGGGGAACACCCCGCCGTGGCGGGCCACCTGACCGGTGGCGTGGTCGAGGACCTGACGATCACCGTCCGCCCGGCACCGGCCGGTTCGGGGCTGCGGATCGACTTCGACGCCAATCCGGCGCTCTACACCGCGGCGGAACTGGCCGACCACCAGGAGCGTTTCCTCCTCCTGCTGGACCAACTGGCCGACGCCCCGGCGGATCTGGCGCTCTCGGCGACGAGCCTGCTGAAGCCCGGCGAGCAGCCCGCCCCGGACACCGACCGGCGGGTGCCGCCCTGCGCCGACGCCACCCTGTCCGCGCGTTTCGAGGCGCAGGCCGCGCGCACCCCCGAGGCCACGGCCGTCACCCACGAGGGAGCCGCCCTCTCCTACCGGGAGCTCAACGCCCGCGCCAACCGGCTGGCCCGGCTGCTCACCGAGCGCGGCGCGGCCCCGGGCACGCTGGTGGCGCTGGCCCTGCCGCGCTCCGCCGAGCTGGTCGTCGCCCTGCTGGCGGTGCTCAAGTCCGGTGCCGGATACCTGCCGTTGGATCCGGGTTACCCGGTGGAGCGGCTGCTGACGGTCTGCGCCGACGCCGCTCCCGCCCTGCTGGTGACCGACTCCGGGACGGCTTTGCCGGCGGCGGCCGGCGTTCCCGCGGTCGTCCTGGACGATCCGGCCGTCGTCCGCGAGTTGGCCGCGCACTCCCCCGCGGACCTCGCCCTCGGGAGCGGCGCCGCCGCGCCGGAGGACATCGCCTACGTCATCCACACCTCGGGCTCCACCGGTCGCCCGAAGGGCGTGCAGATCCCGCACTCCAACGTGGTGCGGCTGTTCGAGACGTCGGCCGCCCACTTCGACTTCGGCCCGGGGGACGTCTGGACGCTGTTCCACTCGTACGCCTTCGACTTCTCGGTCTGGGAGCTCTGGGGGGCGCTGCTGCACGGCGGCCGGCTCGTCGTGGTGCCGCACGCCGTCACCCGCTCGCCCGCGGAGTTCCTGGACCTGCTGCGCCGCGAGCGGGTCACCGTGCTCAACCAGACGCCGTCCGCCTTCCAGCAGTTGATCCGGGCCGACGCGGAGGCCGCGGCCGACGCCGAGCCCCTCGCGCTGCGTTACGTGGTGTTCGGCGGCGAGGCGCTGGAGCCCGCGCAGCTGCGGCCCTGGACGGACCGGTACGGGGACGAGACGCCGGCCCTGGTCAACATGTACGGCATCACCGAGACGACCGTGCACGTGACCCACCACCGGGTCACCCGCGCGCTGGTCGAGGAGGGCGCGGGGCGCAGCGTGATCGGCACTCCGCTGCCGGACCTGCGGGTCCACCTGCTGGACCGGTACCTCCAGCCGGTCCCGCCGGGCTGGACGGGTGAGATGTACGTGTCCGGTCCGGGCCTGGCCCGCGGGTACCTCAACCGGCCCGAGCTCACCGCGGAACGCTTCCCCGAGGATCCGTTCGGTCCCCCCGGCGAGCGGATGTACCGCACCGGGGACCTGGCCCGCCGGGCGGCGGACGGCACTCTGGAGTACGCGGGGCGCGCGGACCAGCAGGTGAAGATCCGCGGGTTCCGGATCGAGCCCGGTGAGGTGGAGGCGGCGCTGCTGCGTCACCCCGGTGTGGTGCAGGCGGCGGTGGTCGCGCGGGAGGCGGCGGGGCGTGCGGACCGGATGCTGGTCGCGTACGCCGTGGCGGGGCCGGGCGGCTCGCCGGCGCCGGCCGAGCTGCGGGCGCACCTGGCGGGGCTGCTGCCGGAGTACATGGTGCCCGGCGCGTGCGTGCTGCTGCCCGCGCTGCCGTTGACGCCCAACGGCAAGCTGGACGCCCGGGCGCTGCCCGCGCCCGACTTCGCGGCGGCCGGCAGTGGCGGCCGGGCCGGTGCCGACGCCGATCAGGCGCTGGTGTGCCGCCTGTACGAGGAGGTGCTGCGGCTGCCGGAGGGCACGGTCGGCGTCCACGACAGCTTCTTCGACCTCGGTGGGCACTCGCTGCTGGCCGGGCGGCTGCTGGCCGGGCTGCGGGCGCGGACCGGGGTGGCGGTGCCGATGTCCGCGGTCTTCGGCACCCCGACCCCGGCGGGGATCGCGGTCCTGCTGGGCGGGCGGCGGGCGGGCGAGGAGCCGGCCCGTCCGGCCCTGGTGGCGGCGGAGCGCCCCGACCGGATCCCGCTCTCCTTCGCGCAGCGGAGCATGTGGTTCCTGAACCAGGTGGATCCGGCTTCGGCCACCTACAACATCCCGCTGGTCGTCCGGCTCGACCGGGCGATCGACCAGGAGGCCCTGCGGGCCGCGCTCGCCGACGTCACCGACCGGCACGAGAGTCTGCGCACGGTGTTGCCGCAGCTCGACGGCTCCCCGTACCAGGAGGTCCGGCCGCCGGGCAGTGTCCGTCCGACCCTCCAGGTGGTCGACTGCCCGGCCGGGGAGGTCGACGCGCACGTGGCCGCGGCCGAGCGGCACCCGTTCGACCTGACCCGCGACACGCCGCTGTGGGCCGGCCTGTACGGTGACCGCCCGGGCGCGCAGGTGCTGGTGATCGTGCTGCACCACAGTGCCGCCGACGGCTGGTCGTTGCGCCCGCTGGCCGAGGACCTCTCCGTCGCGTACGCCGCCCGCTCGGGTGGTCGCGCGCCGCGCTGGGAGCGGCCGCTCGCCGTCCAGTACGCCGACTACGCACTGTGGCAGCGCACCCTGCTGGACGACGGCGTCCTGTCGGACCAGGGCGCGTTGCCGGGCGGCCGGGCGGGCGGCGGCTCGGGGCTCGGGGTGGCGGGCGCGTTCTGGCGTACGGCGCTGGCCGGTCTGCCCGAGGAGCTGGCGCTGCCGGTCGACCGGGCGCGACCGGCGGTGCCCGACGGGCGGGGCGGCGGGGTGGTCGTGGACGTCGACGCCGACCTGCACCGCGCGCTGCTGCGGTTGGCGGAGCAGCACGGCGCGAGTCTCTTCATGGTGTTGCAGGCCGCGTTGGCGGCCGTGCTCACCCGGGCCGGCGCCGGGACGGACATCCCGCTGGGCACGCCGGTGGCCGGGCGCGGTGAGGCGGCGCTGGACGACCTGATCGGTCTGATCACCAACACCCTGGTGCTGCGCACCGACACCTCGGGGGATCCGGAGTTCGGTGAACTCCTCGCCCGCGTGCGGGCCTTCGACCTGGCGGCGTTCGACCACCAGGAGTTGCCCTTCGACCGGCTGGTGGAGGACCTCAACCCGGCGCGCTCCGCGTCCCGGCACCCGCTGTTCCAGGTGATGCTGGCGCTGCAGAACAACAACCCGGCCGCCTTGCGGCTCGGCGGCCGGCCGGCGGCGCTGACGCCGAGCCCGACCGGGACGGCGAAGTTCGACCTCTTCGTGGACGTGCTGGAGCGCGCCGGCGAGGACGGCTCCCCCGCCGGGCTCGGCTGCCACGTCGAGTACCGCACCGACCTGTTCGACGCCGACACCGTACGGGGGTTGGCCGAGGCCCTGCACGCGCTGCTGACGGCCGTCGCCGCCGATCCGGCGATCCGGATCGGCGCGCTGCCGGCGCCCGCCCGGCGGGCGGCCGGCGTCGGTGCGGCGTCGGCCCCGGCCTTCGACCCGGGGCCGCTGGAGCGGGCCGTGCTGGCCTGCGCGGACATCCGTGACTGCCTGGTGCTGCCCCCGGGCGAGGAGGACGGGGGGCGGGCGACCGTGCTGGTGGTGCCCACCCGCGCGGGCGCCGTCGAGCAGGCCGCGAAGGCGCTGCTGCGTACCGCACCCGACCCGGCCCGGGCCCCGCGGCTGGTGGCCGTCACCGACCTGCCGCGCACCGGGGACGGCCTGGCGGACCCCGACGCGCTGGCCGCGCTGCCGCGGATCGACGCGGACGGGGCGGCCGGCTGGCAGGTCGCGCTGGCCGCGCTGCCGGGCGTCGAGGCCGCCGCCGCGGGCCTGGAGGAGATCGCCGAGCCGCTCGGCCGCCGGCACACCGGCTCCACCGCGCCGCGCCGGCCCGACTTCGCCGGCGCGCCCGGGCCCGCCGCGGCCGGCGGCGTCCCCTCGCTGAGCACCGGCCCGGCGCGGCCCGAACCGACGGTGGCGACCTGGGCCGACGCCCTGCGGCGGGCCGCGACGGGCGGCCCGCGGGCCGAGGTGGTGCACGTCCGGGCCGACGGCGCCGGTGTGCGCCGCAGTTACGCGAGTCTGGCCGAGGAGGCCTCCCGCGTCCTGGGCGGGCTGCGCCGGCGCGGCCTGCGCCCGGGCGACCGGGTGATCCTCCAGTGCGAGGACACCGAGGACTTCCTGGCGGCCCTGTGGGGCTGTGTCCTCGGCGGGTTCGTGACCGTGCCGCTGACCGTGCCCGGCTCCTACCGGGCCGCGTCGGCGGCGGTGGCCAAGCTGGAGGGCATCTGGCGGATGCTCGACCGGCCGTGGGTCGTCGCCTCCGCCGGGAGCGAGGCGGGGCTGCGCGAGCTGGCCGGGCAGCGGGACTGGCCGGGGCTGCGGCTGGCCACGGTGGACGCCCTGCGCGAGGGGCCGGCGGACGCCGACTGGCATCCGTCCCGGCCCGAGGACGACTTCCTGATGCTGCTGACCTCGGGCAGCACCGGCCTGCCGAAGGCCGTCCGGCTCAGCCAGCGCAACGTGCTGGCCCGGACGGCGGCGGCGGTCGCCGTCAACGGGCTGACCGAGGACGACGTCTCGCTGAACTGGATCCCGCTGGACCACGTGACGGGCGTGGTGATGTTCCACCTGCGGGACCTCTACCTGGGGTGCCGGCAGGTCCACGCGCCCACCTCGTGGATCCTGCAGGACCCGCTGCGCTGGATGGACCTGGCGGACCGCCACCGGGTGAGCGTCACCTGGGCGCCCAACTTCGCGTTCGGGCTGCTCGGTGAGCACGCCCACCGGATGGCCGACCGCCGCTGGGACCTCTCCCCGATGCGCCTGGTGATGAACGCCGGGGAGGTGGTGGTGGCCGCCACCGCCCGGAGCTTCCTCAACACCCTGGCGCCGTTCGGGATGCCGGCCACCGTCATGCACCCGGGCTGGGGGATGTCGGAGACGTGTTCGGTGGTGACCGACACCGTGCTGGCGGCCGAACCCGCCACCGGGGAGGACGGCTTCGTCAGCTGCGGGCTGCCCTACCCGGGGTTCGCCATGCGGGTGGTGGACGAGCGGGAGCGGGTGGTGCCCGAGGGCACCGTCGGCCGGTTCCAGGTCCGCGGCGCCTCGGTGACCTCGGGGTACCACGACAACCCGGGCGCCAACGCCGAGTCGTTCACCGCCGAGGGCTGGTTCGAGACCGGTGACCTGGCGTTCCTGCGGGGCGGCGAGCTCCACATCACCGGCCGGGCCAAGGACGTCATCATCGTCAACGGCGTCAACCACTACAGCCACGAGATCGAGGCCTGCGTCGAGGAACTGCCCTTCGTGGTCCGCAGCTTCACCGCGGCCTGCGCGGTGCGCACCGATCCCGCGGCGGGCACCGACGAGCTGGCCCTGTTCGTCCACCTGGAGGCCGGGCAGGACGTCGCGGCGGCGCTGCGGGCGATCCGCGGGAAGGTCACCCGGGAGATCGGCGTCAGCCCGGCCCACCTGCTGCCGGTGCCGGGGGAGGCGATCCCCAAGACCGAGATCGGCAAGATCCAGCGCACCCAGCTGCGCCGGCGATTCGAGGCCGGCGAGTTCGACGAGATCGCCCGCGGCACGGAACTCCTGCTCGGCAGCGCGGCCACCGTGCCGGACTGGTTCCTGCGCCCGGTCTGGCAGCGCGCCGCGCAGCTGCACCGGCCGTCGCCGCCGGCCCGGCACACCCTGGTGCTCGCCGGGTCCGACCCGCTCTCCGTGGAGACCGCCGAAGCCCTCGCCGAGCGGCTGCGGCGCGGCGGCGGGCGGGCCACCGTGGCCGCCGCCGCGGAGGCCTTCGAGCGCCTGGACGCCGCCCGCTACCGCCTGCGGCCCGACGTGGTCGAGGACCACCGCCGACTGCTGGCGGCCCTCGACGGCGACGACCGCCCGGTGGACGCCGTCATCCACCTGGGTGCGCTCAGCACCCGTCCGGCGGACCCGGACTCGGTCGAGGCGCTGCTCGCCGCGCAGCGCGACGGCGCCGACAGCCTGCTCTGCCTGGCCCGGGCCCTGACCGACGCGCACCGACCGGAGCGGCGCACGACGCTGCACCTGGTGACGGCGGACAGCCGGGACGTGCTGCCCGAGGACCGCCCCGGCTACGCCCACGCCGCCGCCGGCGGCCTGCTGGGGAGTCTGCGCCAGGAACTGCCCTGGCTGGCCGCCGCCTGCCTGGACGTGCCCGCCGCCGCGCCCGGCCGGATGGCCGAGCTGATCCTCGCCGAAACCTCCGCCCCGGTGACGGACGCCGAGGTGGCCTACCGGGCCGGGGCCCGCTACGTCCGCCGGCTGGCGCCGCTGCCCGAGCCGGCGCCGCGCGCCGAACCGACCGCGCCCGAGGGGTTCCTACTGGTCAGCGGCGGGCTCGGCGAACTGGGCAGCCGGATCGCCGGGCACCTGCTGAAGACGCCGGGCACCCGCCTGCTGCTGGTCGGCCGCACCGACCTGCCCCCCGAGCGGGGCCGGGACGCCCCGGCGGCGGACGGCACGAACGACGCGGACGGCGGGGCGGACGACCGGCGGATCGCGGCCTACCGCGCACTGCGCGAGCAGGGCGAGGTGCGGTACGAGGCGGCCGACATCACCGATCCCGCCCAGGTCCGCGCGGCCGTCGACAAGGCCGCCACCGCCTGGTCCGCCCCGCTCGCGGGCGTCCTGCACCTGGCGGGCGCGTTCGACCAGGGCGCCGCCGCCGACCACGACCTGGCCCGCTGGCGGGCCGCCCTCACCGCGAAGGTCACCGGCGGCTGGGTGCTGCACCGGCTGGCCACCGAGTACGCGGCCCCCTCCTTCCTGTCGTTCTCCTCGGTCAACGGCTTCTTCGGCGGCTCGATGAACGGCGCCTACGCCGCCGCCAACGCCTTCCTGGACGCCCTGGCCGTCCACCAGCGCCGCAGCGCCGGGATGGACGCCCGCAGCCTGGCCTGGAGCATGTGGGACGAGATCGGGATGAGCCGCGGCTACGCCCTCAGGGCGCTCACCGAGGCGCGCGGCTACCGGGTGCTGGAGGAGGGCGACGGGCTGCGCTCCTTCGACCTGGCGCGCACGCTCGACGAGCCGCACCTGCTGATCGGCGTGGACCGGCGCGCCGCCTGGGTGCGCGGGCACGTCCTCGACCGGGCGCGCCCGGTGCACCGGCTCGCCGGCCGCGTCGAACTGGGCGAGGGCGCCGACATCGCGGCCGTCCACCAGGGCGCCGCCGAGGCCGCCCACCGGGCGGGCGCGGCCGGGCACTGGGTGCTGCGCGCGGCCGGCTCGGCGCGGGCCGCGACCGCCGCCGCGCCGCCGGACCGGGGCGACGCCCGGCGCCGGGAGCTGGCGGACGCGCTGGCCGCCGTCTGGTGCCGGGTGCTGGGCCGGGACGAGGTGGCGCCGGACGAGAACTTCTTCGACCTCGGCGGCACCTCGCTCCTGCTGGTGGCCGTCCAGGCGGCGGTCAACCGGGAGTTGGGCTGCGACCTGAGCGTGCTGGACCTGTTCGAGCACCCCACGGTCGGGGCGTTGGCCCGGCACCTCGCCGCGCGCGGCGAGGCCGACCAGGGCGACCGGCCGGTGCCCGCGCCGGGCGCCGGTGAGCCCACCGCGCCGGGCGAGGCGCCGGGCGGCGCCCTGGACCGGGCCCGGCAGCAGGCGCAGCGCCGACAGGCGGCACGTACCCGTACCACCCGAGCGAGGACGAGGACCGAGAACGATGGATGAGACCGACCTGGGCCGCTACGGGCCCGACGGCGGCCCCGACCCCGACAGTGCCGTCGCCGTGGTCGCCATGGCGGCCCGACTGCCCGGCGCGGACACCGTGGAGGAGTTCTGGGAGAACCTGGTGACCGGCCGGGACACCGTCCGCCCGGTCACCGACGAGGAGTTCCTCGCCGCCGGCGGTGACCCGGCCGACCTGGCGGACCCCCAGCTGGTGCGGATGGCCTCGGTGGTCGAGGGCATCGACCGGTTCGACGCCGCGTTCTTCGGCTGGAACCCGGCCGACGCGGCGCTGGTCGACCCCCAGCAGCGGCTGATGCTGGAGTGCGCCTACCACGCACTGGAGGAGGCCGGCTACGCCGGCGGCCACCCAGGCCTCACCGTCGGCGTCTTCGCCGGCGCGGGCGACAGCCGGTACTACCCGGCGCACGTCCACCCCCGGTTCGCCGGGCGGCCGGGCTCGGTGGCCCTGGTCCACGCCGCGACCGCCAACTCGCTGGGCACGCTGGCCACCCGGCTCTCCTACGAGCTCAACCTGACCGGTCCGAGCGTGTCCCTGCAGACGGCCTGCTCGACCGGGCTGGTGGCGATCCACACCGGCTGCCAGGCGCTGCTCGACCACTCCTGCGACGTGGCGCTGGCGGCGGCGGCGTCGCTGAACCCGTCGGCGATGCTCGGCTACCAGTACCTCCCGGACGGGCCGTTCTCCCCCGACGGCCGCTGCCGCCCCTTCGACGCCGGGGCGGCCGGCACCTCCTCGGGCGACGGCGTCGGCGTCGTCGTCCTCAAGCGGCTGTCCGACGCGCTGGCCGACGGGGACCGGATCAGGGCGGTGATCCGGGGCTCGGCGGTGAACAACGACGGCCGCCGCAAGGTGGGGTTCACCGCGCCGAGCACCGAGGGCCAGCTGGAGGCGATCCTGGCGGCGCAGGCGATGGCCGACGTGACGGCCGATTCGATCGGGTACGTGGAGGCGCACGGCACCGCGACCCGGATCGGCGACCCGATCGAGGTCACGGCGCTCACCCGGGCGTTCCGGGAGAGCACCGACCGCCGGCAGTTCTGCGCCCTCGGGTCGGTCAAGGGCAACATCGGCCACCTCGGCGCCGCCGCCGGCATGGCCGGCTTCGTCAAGGCCGTCCTGGCGCTGGAGCACCGCACGATCCCGCCGAACCTGCACTTCGACGAGCCCAACCCGCTGATCGACTTCGCCGCGAGCCCGTTCCGGGTGCCGACCGCCGCCGAGCGGTGGCCGCGCGGCGCCGAGCCGCGGCGGGCCGCCGTCAGCGCCTTCGGCGTCGGCGGGACCAACGCGCACGTCATCCTGGAGGAGGCCCCCGACGTGCCGGCCCCGCGGCCGGCCGCGCCCGGCCCCGAGCCGCACTGGCGGGTGCTCCCGCTGTCCGCGCGGACCCCGGGCGCCCTGCGCGGCCAGGCGGCGCTCCTCGCCCGGCACCTGGACGACCGCCCCGGTACCGAACTCGCTGACGTGGCCCACACCCTGTACACCGAGCGGCCCGCCATGCCGTACCGGGCCGCGGTGGTCGCCGCGAGCACCGCGGACGCCGCCGCCCAGCTGCGCCGGCCCCCGGCGCCGCTCCCGCCGGCCCGCCCGGGCGCGACCCCGGCGGTGGCCTTCCTGCTGCCCGGCGGCGGCACCCAGTACGTCGGCATGGGCGCGCAGCTGTACCGGGACTTCCCCGACTACCGGGACGCCGTCGACACCTGCGCCCGGATCCTGCGCCCCGTCCTCGGCCGCGACCTGCGCACCGCCCTGTACGAGCGCACCGAACCGGGCAGCGCGGAGGCCTTCATCTCCCTGGTGGTCACCGAGTACGCGCTGGCCACCCTGATGATCGCCCGCGGAGTGCGGCCCGACGCGCTCCTCGGCCACTCGCTCGGCGAGTACACCGCGGCCTGCCTGGCCGGGGTGCTGCCGCTGGAGGAGATGCTGCCGCTGATCGCCGAGCGGATCCGGCTGATCGCCTCCGCCGGCGGCGCGACCGTCGGCGTCGAACTGGGCGAGGCCGACCTGCGCGGGCACCTCGGCCCGGACCTCTCGCTCGCCGCCGTGAACGGCCCCGCGGCCTGCACCGTCGCCGGGCGGGAGGAGGCGGTGGCCGCGCTGGAGCGCCGACTGGCCGCGGCGGGGGTGCCCTACCGGCGGCTGCGGATGCCGGCCGCCGCCCACTCGCACGTGCTGGACCCGGTGCTCGGCGGCTTCGCCGACGCGCTGCGCGGCGTCACGCTGCGCCCGCCGCGGATCCCGTACGTCACCAACGTCACCGGCGACTGGGTGACGGACGAGCAGGCGTGCTCGCCGCGGCACTGGCTCGACCACACCCGGCACACCGTCCGCTTCGCCGACGGCATCGCCCGGCTGTGGGAGCGCGGCGAACCGCTGCTGGTGGAGATCGGCCCCGGTGACGTGCTGGCGAAGCTGGCCCGCGCCGCACTGCCCCGCGCCGCACTGCCCGGCGCCGCGCCGACCACGGTGGCGACGATGCGTCACGCCCGGGCGGAGCGGCCCGACACCCAGGTGCTCACCGAGGCCCTGGCCCGGCTGTGGACCGCCGGCGTGCCCGTCGACCTGGCCGCCCCGGCCGGCGCCGGCCCGGTCGGTCGCCGCACCGCCCTGCCCGGGTACGCCTTCGACCGCCGCCGGCACTGGATCGACGCGCCCGCGGCGACCCCGCCGCCGGCCGCCGAGGACGAGGCCGGCGACTCCGCGGGGCTCGCGCCGGCCGGCGGGACGGCCCCCCGGCCGCACCTGGCCACCGCCTACACCGGGCCGCGCACCGAACGGGAACACGCGGTGGTCCGGCACTGGCAGGAGGCCCTGGGCATCGACCCGGTGGGCATCCACGACAACTTCTTCGACCTGGGCGGCGACTCGATGCGCGCGGTGGTGCTGTCCGCCGGACTGCGCCGCAGCGGCGTGCTGGAGGTGGCGCCCGCGGCCGTGCTCGCCGCCCCCACCGTCGCCGGCCTGCTGGAGCGGGCCGACCGCGGGGGCACCGGGCCGGACGCCTTCGCACCGCTGCTCGCGCTGCGCGCCGCGGGCGGGCTCCGGCCGCTGTTCTGCGTGCACCCCGGCGGCGGCGTCGCCTGGCGCTACTCCGGCCTGCCGGCGCACCTCGACCAGGCCCAACCGGTCTACGGCATCCAGGCGTTCGGCCTGGACGGTGCCCGGCCGGTGGCCGCGGACGCCGAGGAGATGGTCGAGTCCTACGTCGACCTGCTGCGCGAGGTGCAGCCGAAGGGCCCCTACCGCCTGCTGGGCTGGTCGTACGGCGGCATGGTGGCCCACCGGATGGCGACCGTGCTGCAGCGTGCCGGCGAGGAGGTCGAGCTGCTGGCGATGCTGGACGCGCCGCCGGCCGACCCGCGTCCGCTCGACCCGGCCGCGGTGGAGGGGCAGGTCGCGGCCCTGCTGGCCCGGGTCGCCGGCCTGGCCGTCCCGGCGGGCGGCCCCGTCCCGGACGTCCACCGGGTGCTGGAGCTGCTCGACGAGGCGGCCCTGGCCGGCCGCCCGGGGCCGGTGACGCCGGCCGAGGCCGCCGCGATCGCCCGGGTGATGCGCAACAGCATGCGGATCGCCCCGGGGTTCAGCCCCGAGGTGTTCCATGGCGACGTCCTGTTCTTCAGCGCCGCCGGCGATCCGGACGGCGCCGGCGGGCCGGCGGACGCGCCGGGGAAGGCGGACGCGTGGCGCCGGTACGTCGGCGGCACCCTCCGCGACCACGCCGTGGACTGCGGCCACTACGGGATGACGGAGCCCGGGCCGCTGGCCGCGATCGCCGCCGTCCTGGCCGCCGCGCTGGACCCGGCGGCCGGCTGACACCGCACCCCGACCCTCCGATGCCCCGTTCCTCCCCTGTTTCCTCGCCCGTCACCGTCAGGAGCCCGAAGTGACCAAGGACCTCTACGAACTCGGCACCGCGCCGCCGCTGGGCCAGGCCCCGGCCCGGATGTACGCCTCACTGATCCGCCCCGAGCGCTACGGCCGCCCGGCCGACGCCTTCCGCACCGAGGTGGTCGACGTGCCGCCGGTGGGCCCCGGGCAGGTTCTGCTCAAGGTGATGGCCGCCGGGGTCAACTACAACAACGTCTGGGCCGCCCTCGGCGAGCCGCTGGACGTGGTCGCCGCACGCCGGCGCAAGGGCGCCGCGGAGGACTTCCACATCGGCGGATCGGACGCCTCCGGCGTCGTCTGGGCCGTCGGCGAGGGGGTGACCCAGCTCAAGCTGGGCGACGAGGTGGTGATCCTGGCCAACCAGTGGGACGAGGGCGCGGCGGACATCCGGCTGGGCGCCGACCCGACCACCTCGACCTCGCAGAAGGTCTTCGGCTACGAGGAGAACTTCGGGTCCTTCGCCCAGTTCACCGTGGTCGAGGAGTACCAGTGCTTCCCCAAGCCGAAGCGGCTGTCCTGGGCGGCGGCCGCCTGCTACATGGCGACCGCGGCCACCGCCTACCGCCAGCTGTTCGGCTGGGAACCGCACACCGTGCGGCCGGGCGACCCGGTACTGGTGTGGGGCGGCGCCGGCGGGGTCGGCTGCATCGCGATCCAGCTGGTCCGCTGGGCCGGCGGGATACCGGTCGCCGTGGTCTCCAGCGACGAGCGCGGCAAGTACTGCATGGAGCTGGGCGCGGAGGGCTACATCAACCGCCGGGACTTCGACCACTGGGGCCGGCTGCCCGCCACCTCGGACGAGGAGGCGATGGCCCGCTGGACGACCGGCGTGCGGGCGTTCGGGCGGCGGTTCTGGGAGGTGCTCGGCGAGCGCCGGGCGCCGCGGATCGTCCTGGAGCACTCGGGCGAGGACACCGTCCCCACCTCGATGTACCTGTGCGACAACGCGGGCATGGTGGTGATCTGCGGCGGCACCACCGGCTACAACGGCGACGTGGACCTGCGCTTCCTGTGGATGCGTCAGAAGCGGCTGCAGGGCTCGCACACGGCCAACTCCCGCCAGGCCCACGAGGTCACCCGGCTGATCGCGCAGGGCGTCGTCGACCCCTGCCTGTCGCTGACGGTGGGCTTCGAGGAGATCGGCCGGGCCCACCAGCTGCTGCACGACAACCGGCACCCGGCGGGGAACATGGCCGTCCTGGTCAACGCGACCGCGTAGCCGGGCACCGGGTCGCGCCGCGGCACGCCGAACCCCGGCGCCGCGGCGCGGCCCGTACCCCCGGTGGCGAGCACCGGTCAGGGTCGGGCCGACGACCGCTCAGACCGCCACGGCGGCCGTCCAGCTGAGCACCCCCGACCCCACCCGGTGGACCGCCACCGCCAGCACCCGGTGCGGCAGCCGCCGCGGCCAGCTGCGGAAACCCCCGGGCACCGGCAGCAGCGCGACCCCCGGCACGCCCGCGGGCGCCTCGCTCACCGGGAGCAGCGACCCGAAGGCCTTGAACGCCGCCTCCTTCGCCGAGAACGCCGCGAGCAGCCGGTGCTCGCACGCGGCGGGATCGGCCGCCCGCAGCGTCCACTCCTGCTCGTCCCGGCTCAGCACCAGGTGCGCGGCCTCCGCCGGCAGACCGCGGAACTCCAGGTCGCACCCCACCGCGGGGCGGCGGTCGGTGCGGGCGACGACCGCGACGGCCAGCCCGCCGCTGTGGCTGATCGAGCCGGCGCAGCCCGGCGGGAACACCGGCCGGCGGCCCGCGGCCGGGATCTCCCGCACCGGGAGGCCGGCGGCGGCCAGCGCCCGGCGCGCAGCGCGGCGCCCGGCCAGGAACTCCAGGCGCCGGCCCGGCTGCATCACCGCCGCCAGCCGCTCCTCACCGGGCCCGCCCGGGGTGGGGGGGCGGGGCCCCCCGCCCGCCCCCCCCCCCCCCCCCCCCCCCCCCCCCCCCCCCCCCCCCCCCCCCCCCCCCCCCCCCCGCGCGCCGCCCGCCCCGCCGGGGGGCGCCGCCGGCTCCCCGGGGGCGACCCCCAGCCACAGTCCCCGGGCCGCCAGGCCCGGACGCAGCGCGAGCAGCTGCCGCTCGGCGGCCGCCCGCTCCCGGGGGCTCAACACCGCTCGCGCAGCAGCCTCTTGAGTGCTTTGCCGGCGGGGTTGCGGGGCACCTCGTCGATGAACTCGATCCGCCGCGGGCGCTTGTAGGGGGCGAGGTGCTCGGCGAGGTGGGCGAGCAGGTCGGCGGCGGCTACGCCGTCGCCGGCCACCACGAAGGCCAGCGGGACTTCGCCGTAGTCCGGGTCGGGCACGCCGACCACGGCCGCGTCCTGCACGCCCGGATGGGCCCGCAGGGCGCGCTCGACCTCGGTGGGGTAGACGTTCTGGCCGGCCCGGATGATCAGGTCCTTGCTGCGGTCGACCAGGTGGATCCGGCCCTCGCCGTCGATCAGGCCGAGGTCGCCGGTCCGGGTCCAGCCGCCCGCCGTGGTGATCTCGGCGGTGGCCGCCGGGTCGTCCCAGTAGCCGTGCATGACGCCGGGGCCCCGCACGCAGATCTCCGCGACGGCGCCCGGCTCCACCTCCCGGCCGTCGGCGTCCAGCACCCGCACCGACATCCCGGGGATGACCCGGCCGGCCGGGATCAGCTCGGGGCGGCTCTCCGGCGCCGGGTGCTCCTCCGGGCCGAGGGTGACGAACGGACCGCCGACCTCGGTCATCCCGTAGACCTGCCGGAACCCGCACTTGAGGTGCTCGGCGGCCTCCGCGTAGATGTCGACGGGCATCGGCGCGGCGCCGTACAGCACCTCGCGCAGGGTCGACAGGTCGGTGCTCCCCAGTGCCCTGGACCGGAGCATGAAGCGCAGCATCTGCGGGACCAGCCAGACGTGCGTCGCGCGGTTGGCCTCGATCGCGGCCAGCGCCGTCTGCGGCTTGAAGCCGGGGATCAGCACCACGGTGGCGCCGGCCGCCAGGTAGGTCAGCGACACCACCATGCTGCCGTGGAACAGCGGGCAGCAGTTGACCAGCGTGATGTCGTCGGCCGGCCGGGCCACGGCGAGCCAGCCGAGGGCGATCGAGCGGAACGAGCGCTGGTCGACGGTCACGCCCTTGGCCCGGCCGGTGGTGGCCGAGGTGTGCAGGATCGCCACCGGCGCGTCGTCCGGGACGTCCGGCAGGACGCGGTCGTCGCCCTCGCCCAGCGTCGCGAACTCCTCGCCGTCCACGGCGAGGCGCAGCGCCACCGGCAGGTCGGGGTGCCGGGCGAGCAGGGCGGCCTCGCCGATCAGCGCGACCGGGCCGGTGCGCTCGACGATGCCGGCGACCTCGACCGGTGTCAGCCCGTGGTTGAGCGGGACGAAGACGGCGCCGATCCGGGCCAGCGCGAAGTAGGCCTCCAGGACTTCGATCCGGTCCAGTGCGAGCAGCGCGACGCGGTCGCCCGGGCGGACGCCGAGGCCGGACAGCCCGCGGGCGAGCGCGGTCGTCCGCTCGTGGAAGGCGCGCCAGGTGACGGAGCGGCGTTCGTCCACCAGCGCCGTCCGGTCGGGGAAGCACTGGCTGTTGCGTTCCACCAGCTGGGTCAGCCACATCAGGCGGCGCCCGGGTTCGGGAGGGCGGCGCTGCGGGCGGCGACGAACTGCTCGTAGTCGGCGAGGGTGACCAGCCGGTCCACGTCCTCGGCGGTGACCTCGGTGCCGGTGCGCTGCTCGATCAGCAGGACCAGGCGCACCAGGTCGCCGGAATCGATGCCGCTGGCGCTGAGGTCGGTGTCGTCGCCGATGCTCTCGGCGAACTCCCGCAGGCCGGTCAACTCGACGAGCATCTCCCTGATCGTGCTCATTGCTGTTCCTCTCGGTGCGTCGGCGCGGCGCGGCCGACGTGCGCCGCGGACCCCGGGGGCGCCGGGGCCGCGTGCTGGTGGCCCCCGATGCGTCCGGCTCTCATGAATACAGAGGAGCCGAAGGGGCTCCGCCATCCCTGGCGGGCACGAGTTCCTCGTCACACATCCGGTTGCGGGGCCGAGGGATTGAACGGCCGTCGGGCGGACTCTTATCCATCGGAGGCACTGCCCGCCCCGGCAGCAGACCGCAGAGGAGTGATCAAGGTGCTCGCAGAGCCCGCGCCCGCCGCCACGGCGCAGCCGCCCGACGAGGCGGACGTCGTCGGGCACTTCGAGGCGCTCCTCGCCGCCGGGGAGCGGATCGAGCCGCGGGACCACGTGCCCGACGGCTACCGGCGGATGCTGGTGCGGCAGATCGCCCAGCACGCCCACTCCGAAATCATCGGCATGCAGCCGGAGGCCGCCTGGCTCACCCGGGCACCCACGCTGGCCCGCAAGGCCTCGCTGCTCGCCAAGGTGCAGGACGAGGCCGGCCACGGCCTCTACCTCTACTCGGCGGCCGAGACCCTGGGCGTCTCGCGGGCGGAGCTGCTGGACGCCCTGCACAGCGGTCACCAGCGGTACTCGGCCACGTTCAACCACCCCGCCCTGACCTGGGCGGACACCGGCGCGATCGCCTGGCTGACGGACGGCGCGGCGGTGGTGAACCAGGTCCCGCTCTGCCACACCTCGTACGGGCCGTACGCCCGGGCGATGCGGCGGGTCTGCCAGGAGGAGGCGTTCCACGTGCGGCAGGGCTACGACGTGCTGTGGTCGCTCTGCCGGGGCACGGAGGAGCAGCGCGAGATGGCCCAGGACGCCGTGACGCGCTGGTGGTTGCCGGCGGTGGCGCTGATGTTCGGACCGCCGGACACCGTGGCCGGCGGGGCCGACGAGCGGACGGCGGCGATGGGCGCGGCGCTGACCCGCCGGTCGATCGCGTGGGGCGTCAAGCAGCACACCAACGACGAGTTGCGGCAGCGGTTCGTCGACAACTGCGTGCCGCAGGCGGAGCGGCTGGGCGTGCGGCTGCCGGATCCGAACATCCGGTGGAACGCGGAGCGCGGTCACTACGACTTCGGCCCGATCGAGTGGCGGCAGTTCCGGGACGTCCTCGCGGACGGCTCGCACTGCGCCCGCCGCCGACTGGCCCACCGGGTGGCGGCGCACGAGGACGGCGCCTGGGTGCGCGAGGCCGTGGACGCCCATGCGGCGGGCCCGTACGGGGAGGAGGGAGGCGTATGAGCGGGCGGACCGATCGGGCGCAGACGCCGTGGGAGGTGTTCGTCCGGCCCAGCCGGGGCCTGTCCCACCAGCACGTGGGTTCGGTGCACGGGGCCGACGCCGACATGGCGCTGGCCAACGCCCGTGACCTGTACACCCGCAGGGGCGAGCCGGTGTCCGTCTGGGTGGTGCGCTCGGACGACGTCCGGGCGTCCTCGCCGAGCGAGAAGGACCCGTTCTTCAGCAACGCGGCCGACCGCCCCTACCGCTACCCCGAGTACTACGTGCCACTGAACGAGCGGGACGGCCATGACGGTTGACGATCCGGGCCGGTCGGCCCACGACCTCGCCCGGTACGTGCTGGGCCTGGCCGACGACGCGCTGGTGCTCAGCCAGCGGCTCTGCGAGTGGGTGACCAGGGCGCCCACCATCGAGGAGGACCTGGCCCTGTCCAACATCGCCCTGGACCTGCTGGGCCACGCCCGGCTGCTGCTCGGGCACGCCGGCGTGCTGGACGGTACCGGCCGCAGCGAGGACGACCTCGCGTACGGGCGCACCGAGCGCCGGTTCCGCAACACCCTGCTGGTGGAACTCCCGGGCGGGGACTTCGCGGTGACCGTCGTGCGGCAGCTGGCGTACGCCCACTACGCCCGGCTGCTGTACGGCGCGCTGGAGCAGTCGACCGACCCCGTGCTGGCGGCCTTCGCGGTGCGGGCGGTCAAGGAGGTCGAGTACCACCGGATGCACGCGACGCAGTGGACGGTGCGGCTCGGCCGCGGTACCGCCGAGAGCCGGCGCCGGATGCAGGCCGGACTCGACCTGCTCTGGCCCTACACGGCCGAGTTGTTCGAGAGCGACGAGCCGGTGCGGCGGCTGGACGAGGCGGGGAGCGCGGTCGCGCCCGGCCGGCTGCGCGCGGCGTGGGACGAGGAGGTGGCCGCCGTCCTGGCGGCGGCGGGGCTGACCGTCCCCACCCCGGACTGGCGGGCCACCGGCGGCCGATCCGGCCTGCACACCGAGGAGTTCGGGCCGATGCTGGCCGAGTTCCAGTCGGTCCACCGCCAGTACCCGGGAGGCTCCTGGTGAGCGCCCCCGAGGGTCTGCGCGAGCTGCCGCGGCTGGCCGCCGAGCAGGTCCGGGCGCGGGTGGCGGGCGTCCCGGACCCGGAGCTGCCGGTGGTCACGCTCGCCGAGCTGGGGGTGATCAGGTCGGTCGGCCTCGCACCGGACGGCCGGCTGGAGGTCGTGGTCACCCCGACCTACCTGGGCTGTCCGGCGATGCCGGCGATCGAGGCCGGCATTCGGGCGGTGCTGGTGGCCTGCGGCCACCCCGACGGGCGGGTCCGGCAGGTGCTCGCGCCGCCGTGGAGCACCGAGCGGATCACCCCCGAGGGGCGTCGCAAGCTCGCCGAGCACGGCATCGCGCCACCGGGCGCGGTGGACGCGCCGGTGGCGGTCCGTCTGGGGCTCGGCGCGCGCTGCCCGCACTGCGGCTCGGAGGCCACCCGCCCGCAGAGCGCCTTCGGGGCGACCCGGTGCCAGGCGGTGGTGTTCTGCACCGCCTGCCGGGAGACCTTCGCCCATCTGAAAGCGATGTGACGGAGCATCATGACAGCGACCACAGAGGCGGATCGGGAGAGTCCCCCGGCCGCCGCCCGGCGCGCGACCGGCTGGTACCGGCTGCGGGTGACCCGGGTGGAGCGGCTGACCGAGGACGCCGTGGCGATCTCCCTGGACGTGCCGCGTCCGCTGGCGGGGATCTTCGCCCACCGGGCCGGCCAGCACGTGACCGTCCGGCACGTCCTGGACGGGCGGGAGCTGCGCCGCAGCTACTCCGTCTGCCCGGCGCCGCGCGAGCCCGACCGGCTGCGGCTGGTGGTGAAGCGGCTGGGCCCCGGCGGCTTCGCGGAGTACGCGGTGACCCGGCTGGCCACCGGCCACGAGCTCGAACTCTCGCCGCCGGTCGGTGAGTTCCGCCTGGCCGAGCAGCCCGGAGCGCACCACGTGCTGATCGCCGGCGGCAGCGGGGTCACTCCGCTGCTGAGCATGGCGGTCGCGGCGCTGCGGGAGGACGAGCACTGCCGGGTCTCGCTGGTGCACGCCAACCGGGACTCGCGGTCCGCACTGCTGGCCGACGAGCTGGCCGACCTGAAGGACGCGTACCTGGGCCGGTTCTTCGCCCTGCACGTGCTCTCCCGGGAGGTCCGGGAGGCCGAGCTGCTCTCCGGCCGGGTCGACGCCGCGCGGCTGCCGAGACTGCTGACCCTGCTGGGCGCGGAGCCCGACGAGAGCCGGTGGTTCTACCTGTGCGGGCCCCGCGGGATGGTCGAGACGGTGCGCGACACCCTCCTCCAGCGGGGCGCCGACCCGGCCCGGATCCGCTTCGAGCTGTTCTCGGTCGACGGGGGCCGACCCGAGCCGGTGACCGGTGAGCGCCCCGCCGCGGCGCGCATCACCGCCCGGCTGGCCGGCCGCACCAGCGAGGCCGCCATGGCCCCCGGGGACCGCACGGTGCTGGACGCCGTCCTGCGGGCCCGCCCGGAGACCCCCTACTCCTGTCGCGACGGCCTGTGCGGCGCCTGCCGGGCCAGGGTGGTCGGCGGCGACGTCCTGATGGATCGCCAGTACGCGCTGGGCGAGCGGGAACTGGCCGCCCGGTACGTCCTGACCTGCCGGGCCCGACCCGCCTCGGCCGAGGTCGCGTTGGACTTCGACGCCTGAGCGGGTCGGCCCGGCCGGGGGCCCTGGGCCCGCTTCGCGGCGATCGCGGCGATCGCGGCCGGGCCGGGCCCGCCGAACGCCCCGGACCTCGATCCCGGGGACACCCACATCACACCGCACCTCCCACACCACACCTCCCACACACCGCGGGCAACGAAAGGGACCACCTCCATGAGCGGGCTTTCCGGTAGGACGGCACTGGTGACCGGCGGCAGCCGGGGGATCGGCCGCAGCATCGCGCGCAGGCTCGCCCGGGACGGCGCCCTGGTGGCCGTCCACTACGGCGGCAACGAGACCGCGGCCAAGGAGACCGTCGCGGGGATCGAGGCGGACGGCGGCCAGGCCTTCGCCCTCGGGGCCGAACTGGGCGTCCCCGGGGACGCCGCCGCGCTCTGGGCGGCGTTCGACGAGGGCCTGGAGCGCCGCGGCGCCGAGCCGGGCCTGGACATCCTGGTCAACAACGCCGGCATCACCCTCCCCCGGCAGATCGCCGACGTGACCGAGGAGGACTACGACCGGGTCTTCGCCGTCAACGTCCGGGCGCCGTTCTTCCTCATCCAGCAGGGCCTCGGGCGGCTGCGCGACGGCGGACGGATCATCAACATCTCCTCCGGCGCCACCCGGATCGCCTTCCCGCGGACGGTCGCCTACTCGATGACCAAGGGCGCGCTGGACACCCTCACCCTCACCCTCGCCCTGGCCCTCGGCCCGCGCGGGATCACCGTCAACACGGTGGCCCCCGGCATCGTCGACACCGAGATCAACCCGCACCTCAAGGATCCCCGCGTCCGCGCCGAGCTCGCGTCCTTCTCGGTCTTCGACCGGATCGGCCAGCCGTCGGACATCGCCGACGTGGTGGCCTTCGTGGCCGGCGACGACGCCCGCTGGATCACCGGCCAGTACCTGGACGCGACCGGCGGCGCCCACCTCGGCGTCTGACCCCTCCCGAGGAGAATCATGAACCAGACCGTGCCCGTCCCGCTCGACACCGACGACGACGACCCCACGACCGAGTTCGACGGCACCACGCCGTACGAGGACTACGTCCACGCCGCCGT
Source organism: Kitasatospora sp. NPDC057015 (assembly GCF_042673745.1). NCBI lineage: Bacteria > Bacillati > Actinomycetota > Actinomycetes > Kitasatosporales > Streptomycetaceae > Kitasatospora > Kitasatospora sp. NPDC057015. Next base: position 112,820 of record NZ_JBHUSG010000001.1, read on the forward strand.
GCTGACCTCGCTCCAACAGCCGCTCTCCACCGACCCGGCCGAGATGGCCTTCCTGGTCACCACCCAGGTGATGGAACTCTGGTTCACCCTGATCGTGCACGAGTGGGGCACCGCCCGGGACGCCCTGCTCAAGGACGACTACGACCGCGCGATGGACGCCCTGCGGCGCAGCCTCGACGCCCACCAGGCCCTCAACGACTCCTGGCGGCCCATCGCGGCCCTGACCCCGGCCCGGTTCAACAGCTTCCGCGCGGCGCTCGGCCCCGCGTCCGGCTTCCAGTCCGCGATGTACCGCCAGCTGGAGTTCCTGCTCGGCGACAAGTCCCGCTCGATGGTGCAGCCGCACCGCGCCCAACCGCGCGTGCACGCCGAGTTGGAGGAGCTGCTGACCCGCACCTCGCTCTACGACGAGGTGCTCGGCTACCTGCACCGCCGGGGCCTTCCGGTGCCCGAGCACGTCCTGCAGCGGGACGTGACCCAGGCCTACGAACCGGACGCCGAGGTGGAGGAGGCCTGGCGCCTGATCTACGCCGGTTCGCCCTACGACCCGCTGGTCGCCCTCGGGGAGGCCCTCACCGACGTCGCCGAGCTCGTCCTGCGCTGGCGCAGCGACCACCTGCTGGCCACCCGCCGGGCGATGGGCGCCAAGTCCGGCAGCGGCGGCTCCCCGGGCGTGGCCTGGCTGGAGAAGCGCGCCGCCCGTTCGGTGTTCCCAGAGATCTGGACGGCCCGCAGCCATGTCTGAGACCCCCCGGACGATCTCCGACTTCGCGGCGGCCGAGGAGCTGCGGGTCCTGAGCCTGAAGCCGGTGGCCGCGCCGGTGCACGGGCGGTACGGCGGCCACCCCAACCAGGTCTACGACCTCTGGCCCGCCGAGGACCCGGACGCACCGCTGGTCGTCCTGCTGCACGGCGGGTACTGGCGGTACGACCGGATGCACCTCACGCCGTTCGCCGCCCACCTCGCACGGCAGGGCTTCACCGTCGCGCTGCCCGGGTTCCGCCGGATGGGCGGGGCCGGCGGCTACCCCGCGACCTTCGACGACATCGCCCTCGCCCTCGCCACCGTCCCGCAGGGCCGGCCCTACGTCCTGGCCGGCCACTGCTCGGGCGGCCACCTCGCCCTGTGGGCCGGCGCGCGCGGGCTGCTGCCCGTCGACTCGCCGTGGTACACCACGCAGTTGCCGGACGCGATCCTGGCCCTCGCCCCGGTGGCCGACCTGGCCGGCGCGATCCGAGCCGGCCTCAGCAACGCCGCGGCCCTCGAACTGCTCGGCGGGCCGGGCCTGGTGGAGGCGAGACTGCCCCTGGTCGACCCGCTGACACTGCTGCGCGCCACGGGCACCACCGGCGTGCCGACCGTCGTCCTGCACGGGGCCGAGGACGAGGAGCTGCCGCCTGCGCAGTTCACCGACTACGCGGCCGTACACTCGGACGCCGAACTGGTCACCCTGCCGGGGACGGGTCACTACGTCCTCATCGAGCCGGGATCCGCGGCCTCCCGCTCGGTGGTCGACACCCTCGCCCGGCTGTCACGCCCACTGGCCGCCCGCACCGGGAGGACCCCGCAGTGACCACCGAGCCCGCAGTGACCACCAGACGCCCCGGCGACGAGCTCACGGAACGCGCCGGGGAGCTCGACCGCGCCGACCCGCTGGCCGGGCTGCGCAGCCGCTTCCTGCTCCCGGAGGGCGTCGTCTACCTGGACGGCAACTCCCTCGGGGCCCTCCCGGCCGCGGTGCCGCCCGCCCTGGCGGACGCCGTCCACCGGCAGTGGGGCGGCGACCTGATCCGCTCCTGGAACGACAACGGCTGGTGGCAGGCGCCGCTCCGGGTGGGGGACGCGATCGGCCGGCTGATCGGCGCGGCGGCCGGCCAGACCGTGGCGGGGGACTCCACCAGCGTCCAGCTGTTCAACGCGCTCACCGCCGCCACCCGGCTGCGGCCGGGCCGGCCACTGCTGCTGACGGATCCGGCGCACTTCCCCACCGACCAGTACGTGGCCGACTCGGTGGCGCGGCTCACCGGCCTGGAGGTGCACCGGCTCCCGCTCGCCGACCTGCCGGGGTTCCTGGCCGCCCGGGGCGATCAGGTGGCGGTCGCCGGCTACTCCCCCGTCGACTACCGCACCGGCGAGCTGTCCGACATGGCCGCGACCACCGACGCGGCGCGGCGCAGCGGGGCGCTGATGCTCTGGGACCTCTGCCACGCGGCCGGCGCGCTGCCCGTCCGACTGGACGCGCTGGGCGTCGACCTGGCCGTCGGCTGCGGCTACAAGTACCTCTCCGGCGGCCCGGGGGCGCCGGCCTACCTGTACGTCGCCCGGCGCCACCACGCGGACTTCGACCATCCGCTGACCGGCTGGAACGGGCACGCCGAACCCTTCGCCGCGAGCTCCGACTACACCCCCGCCGAGGGCGTCGGCCGGGCCCGGATCGGCACCCCGCCGATCCTGTCGATGCTCGCCCTGGAGGCCGCGCTGACCGCCTTCGACGGGGTGGACCTCGACGAGGTGCGCGCCAAGAGCCTGTCCCTCACCGGCTTCCTGCTCGACTGCGCCGACCGCGAGCTGGACGGCCTCGGATTCACCGCCGCCACCCCGCGCGAGCCGGCCCGGCGCGGCAGCCAGGTGGCCCTGCGGCACCCCGACGCCTACGCCCTGGTGCAGGCGCTGGCCGCACACGGCGTGATCGGGGACATGCGCGCACCGGACCTGCTGCGGTTCGGGGTCAACGCGCTCTACACCTCCCACGGGGACGTCCTGACGGCGGTGCGGCAGCTCCGCGCGGTGGTGCTGGCCGGGGAGCACCGGCAGGAGCGCTTCCGGCGCCGCGGCGAGGTCACCTGAGCGGGCCGGCAGTCGGGCCGACCACGGCCGCACGGTCCGTCGGTGGGAGGTCCGTCGGGGAGGCGGCGCAGCTCTCCGTGCTCCCGTGGCCGTCGGGCGGCGGCAAGCGGAGACTGGAGACGTCGGCAGGGCGGCCGGGTCGCCCCGCGCACCGCGGAGCCCGGGCGGTCGCCCCCGTCCGGAGGAGAGCGACATGTCCGGCCTCGTTCGCATGAGCCTCGACACACCCGAGGAGGTCCGCCCCTTCGTGGCGGACACCGGGAAGGTGGAGCTGGTCAACCTGGCGGCGGGCGCCGTCGGGCGCGGGACCTTCGAGCCCGGCTGGCGGTGGTCCGAGCACATCAAACCGCTCGCCGGCACCGACACCTGCCAGGCCTCGCACATGGGCTACGTGATCTCGGGCCGGATGAAGGTCGTGATGGACGACGGCCAGGAGGAGGAGTTCGGCCCCGGCGACTTCATGATCTGCGGGCCCGGCCACGACGCCTGGGTGCTCGGCGACACGGCCTGCGTCGTCATCGACTGGCAGGGCTTCGCGGACTACGCCAAGCGCTGACCCGAGCACGGGCGACCGCCGGCCGAACGGATGCGGTCACGGGATCGGCGTGCGTCGTCGGCGTACCGAAGGCCGGGCCCGGACCGCGCGATGAGGTCCGGGCCCGGCCTTCGGTACGCGCTTCGAACGGAGTCAGTTGTTTCCGCCGCTGCCGCCCAGGCCGTCGAGGACGGTCGAGAGGGAGAGCGAGCTGAGCAGGTCGCCCAGGACGTCGGCGTTGTAGGTGTTGGTGTTGCCGCAGATGTTCGACACGGGGGCCTGGTTGCCGCCTGCGCACACCACCGCGGGGATTCCGTCCGTGGCCCGGTGAGCGGCCGAGTCGGCGACGGCCCAGCCCCCGGAGGTGAGAAGGAGACCACCCGCAGCAGCCGCGACGACAGCGATTTTCTTGATCATTTTGCCTCTCCTGGTCGGTGCCTTGGCCCCATGCTGTGGGGCCGGGTCCGTCACCACCGCCAGGTGGGGCCGTCATCTCGCATATTTAAAGATGATTTCACTCCTTTTGCCCCAGGGCCGGACCGGGAGGGGATTCGTACCGTCAGGACGCCGTGGATCCGGGCAGGTTCAGGGTCCACGCCCGCTGCTCCGCGGTGTCCGGGACGGCCAGGCCGCGGGCCTCCTCCAGCCTGGCCCAGGCGGTGTCGGGATCGGTGCCCCGGAGGATGAGGAGCGCGGCGGCGAGCAGGGAGGAGCGCCCGATGCCCGCCCGGCAGTGGGTGACGACGTGCGCCCCCGCCCGCAGCTCCTCGGCGAGCGACCGCAGGATCGGCAGGACGGTCGCCGGATCGGGGACGGTGCGGTCGGGGATCGGTATCTCGACGAAGCGCAGGCCGGCGGCCGCGGCCGCCCGGGGTTCGTCGGTCAGGCCGAGCTCCTCCCGTTCGGCCCGGGTGAGCGCGCAGACCAGCACGTCGACGCCGTGCGCGCCCAGCGCGGTCATCTCGTCCTCCAGCCAGTCGCCGCCGCGCGGTTTGGCCATGGTGCTCAGCCGCCCGGGGCCGGGGACGTCGAGGGTGAAGAGGGTGGGGCGCATGCGAGCAGCCTTTCGATCGATGGTTTCCCGCGCGCGGCCGAGTGCCGGCGAGCAGGCGGACGGGCCCGCCCGGTTCCGCGCCGCGGCAGGCAGGGGCCGACCCGCCCCCGAGGGAACGAACCCGGCGGGGGACGACGACAGTGGAGAACGACGACGGCGGGGGTGAAGGAGGCGCGACCACGACCCGGCGGCACCTCGCAGCGGGCCGGGCGCGGCCGAGGTCATTCGATCCCGAGCGGGCCGATCCCCAGGTCGACACGCATTCGAGCGCGCAGCCGCCCCATCGCGGCGCGGCGTTGTGCGATCAGGAGTGCGGCCTCCTCGGAGTCGACGGCCACCCCCCGGGCGTAGGCGTCGCGGATCCGGCGCAGGCAACCGAAGGCCTCGTTCCCGGCCGTGACGACCTGCGGCGGCCCCACCAGCCAGAGCCGTTCGCTCGCCGTGTAGAGGCCCGTGCCGCGGAAGGCCTCCCGCACCGCCGTGTCCCGCGCCGATCCGGACATGTGGTCGCCCAGCGCGACGGCCCGCATCTCCTCACCGGCCGCCTTCAGCGCGGAGACGAACTCCGTGTACGCCTCGCGCCGGACCTCCAGCGCGTGCCGGGCCTCCTCGCGCCGCCACCGGTTGCGATCCGCGACCAGGGTGGCGGAGATGCCGATGACGGCACCGGCGAGCGTGGAGAGCAGGGGCATCCAGTCCATGCGCCGCAGTTTGGCCGAATCGACGCGCGGGCACCAGTGCCTTTTCGGCTACCCGTCCGACCGTACCGGCAAGCGAACGGTCGGACGGGGAAACGGACGAACCGGCCGCACCGGGCGGGGGTTCCGGGGCCGGGGCGACCACCCGCGTCCCGCCTGCGCACCGCGGTCGGATCCGGCCCGGCCGGGGTGTCAGCGACGGCCGAGGAGCCTGCCCAGCCAGCCGCCCGGGCGCGGGGCGTCCCGGTCGCAGGCGCAGCGGTCGGACCTGGGCACTCCGGCCAGCACCTGGTCCACGTGCAGGCCGCACCCGGCATGGGTGGGCTTGCCGCAGGCTCGGCAGGCGACACGTCGGCACATGGGGTCTTCCTCTCGACGGCCCGGCGGGCCTCGCCGCCAAGATACCCTAGGGGGTATCAAAGCGGACATGGGACCCGCCGGTGAGCTGCCCCACACCCCCGCCGCCGGGCCGTCGGAACGCCCGACGGCGGTCGGGAGCCGTCAGGACCGGGCCGGCAGACCTTCGCTGGTCAGGAAGTAGAAGACCGGCAGGGCGATGAAGACGACCAGGGCGAGCAGCGGCGAGAGCAGCATCCCGACCGCCCCTGCGAGGAGGTAGGCGACCGCGCCGCCCAGGGAGCGCAGCCGACCGTGGACCACGTAGGAGGATTCGACGTCCGGGTCGAGCAGCTCCGGATGCCGGTGCAGGTGCCCGTAGAACAGGATCCAGCTGCCGCACATGCCGGCCGCGATCACGGCGTAGAGGAGGACGGCCACCCGGGCGTCGGGGCCGGAGGCATCGCTCCGCAGGGCGTCCGACACCACCGCCGTGGGGAAGGCGAGGGCGCCGGTCGTGAAGAGCAGGAGGAGGTTGGCCGCGTGCAGCCCGCGGTCCATCGCGCGGATCCGCACGAAGGCCTGATGGTGGTTCAGCCAGATCACCGCCACGTAGCTGAAGGAGGCGAGATAGCCGAGGTAGACCGGCCACTGGCGGAGCAGGGCCCGACCGAGGCCACCGGGCTCGTGCGGCGGGTCGGTCAGGCCGAGCACCAGGATGGTCACCGCTATCGCGAGGACGCCGTCGCTGAAGGCCTCCGCCCGGGCGGTCTCCGAGCGGGTGAACCTGCGCCGGGGGGCGCGCACTTCGGACATGTCGATCTCCTCGGCCCTTTAGTTGAATCCTAAATTACACCAGGGTCGGACACCCCCACGCACCACCCCCGCAGGTGACCGGCGGCACCACCGTCGTGATCGGCACCGGATGTCGGCGGTCCCGCCGACCGGCGGCTCACCCGCCCGCCGGGCCCCGGCCCTCCCGGGGGGCGGCCGTCAGGTGGGCGAGCACGGCCAGCACGCGGCGGTTGTCGTCCTCCGAGGGGGCCAGGTCCAGCTTGCCGAAGATGCTGGTGCTGTGCTTGGAGACCGCCTTCTCGCTGACGAACAGCCGCTGCGCGATCGCACTGTTGGACCGCCCCTCGGCCATCAGTTCCAGCACCTGGCGCTCCCGTTCCGAGAGCCGGCCGAGGGGTTCGTGCTCGCCGCGACCGCGGCGGCCGAGCAGCTTGGTGACGACCTCCGGGTCCATCACCGTGCCGCCGGCGGCCACCGTGCGGATCACGTCCACGAACTGGTCGTCGCTGAACACCCGGTGCTTGAGCAGGTAGCCGACCCCGCCGGCCTGGTCGGCGAGCAGTTCCTGGGCGTAGATCTGCTCGACGTACTGCGAGAGCAGCAGGATCGGCAGCCCGGGGACCCGCTCCCGGGCCGCCAGCGCCGCGCGGAGCCCGTCGTCGGTGTTGGTGGGCGGCAGCCGGATGTCCACGATCGCGAGGTCGGGACGGAACTCCAGCAGCGCGCCGAGCAGGCCCGGCGCGCTGTCGACGGCCGCCGCGATCTCGAACCCGCGCGCCTTGAGGAGCCTGACCAGCCCCTCCCGGAGCAGGAACAGATCCTCCGCGACGACTACGCGCACGGCACCTCCAGGACCACGACCGTCGGCCCGCCGGGCGGGCTGCTGACCGCCAGAATGCCATCGAAGGCCGCCAACCGCCGCTCCACCCCCGCCAGTCCGGTGCCCGCGGCGGGATCCGCGCCGCCCACGCCGTCGTCGATCACCTCGATCCGCAGCAGTCCGTCCGCCCGGGCCATCCGCAGCCGCAGGCTCCGCGCCGAGGCGTGCCGGACGGCGTTGGTCACCAGCTCGGCCACGGCGAAGTAGCAGGCCGACTCCAGCGGCGCGGCCAGCCGCCCGGGCAGATCGATCTCGGTCTCGCAGGGCAGCGGCAGGTCGAGGGCCAGCGCCCGGACCGCCTCGCCCAGGCCGCGGTCGGCCAGCATCGGCGGGTAGATCCCCCGGACCAGGCCGCGCAGTTCCTCCAGCGCCGCCGCCGAGGCGACCCGGGCCTCCACGACCAGTGCGACGGCCTCCTGCGGACTGCTGACGATCATGTCCTCGGCGGTCCGCAGGTTCATCCCGATGGCGACCAGCCGCCCCTGCGCGCCGTCGTGCAGGTCGCGCTCGATCCGGCGCAGCTCCGAGGCAGCGGAGCTGACCGCCTCAGCCCGGGTCTCGGTCAACTCCCGTACCCGCCGGGCCAGCGCCGGGTCCAGCTCGCGCCCCAGCAGTCGCCTGGCGTCCGGCAGTACGGTCCGCGGCAGCAGCCACAGCCCGAGAGCGAGCAGCAACGCCCCCTGGATCCCTCCGAGTACGGCGACGTGATGGCCCAACTCCATCGGCAGCAGGGGCTCGTGACCACTCGGCGAGCCGAACGTCCGCACCTCCACCAGGCTCTGCCCGAACCCGCCCTGGGCGATGGAGTAGGCCCCGATCACCAGCAGCCCGAGGGCCGCCAAGTCCGCCGCGAGCCGCGGCCACCGCAGCAGCCCGGCCGTGACGGCCACCAGCAGGGCCAGACCCACCTGGTACTCCGTCACGGCCGGCCCGGTGCCGGGGCTCGGATGAGCGGCCGTCCACGGGTCGAGGCCGAGCAGGCTCCCGGCCATCACCACCACGGCCGGCAGCAGCAGGGCCCAGCGCGCGGACCGCCGCGCTCCCACCCCCGCCACCCGCCCGGGTCGACCGCTCGCCGCGCCGCCCAGGGCGAGCCCGGCGCAGGTGGCGAGCGCCAGGACGACCGCACCCCCCGGCAGGAGGCCCAGCCCGGGCCACGACGGCCCGTGCGTGGACGCGTTGAGCCACAGCAGCAGTTCACCGGTCACCACCGCGACCACCGGCAACACCCACCGCCTGGGCGCGCGCACCGACGGGAGCAGCACCGTGGCGAGCAGGCCCGCCAGCAGCAGTGCCGACGGCAGCGGCCCGTCCGGCGCCAGGTCCGGCACCGTCATGATGGCCGAGTAGCCGGGCGTGCCGGGGTTGCGCAGGTCGATCCCGGGGTTGTGCAGGTCGAGCAGCAGCACCGACCCGCTCGCGTACGCCGCCATGCCCAGCAGCCCGGCCACGACGGGCCAGCCGAAGGGCCGGGCCCGACCGGCCGGGCGGGCCGGGGCCCGCTCCGCCCTGACGGCCAGTACGCCGCAGAGCGCGGTCAACACCACGACCACGCCGGGGACCCAGGCCCCCGCGTGCATCGGAAACGGCCACATGTCCGGCCCTCGTCTCGTCCTGTGGCCGCGCGCTGCGGCCTCCGAGATCATGCTGCTGCCCGGGGCAGGGCGGCCGCCATGGGCCGGAACCCACCTCCGGGGTAGGCAAACACCTACCCCCCGCCGGCGGATCCCTGCCGCGCGCCCGACCGGCGGGAGGCAGCGGGCCGCGGCCGGGCCACGCCGGGGTTGCCAGCGGCCTACGGCCGCTCGAAGAACTGCAGCACGCCGCCGAACGAGAAGCACAGTGCCCCGGCGAAGGTTCCCCAGTTGGCGATGTCCACGTTCACCAGGCTGCCGGTCTCCGGGCGGGTGAACGCGGCCAGCGCCGCGACCAGGAAGAGCACCGAGCCGAGCTGGTTGACCATGACGATCCACCAGTCGAGGCTCCGCGACCGCCAGCACAGGCGGCCGTGGCAGACCTCGGCGATCGCCAGGTGCCCGGAGATCAGGAACAGCGCGCAGCCCACCATGTCGGGAGCCCAGATCAGCCGGTTCACCTGCTGGGTGCTGAGGCCGGTGAGGAAGGAGTCGAGCAGGTTGACGCCGAACACCAGCGTCCCGACGAACAGCACGAAGGTGCTCAGCCAGTCGATCCGCATCGGCTCGAAGCTCCACCAGCGCCACCGGGTCGCGACCAGCCGGTCGGCCCCGCTGCCCGGGCGCGGCGCGTTGACGGCCTGGAGCAGGGAGACGTAGCCGCCGGTGTTGAAGAAGAGCCCGCCGGCGAAGTAGACCGAGGCGCTCGTCCGCACGCCGACCGTGCCCAGCTGGGTGAGCGCGGCGCCGAGGGCGAACAGCGCGCCGCCCACCGTGAAGGCACCCGCGGCGATCGCGTTGAGCCGGCCCAGGCGCCGCAGCACCGCGGTGTCGTCGATCGCGGCGCGGTGCTCGGTGCCCCGTTCGGTGCGGATCCGCAGCGCCCCGCGCTTGCGGGCCAGGCGGGACTCCCAGATCGCCGCGCCGCCCCGGGCCGGGCGCCAGGTCAGCCTGCTGGTGAACGGTCCGGCGCCCTCGGCGCGCTCATCGGTTCGGCCCATCCGGTGAGCGTAACGCCGCAGGTGGGGCCGCGGGCGGCGGCGCGAGCCGTGTCCCGCGGGCGTGCTGGGAAGCGCAGGCACCGCGGCACGCCTCGGCCTGCGCCCTCCCGGGCCTGCCGTACCTCACGGGTCGCGGTCGCCGGTCGGGCTCAGGCGGCGCGGCCGGCCGCCGCGTACGCCTCGTCACGGACCGGATGCCGGGCGCCGGTCCGGGCCGCCCGCTCCGGCGCGTACTCGACGAGCAGGAGCGCCGAGTCGTCCTGCGCGTCGGCGCCGGTGTGGCGTCCGACGTCCGCGCGCAGCCGGCTCAGCGCCCGGCCGGGTACGGGGTCGGCGAGCGGGGCCCCGGCCCGGGCGAGGGCCGGGTAGAAACCGCCGGAGCGGTCGCGGGCCTCGGTGAGGCCGTCGGTGTGGAAGAGGATCCGCTCGCCGGGCTCCAGGGTGAGACGCAGCGGGGTCGGTACGCCCTGCGCGAGGTCGGACAGGCCCAGCGGCGGTGCCGGTACGGCGGGTTCGGCGAGTTCGAGGCCTCCGTCGGCGCGCACCAGGATGGGCGCCGGGTGGCCGCAGTTCAGCAGGGTGACGACACCGTCGTCGCGGATCTCGGCGAGGACGGCGGTCACGAACCGCTCGCCGTCGGTGCGCCGCGCCAGGGCGAGTTCGATGCGCTCCGCCACGGGTTCCAGGCGCTCGGCGTACGGCGCGGCCTCGCGAAAGGCGGCCAGCGCGACGCTGGCTCCCCGGACGGCCTCCAAGCCCTTGCCCTGCACGTCGGCGACGATGAGCCGTACCCCGCCGGGGACCGCCACCACCTCGTACAGGTCGCCGCCGATCCTGGCCGCCCGCGCCGCGGAGACGTAGGAGGCGGCCAGGTTGAGCGGGCCGATCCGGCCGGGCGGCTCGGCGAGCAGGACGTGCTGGACGGTGTCGGCGACGGCCCGCGCGTCGAGCAGGTCGTGTTCGGCCCGCCGGCGCCTGGCGCTGACGTAGCAGGCGGCGAGGGTGACGTAGAGGATCGCCGCGAGGGCGACGTAGATCCGGGTATGGCCGAACAGGCCCTCCACGGCCGCCGTGGCCAGGCAGAGAGCGGCGCCGAGCAGGCCGGTGAACAGGACCCGGCGCACCGTGCCGGAGGCGGCCGCGAGCGCGGGCCCCGCGGCGTAGACGGGAAACCCTCCCATGTCGACCCCGGCGATCCCCAGGTCCGCCACCGCCACGGACCCCATGGCGGCGACGGGCAGCCAGCGCTGCGCGTCCCGGAGGAAGGGCTTGAAGGACTTCATGGACAGCTCCCGTCGCGACGGCTCCGCTGCCCGGCCTGATGCGGACGGTGCCGCCGGTTCTGGGTCGCATCGCTGGGTACGGCCGCCTGCGCCCCGACCGGCTTCGGGCGTGTTCGCGGGGGCAGGCGGCCGTGACGGCCGGGTGTGCACCAGCCTAGGGTCCGGCCGCAGGCCCGGGCAGAGGCCTTCGGTGCCCGGCTTCGGGACTTCCGGCCCCTACCCGTCCACCCGGATCCGACACGGCGGGGTGACCGGCTCCGCCCGGGGGTCGGCCGACGCCGGACGACGGGCCTGCGCCGGACGACGGGCCGGCGCCGGGCCACGACCGGTCAGCGGCGGGACGCCCGGGGTCGGCGGATCTTCATGTCGTCCAGGCTCGTCGCGGCGCCGCGCAGCGGACCGTGCCCGATGCCGCGCTCGGCGAGGGCCGCGGCCGCCCGGTCGCAGGCCTCGACGACCGCCGCCGCGTCGTCGCGGTCGGCGGGCTGGCCGACCACGCAGCGGAAGCTGAAGGTGCTCAGCGAGCGGTCGTAGACGAGGGTGCCCTCGTCGGTGAAGGTCGCGTTGAGGATGTCGTGCTGGTCGGCGGCCTCGGCCAGTCGGGCGCGGCGGTCCTCGTCGAGTCCGGCGAAGACGCCGCGGACGATGACGCGGTAGGTGCGGTCGCTCATGGGTGCTGTCCCTCGGACGGTGAGTGGGGGGTGGTGGGCGCCGGCTCGTCCAGCAGCGCGGCCAGGCCGTCGAGGAGACGTTCGAGGCCGAAGGCGAAGCGGGCGTCCATGGACGGTTCGGTGAGCGCGCCGGCGAGGGCGACCACATGGGGGAATTCCGCCTCCGGCAGCCGGCGGAACTGGTCGCCGACGGCCGTGGCGACCTCGCGGCGACCGGCTCCCATGGCCTCGGAGGCCGACATCGGCGTCTGCTCCTGGAGGACGAAGCCGTGGACGTACAGCCCGAGCAGGTAGCTGGCCAGCGCCGCGTCGGCATCGGGGAAGCCGGCGTCGCGAAGCCGCCCGAGCTGGTCGTCCATCAGGCGCAGCATGTGCGGTCCGGGGGCCAGCCTGCCGGCGACGACCTTGGCGGCGTCCCGTTTGCCGAGCAGGTGTTGGCGGTGGCGTTCGCAGTACGAGCGCAGCTGGTCGCGCCAGGGCCCTTCGCGGGGCGGGGGTACGGCGTCGGCCATCAGGGCGTCGGTGAGCAGGTCCAGCAGCTGTTCCTTGTTGCGGACGTGCCAGTAGAGCGAGGCCGCCTTGACCCCGAGTTCGGCGCCGACCTTGCGCATCGACAGTCCGTCGATGCCCTCGCGTTCCAGCACCCGCAGGGCGGCCTGGGCGATCGTCTCCGGCGTCAGGCCCGGGTGCGGGGTCACGTCCGCGCCCGGGGGCTCCGGGGGCGGCCCCGGCTGCCGGGGTCCGTCCGTACCGTCGTCTGCCACCGGCCACCTCCGTGTCGGGAAATCCCACTTGCCATCTAACACCGTTAGGGGCAGTCTATCCCCGCCGGACAACCGACTAACACCGTTAGGGACCGTGATGGAGGATTCGACCCCCCGGCGCAAGAGGCTGGTACTCGCCACCCTGTGCGCCACCATGTTCATGGCGATGCTCGACAACGTCGTCGTCAACAACGCCCTGCCCCGGATCGGGCGGCAGCTGCACGCCGACGTGGGCGCGCTGCAGTGGGTCGTCGAGGGCTACAGCCTGGTCTACGCCGCGCTGCTGCTCACCGGCGGCACGCTCGGGGACCGCTACGGCCGCCGCCGGATCTTCCTCACCGGGCTGGCGCTGTTCACCGCAGGCTCGGCGGCGGCCGGCCTGTCCTGGTCGACGGGCCTGCTGGTCGCCGCCCGGATGCTGCAGGGCGTCGGCGCGGCACTGCTCACACCGGGCAGCCTGTCGATCCTGCGCAACGTCTTCCCCGACGAGCGCGAGCGGGCCCGGGCGGTCGGCCTCTGGTCCGGGGTCTCCGCGCTCGGCCTGGCGGTCGGCCCGGTGGTGGGCGGCCCCCTGGTGGAGGCCTTCGGCTGGGCCTCGGTGTTCTGGATCAACGTCCCGATCGGGGTGGCCGGGCTGCTGCTCGCGGCCCGGACGCTCCCCGAGTTCAGCACCGGGGTGCGGCGGCTCGACCCGGCCGGGCAGGCACTGTCCGCACTCGGCCTGGCCGCCCTCGTCTACGCCCTGATCGAGGGGCCGGCCCGCGGCTGGACCGACCCCGGCGTGCTGGCCTGCGGATCGGCGGCGGCCGTGCTGCTGCCGCTCTTCGTCCTGGTGGAGCTACGCGTCACCGACCCCATGCTCGACGTGCGGTTCTTCCGGGATCCGGCCCTCGGTGCCGCCGCCGTGAGCGGCTTCATGGTCTCCTTCGGCATGTTCGGCGTGGCCTTCTTCCTCCCCCTGCTGATGCAGGACGTGATGGGCTGGGCCCCCTCGGACGCGGGGCTCGCGGGCCTGCCGATGACCGCGATGATCGTGCTGGCCGCGCCGCTGGCCGGGGCCCTCACCGCCCGCCGCGGGCCCCGGCTGCCGCTGGTCGCCGGCCTGGCCCTGTGCGGCGCCTCGCTGGCCGGGCTCTCGCTCTACGACGGCCACGCCCGCTACCCGCACTACCTCTGGGTGCTCCTGGCGATGGGGCTCGGCATGGGGATGACCTTCACCCCGGTGTCCATCACCGTCATGCGGCGGGTCGACCCCGCCCGGGCCGGCGCCGCCTCGGCGATCGTCAACACGCTGCGCGAGCTGGGCGGGGTGGTGGGGGTGGTGGTGCTCGGCGCGGTGCTCACCAGCCGGCTGAACAGCTCGCTGGCAGGTGCGCTCGACCGGCTCGGCGTTCCGCCGGAGGGCCGCCACCTGCCGACCGGCGCCGCCCCCGTCCCCGGCCTGGTGGGCGGCGACGGCCCGGGCGGTGCGCTGCGCGACGCCGTGGACACGGCCTTCACCGAGGGGCTCCACCTGGCGCTGCGCTGCGGGGGCGCCGCCCTGGCGGCCACGGCCGTGCTGGTCGCGGTGCTGCTGCGGCCCGCGCTCACCCGGGAGCCGGACGCGGCGCCGGACCTGAGCACCGGGACCACCGGGACCACCGGAACCACCGGAACCACCGCGATCATGGGGACCGAAGCCCGGACGGAGGCCGGCGCCGGCGCCGGGCCGGGGCCGATAGGACGATGAACGCCGACCCGGGCCCCGCGGTCTCCCCTCCGGGCCCGGAACGGCGTACGGTCGGACGATCCGACAGAGGGGACCGTCCGATGGCCGGGGAGAACGGCGGCTGGACCAGGGCCGACCGCGAGGTGCTGCACGAGGGCCCGTTCATCCGGCTGGTCCGCGACACCGTGACCGGGCCGGCCGCGCCGGCCTTCGGCTACGAGCACGTCGAGGTCGCCGACAGCGTGCGCGTCCTCGCACTCGACCACGAGCAGCGGGTCATGGTGGTGGAGGACGAGTTCTACCTGACGGGACGCCGGATGCCGCACCTGCCCGGCGGCGGGGTCGAGCCCGGCGAGGAACCGTCGGCGGGCGCGGCCCGGGAGCTGGAGGAGGAGACCGGCGTCCGGGCCCGCCACTGGCGGCGGCTCGGGCTGATCCACCCGCTGCCCGCCAGCAGCGCCGCCGCCACCCACCTCTTCCTCGCCACCGACCTGGAGCCCGGGGTGATGGCCCGCGACGACACCGAGGGCGCCATGACCGTGCACCGCTACGCGCTCTCCGAGGTCGTCGCCATGGTCCTCTCCGGCGCCATCACCGAGGCGGGCAGCGTCACCGCGATCCTGCTCGCCGCCCGCGCGGGGGACCTGTCCTGACACCGCGCCGGGCCACCGGCCGTACCCCCTACGGCCGGCCCGGGCGGAGGGGGCCTGACGGAGGGACGACCCGGACGGAAACCGGCCCCGAGGGTGATCAGCCGCACTGACGCCCCGTCGCCCGCCGTGGCATGATCGACCACGGCCACGACCAATCCCTGGCTGGCCGCCCCCCCGAGCGGCGACTCGACCGGCGGCGCGCTCGTCGTCGTGGCGGCCGAGCGGATCGTGTACACCGAGCACTGGCTGCGCCGCGACGGCTACGCACCACGTCAGTTCCGGCGCAGGACCGAGCAGCCCGCCGCCACGCGGTCCCGGCCGACCGACCGAGCGCAGTCGGTCCAGGCCCGGGCGGCCGGCAGCCGATCCCGGAGCTCCGCCCACCCGCCCGGACGTGTTCCGGGCGGACACGCCACCGCCGCGGACACCCCGCCTTCCGCGACCGCGCCGCGGAGCGGGCAGCACGGCCGGCCGGCATCGCGCCGCCGCCCCTCCGGGGTCGCCGACGAGTCGAGCGGCCGGCCGCGTAGGGTGGGCGGCTGACCGGGTACGGAGGAGGACGGCGATGGACCTCGCGGAGCGGCTCGCCGGGCAGGAACAGGCGCTGGACGAGCTGCTGGACGCTCTCGGCCTGCCCTGGCAGGAGGAGCAGGCCGACGAGCGGGTGGCACTGCTCGCCGAACGGCAGCCGCACTACCCCCGGTACCACCGGATCGGACACAAGCGGCAGCTGGCGTACCGGGCGCTGGAGGCCGACCGGGCGCTGGCCGCGCGCCACTACGAGCGGGTGCTGGCAGCGCTGCTGCGGGACGACGACCCGAGTTCACCGCGCTGGCTCGCCACCGCCCTGGTCGCGGCGGTCGGCCGCCGCCGGGTGCTGACCGACCTCGTACGGGCCGTGGAGGACGGCACGCCCGGTGAGCGGCACTGCGCGGCCGGCGCCTGGCGCTGGGCCGAGCCGCCGCTGCGCTACGCGAGCGACGCCGCGCGGCGCGAGGGCCGCGCCACGGCCTCCAGTCTCGCGGAGCGGGACTCCCTGGCGGAGCTGACCGCCCGCTTCCGGGCCGCGGCCGGCTGAGCGGCACCCCGGCCCCGACCTCCTGACCTACGGGTGACCGTACGAGGAGCGACCGCGGTCGGGCTCACACCCTGAGGACGATCTTTCCGTGGGTCCGGCCCGCCTCGCTCTCCCGATGCACGAGCGGGAGATCCGCCAACGGCCGCACCTCGACGGCGTCGAGCGCGAGCCGGCCGGCGTCGACGAGCCCGACGATCGCGGTCAGCTGTGCGACGTCGTTGCGAGCGATCACGTGGACGGCGCCGACCGACCCGTCGGCGGGCGGCTCGACGGGTGTGGCGATCGAGACCACGACACCGCCCGGCCGGACCAGACGCACCAGGCCGGCCGCCGACTCAGGGGTGATCGCGGCGAGGTTGACCACCGCGTCCACCGGGCCGCCGAGAGCGTCACCCAGGGGTGTGGTCGTGTAGTCGACGATCAGGTCGGCGCCGTGGGCGCGCACCGCCGCGCGGCTCCGGCCACTGGCCGTGGCGACGACCGTCGCGCCCACGTGCTTGGCGAGTTGGACGGCGAAGAGACCCACTCCCCCGCCGGCACCGTTGACGAACACACGCTGCCCCGCGGTCACCCGGGCGTGGTCGAACAGGGCCTGCCAGGCCGTCAGCCCGGCGACCGGGATCGCGGCGGCGACCGCCGGGTCGACCGAGGCGGGGGCCTTCGCGAGGACGCCCACCGGGGCCGCGACGTACTCGGCTGCCGCCCCGCCCCCGTCCAGGCGCCCGAGGACGCGGTCACCGACGGCGAACCCCCGGACGTCACCGCCGACCTCCACCACGGTGCCGGAGACGTCCCAGCCCAGGGTGTACGGGAGCGGCACCGCCAGCACGTCGCGCAGCCTTCCGGCCCGGAGCGCCGTCTCCGAGGGGTTGAAGGAGGTCGCGGCCACCCGGACGAGCACCTCCCCCGGTCCGGGCACCGGGCGCGGGACCACCTCGCTGCGGATGACGTCGACCGGTCCGTACCCGTGGATGCGGACGGCCGTCATGGGGGCGCGAAGGGCTTCCGCCGTCACGGGGGCGCGATAGGCGTCCGCGTGGTCGGTGACCCAGCGGCGGAAGGTGCGCGCGGGCGCCCCGGTGACCCGCTCCACGGTGTCCGTGGGCGGCAGGGGATCGGTGACCGCCCCGGCCTGCGCCCGGAGGACGCCGTCCACGGCCTCGGCCGGCCAGCCACGGGCGGACATCCGCTGCCGGGCCTCCCCCACCGTGGCTTCCTCCCAGCGCACCGGGCGGCCGATCACCTCGCCGATGATGCGGGCCTGCTCGGCCCGGGTCAGCGACTCGGGCCCGGTCAGTTCGTGGATCGCACCGGCGTGCCCCTCGCCGAGGAGCGCACGCACGGCGACCGCCGCGATGTCCCCTTCGTGCACCACGGGCGCGGCCGCCGCGCCGTACGGCTCGCGCACGACCGCGCCGGAGCGGATCCCCTCCGCCCAGCTCAGAGCGTTGGCCGCGAAGGCGTGCGGCCGCAGGACCGTCCACTCCAGCCCGGACCGGGCGATCAGCCGCTCGGCCCGCCGCTCGTGGTCGCGCACGGCCGCGGAGGACAGGTAGACCAGGCGGCGCGCCCGCCCGGCGACGGCCGCCAGGACTTCGGTCAGACCCTCCACGCCGGCGAACGGCCAGACCAGGAACACCCCGTCGACCCCGTCCAACGCCGTCGGCACGGTGCCCGGGTCCGACAGATCGCCGCGCACCACCTCGACGCCGTCCGGCAGGGCGGCCGTGGCGGGGTCGCGGGCGAGCGCACGAACCGCGCTCCCCGCCTCCAGCAGCTGCGCCACCACCAGCCGACCGACCGCACCGGTCGCGCCGGTGACCAGGACCTTGCGATGCCCCGACATGAGAACCCCTCTCCCCGGGCCCGCCGCGGTGTGACCATCACCCGTGGCCGGCCGCCTCGTTGATGTCCAACCCTAGGAAGGGCCGACGAGACGTTCCATGCGTGAAGGGCTCCGGATCATGCGTCATCGTCTCTCTGACGGCCCGTAGACTCCCGCCGTGGATGTGCTCAGCGACGTGATCGCCCTCATGCGCGCCGGACGCCCCCGCTCCGCCCGCGTCCACTGGCACGGGGTGTGGGGGCAGCGGTTCCCGGCGGCCCTCGGGTCGGCGGGGTTCCAGGTGGTCCTCCAGGGGGCCTGCTGGCTCCTCCCGCCGGAGGGCGGGCCCGTCCAGCTCGGCACCGGCGACGTGGTGTTCCTCCCCCACGGGCACGGCTACGCCCTCGCCGACAGTCCCACCACCCCGGCCGCGGAGCCCGCCTGCGACCCGCTGGAGGAGGCCGGACTCCACAGCTCGGCGGCGGTCGGCGACCCCCTGCAACGCGCCACCACCGTGACCCTCTGCGGCGGGTACCGGCTCGACTCCGGCCGGGCCCATCCACTCCTCGACGACCTCCCCGACGTGATCCACCTGCCGGCCCGCGTCGGACACCGCACGGAGCTGCGCGCGGCCGTCGACCTGCTCGGCGCCGAACTGGACAGCCCCCGGCTCGGCACGGACACCGTCGTCCCGGCCCTGCTGGACATGCTGCTGCTCTACATCCTGCGCGCCTGGTTCGACGGACGACCGGAGCAAGGCCCGGCCACCGGTTGGGCGGCAGCCGTGGCGGATCCGGCGATCGGCGCGGCACTGGACGGCATCCACCGCACCCCCGCGCACCCGTGGTCGGTCGAGACGCTCGGCAGGCGGGCCGGACTCTCCCGGGCCGCCTTCTCCAGGCGCTTCACCACCCTGACCGGACGGTCACCCGGGGCCTACCTGACGTGGTGGCGCCTGACCACCGCGGCGCGACTGCTCACCGAGTCCGACGCGCCGCTCAGCGAGGTCGCCCACCGGGTCGGCTACACCTCCGAGTTCGCCTTCGCCCACGCCTTCAAGCGGGAGTACGGCGCCGCCCCCGGCCACTACCGTCGGACGGCTCGCGCACTCCCCGGGGCGAGCGACCCACCGGAGCCGCCCCGCCCCGCGCGGCCGGCGCAGTAGCGCTGCCGGCGGCGCAGGGGCCTCGCTCCTGGCCGGCGAGGGGACTGCACGCGATCCGGGCGGATGATCGGGGCGGGGCCGGCCTACAGCTCCGGCGCGGTGGCGCCGTCGCCCAGCCTGCCCGTCCAGGCGGCACTGTCCACGAAGGCGCAGATCACCGTCCGGTGCGGCCGCGCCGTCAGGGTGTTGCCCAACGGCAGGAGGACGTCGATCCGGACGGAGGCGGGGACCGCTCGGCCCTGCTTCCGGTCCTTGGCTGCTGCCGCACAGGCCTCCCGTGCCCCGTCCGCCCGCTCGGCCGCGCCGCCGTTGATCGCGTCGCCCATGTCCGCGGTGGCGAACACCTCGCCGTGGTGCGGCTGCGCACACGGTACCGCCGTCACCTCCGAAGCGAGGTTCGCCTCGGACGGCTGGAGGCCGAAGCAATCGCCGACCCGCAGGTCGTACCCGCTGACCGTCCGGACGTGCTGGTCGTCGGAGGTCCCGTCGCCGAACACGGATGTGCCGACGATCGCCCATGTCGTGCAGAGCACCAGGCCGGTCACGGCGGCCCAGCGCCCGCTCTGCTTGGTCCGCCGGATTCGCAGCAGTGCCGCGATGCCCAGCAGGAGTCCCAGTGGCCAGAGGAATCCGATGACTCCGGGTACCAGCGAGGCGATCGCCAGGCGGCTCCATCCGGGCCGGGCGTGCGGGTCGTCGTCATGGATCGAGCCCTGGACGAAGGACCTGAACACCTCAGACTGTTCGGGGTGTTCGGGATGCCCGGCGGACCGGTCGCCGCCGTCCTCGTGCGGTCCCGCAGTCCCGTTGCCGAAGACCGGCCCGTTCGATTCCTGAGCGGACACGAGTCCTCCACGGCAGTCGTGATCGAGCGGCCGGTCCCGATCCGGAACGGCCTTGGGAGCCGCCTCGCCCGACAGGCCGCCGCACAGTGCATCACACTCCGACAGGTCCGGTCGACGGACTTTTCCACGCGCGTTCGATCCGCGGGCCGGGCCGCTCCGACGCCCGCTGCAGGGCCCACCGAGACCGGCGGGCCGGGCGGGGACTCGCCGGTTCAGGACGTCCGGATCACGGGGTCGGACCGGAGTGGTGGCCCTGGCCGAGGGCCCGTCGGACGAAGGCGCCGATGCCGGAGCGGGTGGCGCCGAAGCCCGTCTCGTGGTCCCAGACGTCGGTGCAGCCGGGGCACTGGAGGTGGAGCAGGCTGCCGGTGTTGGAGAGCAGGTAGCGCCAGTGCTCCGCGCAGTTCCGGCCGGCGCGGCAGGCTTCGCAGGTCTCGTGCGTGCGGCAGTTCGGGCAGGGGGCCCAGGCGCGGCGGCCGATGTCCGCCTGCGGGTCGATGGGCAGCATCTCAGAGCCCCCGTCCGCGCCGGTCGCCGGCCGCCGTGCGGCCCTCGTGCGACCGCTGCCGGCCCGTGCCGGGGGCCGGGGCGCCGGGGCGGCCGGCCTGCCTCGGGGCTGGGTTCGCGAGGGTGCCGGTGGGCGCGGCCGGGTGCCGGCCGGCGGCGGGGAGGTTCGAGAGCATGGGACGTCAAGTTAGGTAAGGCTGCCCTTCCTGTCAAGTCACTCGCGGACCACGACCGCCCTCGAACGACAGGGGGCCGGCGCGGAACCGAGCGCCCGACCCCGCCGGCCGGGTGGCCGACGCACGCCTCCCCGGCCCGCCACCTCCGCGCCATCGAGTGTTCAACTCCCCCATCGCGGAACGGAACCGGGAATTGGACTGGACCACTGCCGGCGGCCGCTATGCTCCCCCGGTGACCTCGACGCACTCCTCGCCCCGCAGGCGGATGGCACCACGGGCGAGCCCGGGCCGCTGGATCGGCCTCGTCCTCGCCGCCCTCTACCTCGCGGGCGACGGGTGGCTCGTCGGCTCCGCGGTGCACTGGATGTCCGTGCACGACAGCTGCACCAGGAATCCCCCACCGGACTGCGCCTCCACCGCCGTCTGGGCCGCGCTGACGCCCATCGGCGGGTTCTTCCTCTTCGCCGTCGGGCTGATGGCCGTCCTGGTGCTCTCCGTCGGCGACGGGCCCGCCACCTCACTGCTCCCCGGCGCCGTCGTACTCGGCGGCGTGACCTGCGTCCTGCTGGGCACGCTGTACGCGATCGGATCGCCGAACCCGTGGCTGCTGGGCTCGACCGCCCTCAGTGCCCTGCTGGCGGTCGGATCGGCGACCCTGGAGGAACCGCGCCGCCGGCGTCGGGCCCTCCTCCGGGAGCAGGCCGACGCGAGGGCGGCGCGGCTGGCGCAGCACGGAGTGGAGGTGCGCGGCACGATCGTGGACTTCCACGGCACCGGCAACCACGTCAACGACGACCCGGAGCTCCGGGTGACGATCAGCTTCACCACCGCCCGGGGAGCACGGCACACCGAGACCTTCACCGCCGTCGTCCCCGTCTACGACCCGCTCCGACGCGGCGGCACGGTGACGGTCCGTCACGATCCTGACGACCCGACGGTACTGGATGTCACCATCGACCGCGCCGCCCACCCCGAGGATCGCGTCGACGCCACCGTGGCACCGGACCTCCCCTCCGAACTGGCGCAGCTGACCGCCCTGCACCGGAGCGGGGTGCTCACCACCTCGGAGTTCGAGCAGGCGAGGAGCCGTCTGCTCGACGACCCGCGGACGACGCGCCTCCCCTGAGCGACCGCCCGGGCCGCACCGCGCCCGCGCGCCGACGGGCGTCCGGCCTCCGGACCCGCCGCCCCCGGCTCCGCCCGCGCCGCCCGCGCCGCCCCCGGTCCGCTCCCCGGGGGTCCGCCCCCGACTCCGCATCCGATTCCGTACCCGCCGGTAATTTACCCTGTCCGAGCCCTGGACAGCCGGTCCGGATTGGACCACGATTCACCCCCATGACCCTTGCCCCGATCCCCCGGGACTCCACGCACACCGCGCTCCTGGACGCCGTCCTCGGCGTGGCCGAGGACACCGCGGCGCTGCTCCGCGACCGCCCGGACACCACCGTGCCGATCCCCGGGGCGCAGTGGACGGTCGGCGAGGCGGCGGCCCACCTCGCCCTGGTCAACGAGCTGATGGCCGCCCTGGCCGCGGGTGAGGAGCGGCCCTACGGGGACGGCACGCCGTCCGGGCTCGCCGCGGCCAACGCGGCGGAGCTGGCCGCCTTCCCCCAGCGCGACGGCACCGTCCTCGGCGAGGAGATCGTCCGCCAGGCCCGCGCCTTCAACGAGGCCTTCGCCCGCCGGCCGGCCTCGGATCCGATGCTCACCCCGCTCGGCCCGATGGACCTCGCCACGCTGGGCTCCTACCTGCTCACCCACATGCTCGGCCACGGCTACGACATCGCCGTCGCCGTGCGGGCCCGGCACATGATCGACCGCCACCGGGTGGAGCTGACCCTCCCGTTCCTGACCACCGCCATGCCGCGGGTGGTCGACGGCAACTCGGCGGCGGGCCACACCGCCTGCTACGAGCTGCGGCTGCGCGGCGGTGCCCGCTTCACCGTCACCTTCCGGGACGGCGCCGCCGAAGTGACGCCCGGTCCGGCCCGGCGCCCCGACTGCACGATCCGCACCGAGCCGGTCGCGTTCCTCCTGATGGCGCTCGGGCGGTGCGGCCCGTACTCGGCGCTGGCCCGGGGCAAGGTGCTGGCCTGGGGGCGCCGGCCCTGGCTGTCGGCGGGCTTCCCGCTGCTGTTCAAGGCGCCGTGACCGGGCCCGGCCCTCGGTAGGAGCGGCCCGACGGTCATCGAGCTGCCGGCCGGCCGGTGGGCCCGGTCGACGACCACCTCCACCGCCGGATCACCGCACTCGGCCCGACCCGGCGTCCGCCTCCTCCCGCAGGCCGAAGAGCGCGAACACCTCCGCGTCCTGGAACACGGTCGTACGGCCGATGCCCGAGGCGGTGACGGTGAACGCCTGGAAGCCGTGCGGCCGGAACACTCCGTCCCGGCCGCGGACGTACGCCGCGACAGCCTGACCGCCGGTACCCGAGACGTCCCGAGCCCGACCGCCCGCACGCCGGACGCGCCGGGGCGGGCACACGCGACACCCGGGGCGGGACCTGGAGGCAGGTCCCGCCCCGGGTGTCCGCGGCAGATCACGGGGCGAGCGGGTCAGGGCAGCTTCTTGAGGCCGCCGCCGGTCAGCACGTAGCCGGGGGCGAGGCCCGCGGGGTCGGTGCGGACGAGTTCGACCAGGGCGCCGCCGGCGATCTCGGGGGTGAGGACGGGCCCCATCTGCTGGAGGTACTCCTCCTGCGTCTGGCCGTTGTAGGCGGCGTAGGCCCGGGCGGCGGAGCGGCCGAGGTCCGTCAGCGGGGTCATCCGGGGCAGCACCGCGGTGAAGGTGATGTCGAGCCCGGCGCGGTCGGCCTCCTCCTGGGCGTAGGCCGTGATGAAGCGCTGGGTGGCCTTGGCGCCGGCGTAGCCGCCGCTCAGCGGCGAGCCGGCGAGGGCGGCGCCGCTGCTGAGGACGATGACCCGGGTGCCGGGGTGCAGCGGCTTGAGCAGGGTCTCGCGCAGCCAGTGGAAGGTGATGCGGACATCGCTCTGCCAGTTGGCGGAGAAGGTCTCCCAGGTGTGCTGCTGGAGCGGGCGCATGTGCGGGTTGGCGCCGGCGACCAGGACGAGGGTCTGCGGCTCGTGGTCGTCCAGCAGGCGACCGGCCACGCTGGGGTCGCCGGCGTCCGCGAGCTCGGTGCGGATGGTGCCGGAGCCGTTGGCGGGCTCGGGGAACTCGGTGGCGGTGCGGGACACGGCGATCACCGGGGCGCCGGCCTCGGCGAAGGCCGTGGCGATGCCCCGGCCCAGGCCGCGGCTGGCACCGACGACGATCGTGGTACGGCCGGACAGGTCGCTCATGCTGTTCTCCAAGTCGTTGGTGTTCCACGGGACATGGATGTGCTGCGGTCGAACTCGCCTCGGGCCACTGTCACGGTTCGTGGACCGTTTGTCACGGCGGCACCCTCCGCGCGGACGGCGTGTCGCGGGGCGGCGGGCACGCGGTGACGGGCACTCACGGGCACGCGGTGACGGACGCTCGGTGACGGACAGGCGGTGCCGGACACGCGGTGCCGGGCGGCGGGCCCGGCGGCTAGGAGGCGCTGCGCTCGCGCTCCTTGAGGGTCCGGCGCTCAATCTTGCCGACCGGAGTCCGGGGGATCACCTCGATGAACTCCACGCGGCGGATCTTCTTGTAGGGCGCGACCCGTTCGGCGACGAAGGCGGTGATCTCCTCGGGGGTCGCGGGCTCCCTGGTGACCACGAAGGCCTTGGGGATCTCGCTGGCCTCCTCGTCGGGGACGCCGATCACGGCCGCGTCGGCGACCTTGGGATGGGTCATCAGGACGGCCTCCAGTTCGACCGGCGAGACCTGCTGGCCCTTGTACTTGATGAGCTCCTTGATCCGGTCGACGAGGAAGAGTTCGCCGTTGTCGTCGACGTGGCCGAGGTCCCCGGTGTGCAGGAAGCCGTCGGCCTCCAGCACCGCCCGGGTGGCCTCCTCGTCGTTGAGGTAGCCCTTCATCACGTGCGGGCCGCGGACGAGGATCTCGCCGTCCTGGTTCCGGTCCAGTTCGCGGCCGGTGGTGATGTCGACGATCTTGCACTCGATGTTGGGGCTGGTGCGGCCGACCGAGCCGGCCGCGGCGCCGTCGAGCTGCATGAACGACACCAACGCCTCGGTGAGGCCGTACCCCTGACCGATGCGTACGCCCAGCCGCTCGTGGACCAGACGGGCGGTCTCCGGGTCCAGCGCCGCGCCGCCGGAGACGATCCCGCGCAGGGAGGAGAGGTCGTAGCGGTCCACCAGCGGGCTCTTGGCGAGCAGGACGGCGATGGTGGGCACGATGTAGAGCCGGGTGACGCGGTGCTCCTGGATGGCCCGCAGGTAGGCCTCGGGATCGAAGCGGGGCATGGTGACCAGGGTGGCGCCCTGCAGGAGGCTGGCGTTCAGCGTCATCAACAGGCCGAAGGCGTGGTGGAACGGCGGCACGGCGAGCACCGTCTCGCCGTCGTCCAGCGGCGCGACGACGCTCGTCTGCAGCACGTTGGCGGACATGTTGCGGTGGGTGAGCATCACGCCCTTGGGGTGGCCCGTGCTGCCGCTGGAGTGCAGCAGCGCGACCACGTCCCGGGCCGACTCCACCGGCACCGGGGCGAACGGGGCGTCGGTGGACTCCCCGTGGGCCAGCAGGGCGGAGAACGGCGTGGCGCCCTCCGCCTCCCCGAACACCACGACCTCCTCGACCTTGGTGCGGGTGGTCAGTTCTGCGGCCCGGGGCGCCTCGGCGGGCACCGTGACCAGCAGCCGGGCGCCGCAGCCGTTGAGGTGGGCCGCGAGGTCGTCCGTGGTGTCGAGGGGGTTGAGGACCACCACGGTGGCGCCGGCCGTCGCGGCGGCGTGGAAGGCGATCGGGTACTCGGGCAGGTTCGGGGCGAGCAGCGCCACCACGTCGCCCGCGCCGAGGTCGCGGGCCTGCAGCGCGGCTGCCACCCGGTCCACCGCGGCGGCGAGTTCGCCGTACGTGTAGCTGGTCTCCCCCGTCACGTCGACGATGGCGACCCGGTCCGCGTTGCGCTCGGCGTGGCGGAGGACGAAGGCCGTGAACGACGTGTCCGGGACGGGCGTCGGCGGATGCGGACTGGTGAAGATCATGACGTGCTGTCCGAGCGGGTGTAGGTGCTCAGGCCGGGCTGGTAGGCGCGCTTCTCGAACTGCTTCAGGGCGACGTTGATCCACTCGCTGCCGGTGAGGCGGGACAGCTCCCAGAGCTTGGCCTGGTCGTAGTCGATGGCGGTGGGCAGGTCGGTGGCGCGGTTGTGCTCGTAGACCTGCTTGGCGAGGTGGAGGGTCACGGGGTTCTTCTTCAGGAGCTTGCGCACCAGGCGGTCGGTCTCCTCGTCGAGCTGTTCGGCGGGGACGGCCTTGTTGACGAGTCCGTACTGCTCGGCCTGGCGACCGGTCAGGGTGTCGCCGGTGAGGATGTAGTAAAGGGCCTGCTTGCGAGGCAGGTTGTGGGCGGCGGCCCAGGAGGCGCCGCCGGCGGGGAAGATGCCGAAGTTGATCTCGGAGAGTCCGAACAGGGCGCTCTCCGAGGCGACGGCGAGGTCGCAGATGCCGGTGACGAGAACACCGCCGCCGAACGCGAAGCCGTTGATCTTGGCGACGGTGACGGCGGGGAAGGCCTTGAGGCGCTTGAACCAGGTGAGCGCGACGAGGTTGGTGCGGTAGAAGAGCTGGGGGTCGTCGTAGGGCTTGAGGAAGCACTCCTCCAGGTCCATGCCGGCGCTGAAGCTGTCGCCGTTTCCGGTGATGACCACGACCTTGACGTTTCCGTCGGCCTCGATCTCGTCCAGGGCCTGGTTCATGTCCAGGTGCATCTGGGGATTCATGGCGTTCTTCTTGTCGGGCCGGTTGAGGAATATCGTGGCCTTCGGGCCGTCGATCTCCAGGTTCACGGTTTCCAGCGTGATCATGCGATGCTCCTGCTTTCGCTCGGCGATGTGCGCTCACGGCACTGTCGGCCGTCCGGCCGGGAATTGGGGTCGCTACGGGCGGGCCTTTCCCCGGTGCAGCGACCGGCGGGTACGAGCATCACAGGGCCCATATCCGCACCGCTTCTCCCAGCGTGCTCTTGCCGTCCGCCGGCCGACCGGCCATCGTGCCGCCACGGCCGGAACCCGGCCCGCACACCCGGCCCGCCGCTCGGCTCGCCCACCTGGCTGCGCACCCGGCCGACCGGCCCGACGGCCGGGTCGTGGAAGCGTGTTCGGCCGGGTGTCGCAGTCGCTGCCCGGTCCCGCGACCACCGGCGCGGTCCCTTTCGACTGCGACACCCCGACCCGGCCGGGGCACGGCCCCCGTGTCCCGTGCCCCTCCGGCGGGCCCGCCACCGGCCCCCGAGCGCTTCCGACGACCCGGCACACCGTGAGTCTGCGGGAAAGGACGGTGTGTTCGACTACTTCCCGATTGCCCTTCCCCGCAGCGCGGAACGGTCAACGGAATGGGCGGCCGAAGGGAGGGCACGTTGGAAGAGGTGCGGGGGCGTGGAACTCCTCGATGATGGCTGTTGTCGCGCCCCGGGGACGGTTCACCCGTGACGGTCAGGGGTCGGATTCCCGGGGCGGCGGATCGGGGCCGCCCCGGTCGGCCCGCGCGGCCCGCTCCACCCGAATCACTGCACGGGATTCGTTCGACGGGATTCGCTTCGCCGGATTCCTTCGGCGGGATTCGCTCCGCCGGATCCGTGCTGCTGAATTCCGGCCGTCGGATTCGGTGCGCTCGATTCCGGCCGGGCGTTTTCCTTTCCCGCTTGCGAGGCCGGGGTTCCGCGCCGTGCACGGAACCCGGCGGGTGCCACCGCAGGGACGAAGCCCGGCGGGCACCGTCGCGGAGGACGGTGCCGCCGGGCGGCCGGGCGTTTCGTCAGAAGGTGATGCGGACCTTCAGCGCCTCACGCGCGTCCATCGCCCGGTACCCGTCCGGGACCCCGTCCAGACCCACCGCACGGTCGAACACCAACCCCGGATCGATCGCCCCCGACAACACGTCCGGCAACAACTGCGGAATGTACGCCCGCGCCGGCGCCACCCCACCACGCAACGAAACGTTGCGCCCGAACATCTGGCCGACGTCCACACCCGCACTCCCCCCGTGCGGCACCCCCACATACCCCACCGCACCACCGTCACGCGCGATCGAGATCGCCGTCCGCATCGACTCCTCCGTCCCCACCGCCTCCAACACCGCATGCGCCCCCTGCCCACCGGTCAACTCCCGCACCGCCTCCACCGCACCCTCCCCCCGCTCGGCCACCACATCCGTCGCACCGAACTTCCGCGCCACATCCGTCCGCGCCTCATGCCGCCCCAACGCGATGATCCGCCCCGCACCCAACCGGTACGCCGCCAACACCCCGCACAGACCCACCGCACCGTCCCCCACCACCGCCACCGTCGACCCCGCCCGCACCCCCGCCGACACCGCCGCATGATGACCCGTCGCCATCACGTCCGACAACGCCAACAAACCCGGCAACAACCGCTCGTCCGACACCGCATCCCTCGGCAACCCCACCAGCGTCCCGTCCGCGAACGGCACCCGCACCGCCTCACCCTGACCACCGTCCGACCCCACCTGCCCCCAGAACCCACCGTGCGGACACGACGTCTGCAACCCCTCCCGACAGAAGTCACACGTCCCGTCCGACCACACGAACGGCGCCACCACGAAATCCCCCCGCACGAAACCCCGCACCTCCGACCCGACCTCCTCCACCACCCCCAGGAACTCGTGCCCGATCCGCTGCCCCACCTCCCGAGCCGCCACCCCCCGGTACGCCCACAGATCACTCCCGCAGATACAGGCACTCACCACCCGCACCACCGCATCGGTGGCATGCCGAACCACCGGATCCGGCACCTCCTCCACCCGAATGTCACTGGGGCCGTGGATCACGGTGGCACGCATGGGGACTCCTGCACTTGCGGACGGTACGGACGAACGGCGACGGCACAGGCGTGCCGGCACGGTGTGACTGCGAGTCGTGACCAGGACGGTGCACAGGCTCCCGACCAGCCTCCTCCCCCACCCACCCCCACGTCCAGCTACATCATCTACACGTTCGGGCTAAGCTCTTCTTATGCTTGACGTCCGGCGGCTGGTGCTGCTCCGCGACCTGGCGGATCACGGCACCGTGACCGCGGTCGCCGAGCTGCACCGCGTCACGCCCTCCGCCGTCTCGCAGCAGCTGCGCCTGCTGGAGGAGGAGACCGGCAGCCACCTGCTGGAACGCACGGGCCGGGCCGTCCACCTCACCGCCGCAGGACGCCGCCTGGCCCGCGACACCGAGGACGTGCTGACCGCCCTGGAACGCGCCCGCGCCCGCCTGCACACGGGCGCCGAGCAGCCGGCCGGCGAGTTCCACCTCGCGTGCTTCCCGAGCGCGCTCTCGCCGCTGGCCGCGCCGCTGGGCCGGGCACTGGAACTGGCGCACCCCGAACTGAGGCCGCACATCACCGAGGCGGAACCCGACGCCGCCGTCCGGCTGCTGCTGGGCCGCGGCGTCGACCTGGCCCTGACCTACCGGTACACCAACCTGGCCGCCCCCGCGTACACCGGCGTCGAGACGCACCCCGTCTGCACCGACCCGCTGGTCGCCGTCCTGCGGACGGACCACCCGGCGGCCGGGGCGCCGGGCCGGCCGATCGACCTCGGGGAGCTGCGGGAGAGCGAGTGGATCGCGGCCCCCGCGCAGTCGGCCTGCGGGCAGGCCCTCCTGCACGCCTGCCGGGCCCGGGGCTTCACCCCCCGGGTGCGGCACACCTGCTCGGACTTCTCCGCGATGCTCTCGCTGGCCGCGGCGGCGGGCCAGGTCGCCCTGGTGCCCGCACTGGCCGCGACCCGCCTCCCCGACTCGCTCACCTCGCGTGCCGTCGCGGACCAGGGCCTGGCCCGGGAGGTGGAGGCGGCCATCCGACCGGGCACCTCCCGCGAGCCTGCCGTGGCGGCCTCGCTCCGCGCCCTGCGGCGCCTCATGGGCGCCGAGGAGGCCGATTCGGCGCCCGGTACCGGTGCCCGTCCGTGAATCGGTGCCCCGTGCTCAGTCGCGACCCCGGGCCCGACGGTTCCCCGGCGCCACGGGGGCGGAACCGGACGAACGCCCCGGGGCCGTCCGCGTCCGGGCGGCCGCCGACGACGCCGAGACGAGTACCACGAAGGTGCTGATCGCGTAGAACAGGGCCGGGCCGGCACTGAAGATCCGGAGTTGGGACTTCAGCGCGTCGTGGTACTCGGGCTCGGTGAGTTCGACCCTGCTGCTGTGCTGCGGCTGGTCGGTCGTGTTCCAGTAGGTGTAGTAGTAGCCCGACGCGTCCGCCCGCACGTCCTGGGCCGTACCGGCACCGGTCGCGAAGCCCAGCAGGCACGCCCCGACGACCACCGGGTAGGCGAGTTGCAGGACGCGTGGCAGCAGCAGGACGTACCTGACGAGGTGTCGGGCATCGCCCCGGCCCAGCACCCGGGCCAGGCCCGCGCCGCGGAACAGCGCGACGGCGAAGACCGGGAACAGCCCGACGAACAGGCTCATCACGAGCCACTTCGGCGCGGTGTACCCGCCGGGCAGCCAGGTCGAGGCCATGCACAGCAGGGCGGCCCCGCAGAGCGCCCACGCCAGCACGAAGTGGACCCGGTAGCCGCCGCGCAGCTCCCCCATGTCGATACCCCCGCAGGTCTCTTGATCACGCCCAGCCCAGCTTGCCGCACCGCGGCGATCACGAGAAGCCCCCGGGACGCGGGAGTTCGGCCCCGGCTCCGCGGAGGTCAGCGGCTCGCGCCGGCCGGTTCGAGCAGCAGGGCGCCGATGAGGTCCAGTTCGGTGTGGATGTCGCCGAGGGTGCGGCAGTCGGCCGTGAAGGCCGGGGGGCGGCCGGCGGCGCCGCGGCCCTCCAGGGCGTCGGCGAGGGCGGCCAGGCCCTCGGTGACCTGACGTGCGGCCGGGCCGGGCGGGAGCGGCCGGCCGTGACCGAGGCGGACGGAGCAGGCGGTGGCGGCGTCCGCGATGCGCTCCGCACCGGCCGTCACGGCCAGCCAGTCGCGGTCCGCTCCGGCGGTCAGCTCCGCGGTGGAGACCTCGGCGGCGGCCCGGGCCTGCGAGAGCGAGTGGTAGGCGGCCCGGCGCAGCTGCGCGCGCTCGCCCGCGTGCCGCTCGTCGGCGGGCGCCGCCAGGACGTGGTCGACGTAGCGCAGCGTGTGCCGCAGCGCGTGGGCGGAGCGGTGCCCGACCCGGGACCCGGCGTCGGCCAGCCGGGGCAGGTGGCCGACCAGCAGCACGATGGCGCAGGCGATCGCCGTGTCGGCCAGCCGGGAGCCGGCCGCCCCGGTGTCGCCGCCGACGCCGGCGAAGCACAGGACGGTGACGGTGACCACGGCCGTCTGCAGGGCGAAGTGCCGGGCGGCGAAGGGGATCAGGACGCCGCAGCCGACGAGCGCCGCCACCGCCCACCAGCCCGTGAGTGCGCCCAGGGCGGTGGCGGCGAGGACGGCCGCCAGGGTGCCGGCGAGCCGGTTGACGGTGCGTGAGAACAGCGGTCCGTAGTCGGGTTTCACCAGGAAGGCGGCGGTCACCGGCAGCCAGTACCCGTGGTCGGCGTCGAGCAGCAGGGCGACGGCAGCGCTGGCGGTGACGCAGACGGCGACCCGGAGTCCGTACGCGCGGCCGATCGGTCCGGCCGGGTGGACGCCGCGCCCGAGCCCTCCCGTCCACGCGGTGCGGCCGAGCGGCTTGTGGCGGTCGGTGACGACGGCGCCCTCAGCGGCGCCCTCACCCTCGGCGTCGAGGTCGGACGGGGTGGAGCTGAAGGCGAGGCAGGCCTGGAGGACGGCGGCGTCGAAGGCGCTGCGCGCCGCGCTGCCGGCCGCCGGGGCGGAGAGCCGGCCGGGGTCGGTGTCGGCGCGGACGGCCTCGGCCAGTCGCCTGGGCCCGGCGGAGACGCGGGGCGGCAGCTGCTGCCCCTCCCAGAGCAGGGCGACGCTCGCCTCGCAGAGGGCCGCGGCGGCGGCGAACCGGCGGGTGAGGCGGGCCGTGGCCGCGCCGGGTCGGCCGGGCAGGCGCAGCAGCCCGTGCAGCCGGAGGGCGAGGTCGGCCTGGTCGAGTGCGGTGGTGAGGCGGCGGCGCGCGGCTTCGGCGCCGGGGGTGCCGACGGCGTCCAGGGCGTCGGCGAGCGCCTGGAAGACGGCGGCGACGGCCAGCCGCTCGTCGTGGTGGCGCCCGCCGGCCCGCTGCCCGGGGTGCGGCAGGAGCCGCAGGGCGAGCAGCCAGCCGGCCCCGGCGAGGTAGCACGCCGGGCCGGTGGCCGGGCCGGTGGTGAGCGGCATTCCGGCGCCGACGACGGCGAGGACGAGCAGTTGGACGGCGCCGGCGGAGCTCACCGGGCCGGCGACGCTGACCGCGCCGGAGACCAGCGCGAGGAGGAAGAACGGGAGCAGCGGCCACCAGCCGGCCTGCTGTCCGAGGAGCCCGCCGAGGACGAGTCCGGTGGCGCCGGCGAGGGCCGGCAGGCCGATCTGGACGAGTCCGAGGCGGCGGGTGCCCGGCCGGTCGTTGATCCCGGCGAACATCGCGCCGAGGCCGGCGAGCACGCCGGCCTGGTGGTGTCCGGTGAGCAGGGCGGCCGCCAGCAGCGGCCCCATGGCGAGGGCGCCGCGGGCCATCGCGGGGCGCGGCAGGGGCCCGCGCTGCCAGCGCAGGGGGTGGACGAGCCAGTTCGGCAGCCGTTCGGCCGGGGTCACCGGTGTCGATCCGTCAGGACGCGCGCCCACGTTCCTCCTCGGGCCAGGGAACCCGGGCCGCAGATCCTGGGCCGGGGCCCTCGGTGTGGGGCGCTCGGTGCAGGGGCCCTCGGCCGGGGTCTCGGTCAGGGTGTTCCCGCAGGTTATCGGGCTTGTTGGTCGGCACTGCTGCCGCTCGGTTACAGCCGGATGTCGGCCCGCGGGCGAGTCCCGCCCTGCCGGGTCGGGTCGCCGGCGGCGCCCGACCGCGGGCCGGGGCAGGGCGCCGAGCGGACCGCGCGACCGTGCGCCGGGCATCGGGCGACCGGGCATCGGGCACCGTGTGCCGGGGCGGGCCCTAGGCGCGGCGGCCGAAGACGGGCCCGAGGACGAGTTCGGCCGCTCCGGCCGCGACCGCCCAGGGCCCGGCCGTGCTGACGGACACCGCCACCGGCTGCCAGCGGGCGTCCGGGATGCGCTCCCGCAGCTGTTCGGCCACGCCCGCCCGGTAGGTCTCGGGCCGTTCGAGGATCACCCGGCCGCCGAGCACGACCCGGTCGACGTCCAGCACCCGGACCAGGTTGGCCACGCCGACGCCCACCAGGCGGGCGGCGGCGGCGTGGTCGGCGCGGCGCAGTTCGGCCAGGCAGAGCGCCTCCAGGCAGCCGCGGTTGCCGCAGTCGCAGAGCGGCCCGTCGACCAGGAGGGTCTGGTGGCCGAACTCGCCGGCGTTGGTCCGGGCGCCGCGGTGCACGACGCCGTCCAGCAGCAGGCCGGCGCCGAGGCCGCCGGCCAGGTGGATGTAGGCGACGCCGCTGCCGGGTGCGGCGGCGGCTCCGGGGGCCTCGGTGAGCGCGGCGGCGTTGGTGTCCTTGTCGACCACGACGGGCAGCCCGGCGAGCCGGGCGGCCAGTGCGTCGCGCAGCGGGAACCTGTCCCAGCCGGGCGTCCCCGGGTCGTGCGGTGAGCTGAAGGTGCTGAACCAGTGCAGCACTCCGCTGCCGTGGTCCAGCGGCCCGCGGCAGCCCGCGCCCACGCCCAGCAGCCGGGCGCCCGGCGGCGCCTCGGTGGCGGCGGCACGTACCTGGTCCGCGATCAGCTCGACGGTGGGCGCGGGGCCTCGGGCGGTGTCCACCGGGACGGTCCGCCGGTACCGGGGCCGGCCGGCCAGGTCGACCAGCAGCACCGTCAGTTCGTCCCGGTCGAGGTGGACTCCGACGGCGCAGCCGGCGTCCGGGCGCAGCCGGAGCAGGGTGCGGGGTTTGCCGCCGGTGGAGGCGGCCTGGCCGGCTTCTTCGACCGTGCCGTCCGTGAGCAGCCGGGTGACGATCTTGCCGACCGCCTGCGGGGTGAGTCCGGTCTCGGCTGCCAGCTCCACCCGGCTGCCGCCCTCCGGCCTGCCCCGCAGCAGCCCCAGGACCAGGGCGGCGTTGTGGTCGCGCAGCCCGACCAGGTTGGTTCCGGCCGGGGCGACGTGCGGCGTACTCATGCGCTCCATTCTGCCTGCCCTTGCACTTAGGAAACAGCGTTGTTTAACTGGAGCCATGAACACTCCGAGTACCGGCCTGCGGGTCGGCCTGGTCGGGTACGGCCTGGCCGGCGCGGCCTTCCACGCCCCGCTCATCGCCACCACCCCCGGCCTGCGGCTGCAGAGCGTCGTCACCGCCAGCCCCGAGCGCCGCGAGCAGCTCCGGCGCGAGCACTCGCAGGCCCGCGCCGTCGACACCGCCGAGCAGCTCCTCGCCGACCCGGACGCGCTGGACCTGCTGGTGATCGCCTCCCCCAACCGCACCCACGTGCCGCTCGCCCGGGCGGCGCTGGAGGCCGGCCTGCCGGTGGTGGTCGACAAACCGCTGGCCGCCACCGCCGCCGAGGCGGCGAGCCTCGCCGACCTCGCCAGGGAGCGCGGGCTGCTGCTGACGGTCTTCCAGAACCGCCGCTGGGACGCCGACTTCCGCACCGTCCGGCAGCTGATCGACCGGGGCGAGCTCGGCGCCGTGCACCGGTACGAGTCCCGCTTCGAACGCTGGCGACCGCAGCCCGGCGCGGGCTGGCGCGAGTCCGCCGACCCGGCCGAGGTCGGCGGCATCCTCTACGACCTCGGCAGCCACCTGGTCGACCAGGCACTGCAGCTGTTCGGCCCGGCCGTCCGGGTCCACGCCGAGGTGGACGTCCGCCGCCCGGGCGCCCTGGTCGACGACGACGCCTTCGTCGCCCTCACCCACGCGAACGGCGTCCGCTCGCACCTGTGGATGAGCGCGCTGACCGGCCAACTCGGGCCGCGCCTGCGGGTGCTGGGCGACCGGTCGGCGTACGTGAGCCACGGGCTCGACCCGCAGGAGGACGCGCTGCGCGCCGGCCGGCGGCCCGGACCGGGCTGGGGCGAGGTCCCCGAGTCCGGCTGGGGCCTGCTCGGCACCCTGGACGAGGCCCGACCGCACCGCCCGCTGCCCGGCGACTACCCCGCCTTCTACGCCGGCGTGATGGCCGCGCTGCGCGACGGCGCGCCGGCCCCCGTCGACCCGCGCGACGCCGTCGCCGCCCTGACCGTTCTGGAGGCCGCGGTGCGCTCGGCCGCCGAGGGCCGCACGGTCGCACTCGCCGAGGAGGTCCACGCATGAGCCCCGAGGAGATCACCGAGCTGATCCGCCGGATCGAGGACGAGGAGCGGCGGCTCGTCCTGCCGGGCTTCGACAACGAGGACGCCTGGCGACTGGGCGGCGCCCTGGTCGAGCTCGCCCGCGAGTGGGGCGCGCCGGTCACCGTCGACATCCGGCGCGGCACCCAGCAGCTCTTCCACTACGCCCTGCCCGGCACCTGCGCCGACAACGACGCCTGGCTCCGGCGCAAGACCCGCACCGTGGAGCGCTACGGCCACGCCTCGTACCTGGTCGGCCTGCGCTTCGCGGCGCAGGGCACCACGTTCGAGGAGAAGTCCCGGCTCGACCCGGACACCTACGCCGCGCACGGCGGCGCCTTCCCGCTGACGGTCGCGGGAGTCGGCGTGGTCGGCACCGTCGCCGTCTCCGGCCTCCCCCAGGCCGAGGACCACCGCCTGGTCGTCGCCGCACTGGAACGCCACCTGGCTGCGCGCTGACCCACCCGCCGGTCCGGGCCCGCCCCTCGCCGAGCGTGGGGCGGGCCCGGACCGGGAGCGCGCCCGGCCCGTCGAGGGCCCGGTCCGGTCGGCCCCGACGCGACCCGCCCGCACCCGCCGGGGGTGGCCCCCACCGGCGCGGACACCACCGGGCGACCGGTGGCGGAGTCGATCGCGGTGACCTGGTCCGCCGCTCTCCGGGACGACGCAGCACCTGCCGTCCCCGCTCACCGTCGCCCGGTACGGCTTCGAGGCGGGCACCGGCGGGCTCTCCCGAAGAGTGGCCAGGTCCACCACCGTCGAGCAGGCCGTCCTGCGGGCGCTCGGCCAGAGCACCGGCCGCTCCTTCGAGCGCGAATACCCCTGACCGGCGCCCCCCGACCCGCCCGGCGGACACCGATCCGGCCCCTACGGTCACCCACCGCGACGCCGGCGGCGGGCCGGTCCCACTCTGACCGGAATGGCATGTCCGCGACCCGATAATCCCTGGTCGGAGCCCTTCTCAGACGCCCCGCGCGGGTCTAGCATTCCGGCACGGCGGCCCCACCACTCACACCCCAGGGCCGCCGAGCAGCCCGGCCGCGCCCCCCTGCGGCCGGAGCCTCCCACGGCCGGGACCGGGGCTCCCCCCTCCCACGGTCCCGGCCGGCTGCACCACCCGCGCACCCCCGCGCGCGGCCCGCCGCGCCGCACCGGCGGACGGCCCGAGCGACGACCGGAGCGAGCCGGGGCCGGGCCGGGGCCGCGCCGATGCCCGGGATCAGGCCGGCCTGGCCAGGCCGAGGTCGTAGGCGAAGATCACAGCCTGCACCCGGTCCCGGGCGCCCACCTTGGCCAGCACCCGCCCGACATGGGTCTTCACCGTGGACTCCGCCAGCACCAGCCGCCGGGCGATCTCCCCGTTCGTCCAGCCCTGGGCGATCGCCACCAGGATCTCCCGCTCCCGCTCGGTCAGGGCCCGCAACCGGGGATCGTCGGTGACCGGCTCACCCGGCGCACGGACGGGCAGGTGGTGGGCGTACGCGTCCAGCAGCCGCCGGGTGAGGCCGGGGGCGATCACCGCGTCGCCGGAGGCCACCGCCCGGATCCCGGCCAGCAGTTCCTCCGGCAGGGCGTCCTTGAGCAGGAACCCGCTGGCCCCGGCGCGCAGCGCCGCGTGGGCGTACTCGTCCATGTCGAAGGTCGTCAGGACGAGCACCCGGCAGCGCCCGCCGGCGGCGACGATGCGGCGGGTGGCCTCGATGCCGTCCATGCCCGGCATCCGGACGTCCATCAGGACCACGTCCGGGCGCAGCTCGGCGGCCTTGCGGACGGCTTCGGCGCCGTGGCCCGCCTCGCCGGCCACGTCCGTTTCCGGGGAGCTTTCCAGCAGCATGCGAAAGCCCAGCCGCTGGAGGGGCTGGTCGTCCACGATGAGCACGGTCGTCACGAGCTGAGGCCTTCGGGGTCGGCGGGCGGGGTCGGGGTGCCGGGCAACGGGGTCGGGGGCGGCGGGCCCGGGGCGGCGGCCGGCGGACTGAGGGTGAGCAGGGCCTCGACCGTCCAGCCGCCGCCCGGGCGCGGCCCGGCGGTGACGCTCCCGGCGTAGAGGGCGGCGCGCTCCCGCATGCCGGCCAGGCCCTGCCCCTGGGTGTCCGCGGGCGCCGGCACGTCGGGGCCGCCGCCGGGCGGGCCGGTGTCCTCGACCCGGACGGCGACCGCCGGGCCGTCGACCGTGATCCGCAGCCTGGCCGTGGTCCCGCTGCCCGCGTGCTTGAGGGAGTTGGTCAGGGCCTCCTGGGCGATCCGGTACACCACCAGCTGCGCTCCGAGGTCCAGGCTCTCCAGGTCCCCGCCGGTGCGGTAGGTGACCTGCGGGCCGGCCGCCCGGACCCGCTCGCACAGGTCCGCGAGGTCGGCGAGGCCCGGTTGCGGCCGCAGGCCCGAGCCCTCGTCGTCCTCGCGCAGCACGCCGAGCATCCGGCGCATCTCCCCCAGGGCCTCGCGGCCGGTGCCCGCGATCAGCTGGAGCGCCTCCTTGCCCCGGCCGGGGTTGACGTCGGCCGCGTAGGCGCCGCCGTCGGCCAGGCCGATGATCACCGACAGGTTGTGTCCGATGATGTCGTGCATCTCGCGGGCCACCCGCGCGCGCTCCGCGGCGGCGGCCAGCGCCGTGCGCTGGTCGCGCTCGATCTCCAGCCGGACGGCCCGCTCGCGCAGCGCGGCGACGTGGGCGCGGCGGATCCGCAGGGCGAGACCCAGGGCGACGGACGCCGTCGCCGCGCTGGCCAGGAAGAAGAGGGCGTCGCCCACCGTGACCAGACTGGACACCTGCACCGCGACGAGGCCGAGTGCGCCTGCCATCACCGCGCAGGCGTACGGCAGGTGCCGCAGGCGGCCGTGCAGGGCGAGGCCGTACAGGGCGATCAGCAGCGCCACGTCGGCGCGCAGCACCACCAGCAGGCTCCACTGCACGACGAAGACGGCCGCGATCACCCCGTAGGCGAGGGACGGCGCCCGGCGGCGCCACCACAGCGGCAGGACCAGCGCGGCCTGGAAGGCCAGGATCCCGGCCACCGGGAGCTGGGTCAGGCCGGCCCGCAGCCCGCGGGGGCCGCCCCGGTGGACCAGGTCGGGCAGGCAGGACAGCACGAGGACCACCAGGACGACGGCGGTGTCCAGCAGCCACGGACGGTCCTGGTCGAGTCGGCGCAGCCGCTGTCCGGCCGCCGCCAGGCGGGCCACCAGGGGGTGCGCCCAGAGCGCTTCCGGTCCCGGCGGGGCCGGCAGCAGCGGCGGCCCGGCCGGCGGCGGGCCCGGCCGGGCGGCGGCGGTGAGGTCGGTGGTCACGAGGTGCACCCGTCCATAGTGGGCGAGGACCGGCGGCGGGCCGACCATCCGGTGGCCGCGCCGCCGGCCGCGCCGGGCTCCGGCGGTCAGGCGTCGGTGCGGGCGAGGCGCCAGGCCGCGGCGCCGGCGGCCAGCACCGTCCACGCCGCGAGGACCAGCAGTCCGGTGCCCGGGGTGAGCGTGCCGGCCGCGTGCCGCAGCGCGAACATCGACTCGCCCGCGTTGCTGGGCAGGTAGGGGCTGATGTCGTCCTGCCACGAGGTCGGCAGCAGGCTGATCAGGCCCGGGACAAGCATCAGCGAGGCCACCAGCACGGAGATGCCGCCGGCGACCGAGCGCAGCAGGGCGCCCAGCGCCACCCCGATGACGCCGACCAGGCCGAGGTAGAGCCCGGCGCCGAGCAGGCTGCGCACCACACCCGGGTCGGACGGCGAGAGCGCGGCGGGCGTACCGGAGACGATGCCGCTGCCGATCAGGAAGGCGGTGAGGACGCCGGCGGTGCCGACCAGCAGCGCCACCACCCCGTACACCGCGATCTTGGACCACAGCACCGGCAGGCGGCGCGGGACGGCCGCCAGCGTGGAGCGGATCATCCCGGTGGAGTACTCGCCCGCGGTGACCAGGACGCCCAGGACGCCCAGGGCGAGCTGGCCGAAGTTGGTGCCGAACAGCGAGAGGCGCACCGCCGTGGCGTCCGCGAAGTCCCGGTCCAGACGGCCGCCGGAGGTGATCCTGGACTTGTAGTGCGCACAGGCGATGATGCCGAAGGCGACCACGAACAGCAGGGCCAGGCCGAGGGTGATCCAGGTGGAGCGCAGCGACCACAGCTTGGCCCACTCGGAGCGCAGGACCCGCCGCCCGGTGACCCGGTGGACGGTACGGGCGGGCGCGGCGGCGGCCGGCTCGCCGGTGTGACTCGGGGCGATGGTGCTCATGCCGCCCTCCCGGGGGTCTCGATGCCGGTGGTGGTGCCGTGGTACTCGACGGCGTCCCTGGTCAGGTCCATGAAGGCCTCCTCCAGGGAGACCGCCCGCGCGGTCAGTTCGAACAGCGCGATGCCGTGCTCGGCGGCCTTCAGTCCGATCTCCCGGGCCGTCAGGCCGACGACCTGCAGCTCCTCCGAGCCGGCCCGGCCGGTGATCTCCACGCCGGGCCCGGCGAGCACCTCGCGCAGCCGGCCGGGGTCCGCACAGGCCACCTGGACGGTGTCGCCGCCCGCCTGCCGGACGAGGTCCTGGACGGTGGTGTCGGCGAGCAGCCGGCCGCGGCCCACCACGATGAGGTGGTCGGCCACCAGGGCCACCTCACTCATCAGGTGCGAGGAGACGAACACCGTACGGCCCTCCGCGGCGAGCCCGGTGAGGAGGTTGCGGATCCACAGCACGCCCTCCGGGTCGAGGCCGTTGACCGGCTCGTCCAGCATCACCGTCGCCGGGTCGCCGAGCAGGGCCGCCGCGATGCCGAGCCGCTGGCCCATGCCCAGCGAGAACGCTCCGGCGCGCTTCTTCGCCACGCTCTGCAGGCCCGTCAGCTCGATGACCTCCTCGACCCGGCGACGCGGGATCCCGTGCGTGTGGGCCTGGGCCATCAGGTGGTCGAAGGCGGAGCGCCCCGGGTGGATCGACTTGGCCTCCAGCAGCGCGCCGACCTCCTGGAGCGGCGCGGCGTGCTCGGCGTAGCGGCGGCCGTTCACCAGCACCGAACCGCTGCTCGGCGCGTCCAGCCCGACGATCATCCGCATCGTGGTGGACTTCCCGGCACCGTTGGGGCCGAGGAAGCCGGTCACCGATCCGGGCCGGACGGTGAAGTCCAGCCGGTCGACCGCCGTCTTCTCCCCGTAGCGTTTCGTCAGCTGCTGCGCCTCGATCATGGGTGCTCCCTCGCGCTCGGGCACCGGCCGACCCGGCTGCCTCGATGACCACGCTAGGTGCGGACCCGGTGCGGACCGTGGTACCCGGGGCGCGAAGCTCCGCCGACCGGTGGTACCGCGGTACTACCGCCGGGCGCGACCGTGCCCGGCGCGGGACGGCGGGAACGGCACCGGGGACGGCGGTAACGGCGGCGGTAGCGGCGGCGGGGACGGGCGCTCCCGGGGGTCGTCCGGCTGCTTTCGCGCATCCCGTCCCCGGGGTGGACCATGGCGATAGGGCCCGGGCGACCGGGCGGAGCGTGTCACCCCGAGAGGAGCGGCCATGTCGTCGAAGCGGCGCCGTAAGAAGAGGGCACGTCGTAAGCACTCGGCCAACCACGGCCGTCGGCCCCAGTGCTGAACCTGGAGCCCGTGGTGAACGGCCGGCCGCCGGCCCCGGGAGACCACCCCCGGCGGCCGGCGGCCGTGCGGCGCTGAGCGGCCCCGTACCCGCCGGGCGGACGGCCCCGGTGCTCCTCGCCCCCCTACCCCTGCGTGGGTCCGGCTCGCCGCGGGGCAGCGCCGGGGAGGCCGACGCGGAGAGGATGGCGGAGATGGCGAACGGGTCTGGCACGGCGGTCAGGTGCGTCGTGGTGGCGGTGGACGGCTCGGAGCAGAGCCTCCGGGCGGTCGACTGGGGCGCCGACGAGGCGGCGCGCCGACGGGTGCCGCTCCGGCTGGTGCACGCCTGCCTCTGGGAGCGCTACGAACGGGACACCGAGGACGAGGACGAGCCGCTGTCCGTCCGCAACGAGGTCCGGCAGCTGATCGCCGCCGCGCTGGAGCGCGCGGCCGAGCGGCAGCCCGCCGTGGAGACGGCCACCGAGGTGATCCCCGAGGACGCCGTCCCCGCGCTGCTCGGGCTGGGCGGCCTGGCGCCGCTCCTGGTGCTGGGGCACCGCGGCCGCGGGGGCTTCGAGGGGCTGCTGCTCGGCTCGGTCGGGCTGCGGGTGGTGGGGCGGGCCGAGTACCCGGTGGTGCTGGTGCGCGGGGAGCCGTCCGAGCCGACCGGCCGGCTGGTCCTGGCGGTGGACGAGAACGAGCGGGCGACGGCCGCCGCGGCCGGGTTCGCGGTCGCCGAGGCGCGGGTCCGGGGTGCGGAGCTGGACCTGGTGCACGCCTGGCAGCGCGAGTCCTTCCGCTCGGGCGGCTCGATCCTGATGACCGACGTGACGGCGGAGGAGCTCGCCGGGCGGCTGGTGGCCGCCGTCCCCCTGCCGGACGCCGACGGGTTGACCGTCCACCGGCGGGCGCGACGGGGGCGGGCGGCCAAGGTGCTGCTGGAGGCGGCCGCCGGCGCCGACCTCGTCGTGCTCGCGGCGGGGCGGCACGCCCACGGCGGGCTGCAGTTGGGCTCGGTCAGCCATGCGGTGCTGCATCACGCGCCGTGCCCGGTGGCCGTGGTGCCCGTCGGCTGACGGTGCGTCATCCGACGA
Source organism: Kitasatospora sp. NPDC057015 (assembly GCF_042673745.1). Classification (NCBI taxonomy): domain Bacteria; kingdom Bacillati; phylum Actinomycetota; class Actinomycetes; order Kitasatosporales; family Streptomycetaceae; genus Kitasatospora; species Kitasatospora sp. NPDC057015. Next base: position 154,256 of record NZ_JBHUSG010000001.1, read on the forward strand.
TGTACCGACCGACGATGTACCGGCCGACGGAGTACCGACCGGCGATGCCCCGGCCGACGGGCACGCGGGGCATCGGCCGGGGCACCCGGGTCAGTCGATCACCAGGCTGAACCAGACGGTCTTGCCGGTGGCCGTCGGCCGGGCACCCCAGCCGCGGGCGAGCACCTCCACCAGGCACAGGCCCCGGCCGTCCTCGCTGGCCTGGTCGGCGAACCGGGGCACCGGCAGCGTGGGGCTGGTGTCCGCGACCTCCACGGTCAGTTCCCGGGCCGTCCGGTGCAGGCGCAGCCCGATCGGCCCGCTGGCGTGCCGGACGGCGTTGGCGATCAGCTCGGAGCTGAGCAGGCAGGCGGTGTCCTCGGCCTCGGAGCACTCCCAGCTCCCGAGGGTGTCCCGTAGGAAGCGGCGGCCGGCCGCCGCCGAGGAGGCGAGCGCCGGGAGTTCGACGGCGGCGGTCGCCAGCGGCGGGGCGGGCAGGTGGGCGAGCAGCAGCGTCACGTCGTCGGCGCAGCGATCCGTCCTCGGCAGCATCGCCCGGAGCACCCGGTCGGCGACCACCTCCAGGTCCGGTGTCTGGATGAAGGACCGTTCCAGCTCGCCGGCCAGTGCGGAGAGTTGGACACCGATGTCGCTCTCCGGGGTCTCCACCAGGCCGTCCGTGTACAGCACCAGCGTGGAGCCGGGCGGGACGGGGAGCGTCGTCTGCTGGTGCGGGATGTCGCCCACCCCCAGCGGAACGCTGACCGGCGCGAGGAGTTCGCGCACCGTGTTGTCCGGGGAGACCAGCAGGGCCGGCAGGTGGCCGGCCGAGCAGATGGCCACCTCACCGGCGTCCGGGTCGATCACCAGGTAGCAGCAGGTGACCAGTTGGTCGGGCAGGTCGGCGACCACCGCGTCCAGGGCCCGCATCAGCTGCCGCGGGGGCATGCCCGTCTTGGCCAGTGCGTGCGCGGCGGAGCGCAGTTGTCCCATCACCGCGGCGGCCTCCAGCCCCCGTCCCATGACGTCGCCGACGATGACGCCGATGCGCCCGGCGCCGAGCGGCACCAGGTCGAACCAGTCGCCGCCGACGCCCGCGCCCTCGGTCGAGGCCAGGTAGCGGCTCGCGGTCCGCATGCCGGGGATGTCGGGCGGCGAGCCCATCAGGCTGCGCTGCAGGGTGAGCGCGATGTGGCGCTGCTGCTCGTAGAGCCGGGTCAGCTCCAGTTCGGCCCGTTTTCGGTCGGCGACGTCACGGACGATCGCGGACGCGCCGCAGATGTCCCCGTACTGGTCCCGGGTCGGCCAGAGGGTGACGTCGACGTGGAGCAGCCGTCCGGTGGAGGCCACCCGGAGCGCCTCGTGGTTCTCCACCCGCTCGCCGCGCGCGAGCCGCTCCAGCAGGGCGCTCACCTCCTCCTTGAGGTCGGGCGGGGCGAGCGTCGCGATGTGGCGGCCGATCGCCTCCTGCGGGGCGTATCCGTAGAGCCGGTGGGCGGCGGCGTTCCAGTAGGTGATCCGGCCGTCCAGGGTGTGGGTGATGATCGCGTCCTGCGAGGACTCCACCAGCGCCGCGAGCTCGGTGATCCTGACCTCCGCCGCCTTGCGGTCGCTGACGTCCCGGATGGCCGCGGAGACCAGCAGTCCCTCGGCGGTCTCCAGCGGGCTGAGGCTGATCTCGACCGGGAACTCGGTGCCGTCCCGCCGCAGCCCGTAGAGGTCGAGTCCGGAGCCCATCGGCCGGGTGCGCCGGGTGACGGTGTAGCCGCTGCGGTGCCGGGGGTGGTGGGCGCGGAACCGCTCCGGCAGCAGGGCCTCCACGGGTCTGCCGAGGAGTTCGTCGCGGTGGTAGCCGAACAGCGCCTCGGTCTGCGCGTTGACCAGTCTGATGACCCCGCGGTCGTCCACGATCACCATCGCGTCCGGTGCGGACTCCAGCAGCCCCCGGAAGCGCTGTTCCGCGGCACGGAGTTCGTCCATGTCCCGGCCGGCGACGCTCTGGCGGGGTATGGCCGCGGTACCGGCAGCACCTCGGTGCAGGGGGTCTTCGGTCTGGTGACTGCGCGGGGTGACCATGGAAGAGGACGCTAGTGAGATCGCGGGGACCGGTGGACCGATGTGCGGAAACCACCTGGAATGGACTGCTTCCGCCCGCTCCTGACACTTCTCGACCGAACCGGCACACACCGCCGTGTGCGCCCGGACGGCGCTGCCCGTGACCTCCCCGGGCGACCGGGCGACCGGGTCACCGGCGTCGGCGTCGGCGTCGGCGTCGGCGTCGGCGTCGGCGGACTGACGGCAGGCCGACGGCGGACCGACCGGACGGAGCCGGGGCCCGCCGCACGGATCAGCCCGGTGCGCCGTCCGCCGGGGGGAGCGGGACCCGCCACACCAGCACGGTCCCCCCGCCGGGGCGCGGACCGGCCCGGAAGCTCCCACCGAGGCGCTCCGCCCGCTCCGCGAGGTTGGCGAGCCCGCTCCGCGGCGCGCCGTCCGGGATGCCGACCCCGTCGTCGGTGACCGTCAGGATCAGCTCCGCCGCGACGCTCAGGGTCACGTCGACCGTGTGGGCCCGGGCGTGCCGGAGGACGTTGGACAGGGCCTCCGCCAGCACCGCGACCACCTCGTCACCCACCGGCTGGGGCACCCGGACGTCCAGCAGCCCGTCCATCCTGAGCGCGGGGGCGAAGCCCAGGCCGGCGGCGGCCCGGTCGACCGCGGCGACCACCCGGCCCCGCAGCCCGCGGGCCGCCGGACCGCCTTCCTTGGCCCGCAGCCCGAAGATGGTGGAGCGGATCGTGCGCACCGTCTCGTCGAGGTCGTCGATGGCGCGCAGGACCCTCGCGGACGCCTCCGGGTGGTCGATGAAGCGGGTGGCGCCCTGCAGCGTCATCCCGGTCGCGAACAGCCGCTGGATCGCCAGGTCGTGCAGGTCCCGGGCGATCCGGTCGCGCTCCTCCAGCAGCGCGACCTGCTCGGAGTCCCGGCGGCGCCCGGCCAGCTCCATCGCCACGGCGGCCTGGCCCGCGAACCCCGCCAGCGGACCGGACTCCTCCGGTCCGAAGACGGGCTCGCCCGCCGCCCGGGCCAGCATCAGCACGCCGCGGACACCGCCGTCCACCGTCCCGATCGGCACCGCCACCGCCGGTCCGAGGCCGGCCCAGCGGGGCGGCCCCGCGGTGATCCTCGGGTCCCCGCGCACGTCGGCGGTGGAGACCGGGCCGCCGGCCGCGAGGGCCGCGCCGACGAAGGACCCCTCGGTGGGCAGGATCAGCCCCCGGTGCGCGTCCGCGTCCAGCCCGACGGCGACCCGCACCTCCAGGGCGGCTGCGTCCGGGACGGGCACGGCCACCACGGTCAGGTCCGCGCCGGCGATCTCACCGGCCCGGGCGATCAGCAGGTCCAGCACCTCCTGCTGCGGTCGGCCCGACAGCAGGCGGTTGGTGACCTCCGCGCTCGCCGCCAGCCAGCGCTCGCGCAGCCGGGCCCTGGTGTAGAGCCGGGCGTTGTCGATCGCCACCCCGGCGGCCACCGCGAGCGTCGAGACCACCGCCTCGTCCTCGGCGTCGAACTCGGCGCCGCCGCGCTTCTCGGTGAGGTAGAGGTTGCCGAAGACGCTGCCGCGGACCCGGATCGGCACACCGAGGAAGCTGTGCATCGGCGGGTGGTGCTCCGGCACGCCGTACGAGGACGGGTGCTCGGAGAGCTCGGTCAGGCGCAGCGGCTCGGGGTGGCGGATCAGTTCGCCGAGCAGACCGTGGCCCCTGGGCGGCGGGCCGATCCGCTCGATCCGCTCCCGGTCGACGCCGACGGGGACGAACCGCGCCAGCCGCCGGTCCTCACCGATGACGCCGAGGGCGCCGTACTCGGCGTCCACCAGCGCCACGGCGGACTCCACGATGTGCTGGAGCACCTGACCGAGGTCGAGGTCCCGGCCGACCGCGAGCACCGCCTCCAGCAGGCTGTTGACCCGGTCCCTGCTGCCGCGGGCGGACTGCAGCCGCGCCTGGAGCCCGCTGAGCAGGTCGTCGAGGTTCGGTTGCGCCGGGCTCCCGGGGGTGGGGCCGGGTTGCGAGGTCGAGCCCACCGCACCCTCCGTCCGCACGGGCCGCAGCCGCCGGCGGCCCGGATTCCAGGCTAGGTCAGCGGGCCCGGACCGTCCCTCCGGGCTGGCTCCCGCACGGCCTACGGCCTGCCGGGCCCGTCCACGGCGGGGTCGACACCGTCCGTCGCGGGGTCCAGCACCTCGGAGAGCGGCAGGCGGGGCGTCGGCGGGCCCTCCGGCCCGTACCCGAGGCGGAGGAACACCTGCGCGTGGCCCGGGCCCTGCTTCGGATCGCGGGCGGCCCAGCGCAGCTCCGGCCACTCCATGGCCTGGTGCAGGAACGATGCCCGGACCTGGTGGACGGTCGCCGCCAGGAGCACGTGCTCCAGCGCGATGCCGGCCCGGAGCCAGTCCACCGGCGCGTCGCCCCGGGTGGCGAGGACGGCGATGCACGGTTCGCTCTCGAACGGTGCCGGCGGCAGCGGCTCGGGCGGGTGGATCGCCGAGAAGTCCCGCATCGGCAACCGCCCGGCGCTGTCCTGCGGACCGAGCGCGGCGCGGGGAATCCCGTACGCGGGCGCGTCGGGCCCCTGGACCCAGCTGCGGCTCTCGGTACTGCGCGCCGGGTCCGTGGTGTTGCGACGCTCGGCCTCCGCGGTCAGCTCCAGCAGCCGGGCCTTCTCGGCGCCGACGGGGAAGTACAGCACCGCCTCCTCCGCCAGGGCGGTCTCGGCGAGCAGGTCGAGCACGGCGGCGGGGATCGGCGGCCCGGCGAACGGCCTGCGGACGGTGTGGCGTCGCCAGATCGCCCCGTACAGGTTCTCGGTGCCGGCGAGCCGGGCGTGCGACAGGTCGTCCAGCTCGACGGTGGCCAGCAGGTCGGGTGCGGTGGAGTCGGGCAGCAGCCGGACCACCGGCGCCCAGCCCAACCGGCGTGCGGCGATGCGGAGGTTGAGCACGGCGGCGCCCACGGAGATGTGCAGCGCACGCCCGTCCGGGTCGGTGACCGGCAGCGAGCGCTCCGGGCGGGCACGCACCTCCAGCGTCGACGTCTCCGGGTCCAGCCGGAAGTGCCAGGGCTGGCTGTTGTGGATGGACGGTGCGGCGACCGCCGCGGAGATCAGCTTCTCCAGCGCGGCGGCGTCGAGGGCCAGGGTGTCCATGGCGTTCTCCGTGAATGGGCGGGGTGCGGCGGCGGGTTCAGCCGGAGGCCGGCCCGCCGGGGCCCGATCGGGGGCGGGTCTGCACGAGGGTGTCCAGGCGGTGGCGGTACTCGTCGGCGTCGATCTCGCCTCGGGCGAAGCGTTCGGCGAGCAGCTGCTCCGGTGACGGTGGTGGGGCGGGCACCCCGCCCGGGGCGCCCTGCCGGGGCAGGCGGCCGAGGTAGCGGATCAGGGCGACGGCGACGACCACCGACAGGCCCAGGAACAGCAGCATGCCGAGGGCCATCAGGCCGAAGCCCCACCCGTTCATGTCGTGGTAGTGGTGGTACCTCATCGCGGGCTCCCGGTCGTGGGGCGGGGCGGTTGCCTCCCCTCCACGATGCGCCCGTTCGCGGTGCCCGCGCTTGGGCCGGTCGGCCCGAACCGGCGGACCGGAGGGCTCACCGCGGGCGGGGCGGGTGCTGCTCGGCGTCGGCGTGGGCGGCCATCACGGCTGCCTGGAGCCGGCGTTCGACCCCGAGTTTGGCGAGCAGCCGCGACACGTGGTTCTTCACGGTCTTCTCGGCGAGGTAGAGCTCCCCGCCGATCTCCCGGTTGGTCTTGCCCTCGCCCACCAGCACCAGGATCTCCCGCTCGCGCGGGGTCAGCTGCGCCAGCGCGGCGTCGTCGCTCTCGTCCTGGTGTCTCAGGCTCTCCATCAGCTGCCGGGTGGTGGCCGGGTCCAGCATCGACTGGCCGGACGCCACCGTCCGCACCGCGCTGACCAGGTCGGCGCCCTTGACCTGCTTCAGGACGTACCCGGCGGCACCGGCCATGATCGCGTCCAGCAGGGCGTCGTCGTCGTCGAAGGAGGTCAGCATCAGGCACGCCAGGCCGGGCAGCCGGTCCCGCAGCTCCCGGCAGACGCTCACCCCGTCACCGTCCGGCAGCCGGACGTCCAGCACCGCGACCCGGGGGCGCAGGGCCGGCACCCGGGCCAGCGCCTCCGCACACGTGCCGCCCTCACCGACGACCTCGATGTCGGGCTCGGCCTCCAGGAGGTCCCGCACCCCGCGTCGCACCACCTCGTGATCGTCCAGCAGGAACACGCGCAGCGGCTGCCCCGGCTCGCGGACCTCGGTCACGGTCACGTCCATCGCTCGTCTCCTGAACCGGACGGCGGGCCCCTGCCTCGATTGTCCCCGTGCCGGGATCCGGACGCAGCGGGCAGCGGGCGCCCGGAGGGTGCGCGGCCCGGCGCCGCGCACCCGCAGGTCAGATCACGTCGGCATCAGGCCGGGTGCGGGGGGCGCAGCTCGCTCGCGATCCCGTGGGCCCAGGCCCGGATGTGCTCCGGGTCCCGGTGGTCGCCGCCCTTGCCGTGCCTGACCAGGGCGTGCGCCACCCACCCCGGGGTCTCGGACGTGATGCTGCCGCCGAAGGTGACGTGCCCCCGGGCGTGCAGGTGCTCCATCACCTTGGCCGCACCGCGCACCGGCGCGATCTCGTGCCGCTCGGCCGAGTCGTCCGTCGGGCCGCTGCTGAACAGCCAGACCGGGCGGGCGGCCAGCGCCTCGGCATTGCGATCGGCGCAGTGCAGGGCGTCGCGCTGCCAGTGGCCCGCGTAGAGCGCGCTGCCGAGGACGACGGCGTCGAACTCCGTCACGTCCCGGACCTCCGCCGCGGGGACGACGTCCGTCTCGAAGCCGTCCTGTTCCAGGGTGCGGCCGATCTCCTGCGCGATGCCGGCGGTGGCGCCGTGCTTGCTGCCGTAGGCCACCAGGATCCTCTGCCTCTTCATGACGTTCCTCCTCGGTGTGCCTCGGTGCGGGCTACCGCGCCGCCGGCTTCCGGCTTCCGAACCGCGTACGGCGCCGACGGCCGCTACCGACCGGTGCGGCCGACGGTTCCAGCGTGGGCCGGCGCCGGGCACCGGGCCAGGGCCGGTCGGCCCGTTTCGGCGGGCCGACCGGCTGCCGCCCCGGAGCCGCGCGACCCTGCCACCCGCGCCGATCGAGCGGCTCGACCCTGCCACCCGCGCCGATCGCGCCTACCGTACGAACAGGGGCCCGTGATCTCCGGGCCGCCGCACGATCACCGGTGGAGGAGCCATGGCGTCCGCCAGCAAGCGCCGTCCCGTCGTCCTCGGCGTCGACGCCCGGGGCCCCGGCAGGCTCGCGACGGCCTGGGCCGCCGACGAGGCGGATCGCCGCGGACTGCCACTGCTGATGGTCCATGCCGTCCTGCGGGCGCCCGCCGAACCGCGCACGTTCGCGAAGCGGCACGCCGAGGAGCTCCACCACGACGGCCGCCAGTTGCTCGACGAGGCCACCGCGCTGGTGGGCGAGCGGCACCCCGGTCTGGAGGTGACCGGCACCCTGGTGGACGGCAACCCCGGCCAGGTCCTGTGCCGGGCCTCGCGGCAGGCCGAGCTCGTGGTGCTCGGCTCGCGCCGGCTCTCCCGCGCGGAGGAGTTCCTCAGCGCCTCGTCCGTGGCCGTGCCGGTCAGCGCGCAGGCCGACTGCCCGGTGGTCGTGCTGCGCGAACCGGAACCCGTCGCCCAGGGCCGGCCCTACGTCGTGGTGGGGGTGGACGGCAGCCCGTCCTCGGCCGCCGCGGCCGACGTGGCCTTCGACCTGGCGGCCCGGCGGGGAGCCGCCCTGCGCGCCGTCTGGGTCTGGCAGTCGCCGCCGCTGGCCCGGGTGGACGAGCCCGCGACCGTCGAGGCGCTGAGGCGGCTGCTGGCCGAGACGACCGGCGGCCACGCCGCCCGGTACCCCGACGTGGAACTGACCCGCGAGGTGATCCGCGGCCACCCCGTGGAGGAGTTGGTCAAGGCCTCGGAGCACGCCCTCGCCGTCGTGGTCGGGCGCCGCGGCCACGGCGGATTCACCGGCATGCGACTCGGCTCGCTGCCGCACGGCCTGCTGCACCACGCCCACTGCCCGGTCGTCACCGTGCCCCGACCGCCCGACCCACCGGACGCGTGAGGCCCACAGCACGACACCGGTAGGCACGAGACGGGCACCGGGTGCGGGCACCGGGCACCGGGACGGGCACCGGGTCCAGGTGGAGCCCGCCCCCGGCTCGCCCGCAGGGGCGTCCGGGGCGAGGGTGGGTGCGTACCGGGTGGAGGCCCGGCCCGCCCGGATGCGGCGCAGGCCTCCGGACGGGACGTGAGCCTCCGGGCGGGACGCGAGGAGGAAGGGCCATGATCGTCGACTGCGCGCACTACCGGGACGGAAGCCGGCAGCACGAGGGACCGATGCCGCTGGAGGCCGCCGCCGCCCGCTGCACCCAGGGCGGGTTCGTCTGGCTGGGGCTGTTCGAACCCTCACCCGAGGAGATGGAACGGGTGCAGGAGAGCTTCGGACTGCACGAACTGGCCGTCGAGGACGCCCAGGCCCTCCACCTGCGGCCGAAGGCCGAGCAGTACGAGGACGGTACGGAGCTGATCATCCTGCGCACCGCGCGCTACGACGACGAACGCGAGGAGATCGACACCGGTGAGATCAGCGTCTTCCTCGCCGAACACTTCGTGATCACCGTCCGCCAGGGCATCGCCAGCGAACTGGCCGGCGCCCGCGGCAGGCTCGAAGGCCGCCCCGAACTGCTGCGCACCGGCAGCGGCTCGACGCTGTGGGCGATCCTCGACCAGGTCGTGGACAGCTACTCGCCGGTCGTCGCGGAGCTGGAGCACGATATCGAGCAGATCGAGGCCACGGTCTTCTCCGGGACGGTCGCACCGACCGAGCGCATCTACTTCCTGCGGCGCGAGGCCACCGACTTCTACCGGGCCGTGCACCCGCTGCTGGCCGTGCTGGGCCGACGGCTGCAGCCCAGCGCCTCGTCACCGACGGACCTGCTGCCCTACCTCCGCGACGTGCACGACCACCTGCTGCTGGTCAACGAGGAGGTGGCCGCCCAACGGGACCTGCTGACCACCGTCCTGGAGGCGAACATCGCGGTGATCTCCGTCGAGCAGAACAAGATCACCCTGCGGCAGAGCGCCATCATGGAGCGGCTGACGATCGTCGCGACGGTGTTCCTCCCGCTGTCCTTCGTGGTCGGGTTCTTCGGACAGAACTTCGGGTGGCTGGTCGACCACATCAGCGGCTTCGCCGCGTTCCTCTCCCTCAGCGTGGTCGGACTGCTGCTGCCGTGCCTGGCCCTGTACGTCTGGTTGCGTCAGCAGCGCCGCCGGTCGGTCTGAGGAGCGCGCGCCGCACCGGCGAGGGACGGACTCCGCTCAGCCGTCGGCCGCGTTCCTGGTGCGCAGGATCGCCCAGCCGACCAGCGCCGCGGCCGCGCCCGTGAGCAGCAGGCCCGCGATCGTGACGGCCCGGTGGAACTCCGCGCTCTGCGCCGCGCTCCAGTGCGACGTGGCGATGTCGCCGGTGAACAGCACCGCGAGGACGGTGCCGCCGACGGCGATGCCGACCCCGGAGGTGACCTCGGTGGCGGTGTCGGTGAGCGCCGCGCCGATCGAGGTCCGGTTCTTCGGCAGGCCGCGGAGCACGTTGACCGCGGCGACGACGCCGACCACGCGCATCCCGGCGGCCACCAGCGCGAGGGCGATCGCCACCCACAGGTACCCGAAGCCGCTCAGCAGGCTGTAGACCGCGAGCCCGAAGACCACGGCCGTGGCACCGATCCACGAGGCCCGGCCGCTGCCGACCCGCTCCACGAGCGGGCCGACGAGAGGCCCGGCCGCGAGCAGGACGACGACCTGCGGCAGCATGCCGAGGGCCGCCAGGCCGGGCGTCCACCCCCAGTCGAGCTGCAGCTGCAGCGTCACCAGGTAGCCGAGGCCGGCGGTCGCCAGGCCCGCCGCGGCCTTGTAGGCCAGGCCGCCGGAGACGAGGGGGCGGGCGACGAGGCGGAGGTCGAGGAGCGGGTGGCGCGCCGAGAGCTCGCGGTGAACGAACAGCAGCGCCCCCAGGGCTGCGGCGGCGGTGGCCGTCCACGGCTCCCAGGAGCCGGCGCCCTGACTCACGAACAGCGTGGGCGCGACGAGCGCCGGCACGATCGTCGCCGTGCCGAGCACCGCGCCGAGGACGTCCACCGGGTCGCGGTGCAGGTCGGCGGCGTCGTCCTCGGCGATGCCGGCCCGGACCCCGACGATCGCGAGCACGGCGATCGGCACGTTCACCAGCAGCAGGGCCTGCCACGGGGCGATCGCGAGGACGAAGCCGCCCACCGTCGGGCCGACCGCGAGACCGACCAGGCCCACGGTCGAGATGAGGGACGTCGCGCGGATCCGCAGGTCCTCGGTGGTGAACAGCCGGAAGGCCAGCGCCATCGACACCGGCGTGGTCATCGCCGCCGCGACGCCCGTCACCGCGCGGACGGCGATCAGCTGCTCCGCGGTCGTGACGAAGGCGGTCGCCAGGCTCGCGAGGCCGAGCAGGGCCAGGCCGGCGAGCATGATCCGCCGCCGGCCGTACCGGTCGGCCGCCGCGCCGAACACCAGCATCGACCCGCCGAACACGACGGCGTACACGCTGGTCACCCACTGGAGCGCGAGCGTCGAGGCGTTCAACTCCCTGCCGATCGTGGGCAGTGCGACGGTCAGGATCGAGTTGTCCAGCATCTCGAACAGGAACACCGCCGACAGTCCGGCCAGGGCCACCCGGGCCTCGCGCAGGGACCGGGGTGGGCCGGGCGGCCGGATCGCCGGTGGGTCGGCGGCCGCGGGCGTGGGCCGGGTCTCGTGGGGAGCGGTCATGCCAGCCACCTAAGATACAGAGTCCTATCTTACGGCTGCCAGAGTAGGGCGCTAGAATAAGATAGGCAAATCTATCCAAGGGAGGTACGGGATGCCCGAGCGACGTCGCGGGGCGGCACTGGAGAAGGCACTCCTCGATGCGGCCTGGGAGGAGCTCACGGCGAGCGGGTACGCCGGGTTCACCATGGACGCCGTCGTCCGGCGCGCGGGCACCAGCCCTCCCGTCCTCTACCGCCGCTGGTCCGACCGCGACGAACTCGTCCGGGCGGCCATCGTCCACGTCCTGCGCGAGCACCTGCTCGACGTCCCCGACACCGGGAGCCTGCGGGAGGACGTCCTCACCCTGATGCGGGAGATCAACGCCACCCGCGTGCAGCTCGTCACCGTCATGAGCGTGCACCTCGCCGGCTACTACCAGCGGACCGGAACCAGCCCTGGCGACCTGCGCGACCCCCTCGCGACGGGGCGCAAGGAATCCGTCGACGTGCTCTTCGAGCGCGCCGTCGCCCGCGGCGAGATCGACCCGGGACGCCTCACCGACCGCATCAGGTCCCTCCCCTTCGACCTGCTGCGCCACGAGGTCCTCACCACCTTCGCCCCCGTACCCGACCACGTCCTCGAAGAGATCGTCGACACGGTCTTCCTCCCCCTGGTGCGGTGACGCGGGCGGGGCCGCGGGTGAGGCCGCGGCGGAGCCCTCGCGCCTTCCGGGGCCTCACGCCTCCCCAGGCCGTGCGCCTTCCGCCGACTCGTCAGCCGACGTGCACCCGCGGTCGGCGGGTGCGGTCGGACTCGGCCTCCCGCAGCACCTCCCGGGTGACGGGCGCGACCTCGCCCTGGCCGAACAGGAAGAACCGCAGGAACTGCGCGAACGGGTTGCCCTCGGTCCACTCGAAGTAGATGTGCGGCTGCTGCCCGGTCGCGTCCCGCACGTGCAGCAGCAGCGCCGCGAGCGCGTTCGGGATGCTGGAGTGCTCCAGCGTCAGGACGCGGTAGCGCCCGTGCAGCACCTCGCCGCGGACCGTCAGCTCCGCCTCGAAGTCGGACGGGTCGCGGACGGTGACCTCCACGAACACCAGGTCGTCCTCGACCGGGATGTCGTTGTCCGTCCGGATCTGCTGGAGCTTGTCCCGGTACTCGGCGATGTCCCGGTTGTCGGGCTCGTTGGCGATCAGGCGGATGGTCCGGTTCGAGCAGTCCCGGACGAAGCGTTCGGCGACCTGGTCGAGGACCACGTCGGTGACCCGCAGTTCGAACGCCCGGGCCAGCCGGGAGGCCAGCGAGACCAGCACGATCGCGGCGATGAAGCAGGCACCGATCTTCACGCCGTCGGGCCGCTCGGCGATGTTGTCGCCGGTGGTGTAGACGAAGACCGCCGCGATGATCGCGAAGCCCACCGTCCAGCCGCGCTGGCCGGCCTTGTGCGCGGCGATGGTCACCGCGATCGCCGCCGAGGTGATCAGCACCAGGACACCGGTGGCGTAGGCGCCGCCCTGCTCGTCGACGCTCGCGTCGAAGATCCAGGTGATCAGGAAGGCGACCCCGGTGAGCACCAGCACCATCGGCCGCACCGCCCGCGCCCAGTGCGGCGCCATCCCGTAGCGCGGCAGGTAGCGGGGCATCAGGTTCAGCAGGCCCGCCATCGCGGAGGCCCCGGCGAACCAGAGGATCGCGATGGTGGACACGTCGTAGACGCTGCCGAAGGCACCGCCGAGGTACTCGTGGGCCAGGTAGGCCAGGGCGCGGCCGTTGGCCGCGCCGCCCGGCTCGAAGGCCGCGGGCGGGATCAGCAGGGTGGTGATGAAGCTGGTGGTGATCAGGAACACGCTCATGATCACGGCGGCGGTGGTGAGGAGCTTGCGGGTGCCGCGGATCCGCCCGGTCGGCTGCTCCTCGGTGTCGCCCTCGTCGCCCTCGATGTGCGGCATCACCGCGACGCCGGTCTCGAACCCGGACAGCCCCAGGGCCAGTTTCGGGAAGACCAGCACGGCCACCCCGATCATCGCCACCACGTTGCCGTGCTCCGCGGTCAGCGCGTTCGTCCAGTCCGTGACCAGGTCGGGCGCCGTCAGCACGTGCCACAGGCCGACCGCGACCACCACCACGTTCAGCGCGAGGTACACCGCGACCAGCACCACGGCCACGCCGATCGCCTCGCTGAAACCCTTCAGGAAGACCGCCCCCAGCAGGGCCACCAGGATCATCGTGATCAGCACCTGACGGCCGTGCAGCGCGCCGGTCAGGTGCGGGTTCTCCACCAGGTGCGCGGTGGCGTCGGCGGCGGACAGCGTGATGGTGATCACGAAGTCGGTCGCGGCGAAGCCGAGCAGGGCCAGCACGAACAGCTTGCCCTGCCAGAACGACAGCAGGCGCTCCAGCATCGCGATCGAGCCCTGCCCGTGCGGGCTCTCCTGGGCCACCCGCCGGTACACCGGCAGCGCCCCGCACAGCGTGACGATCACCAGCACGACGGTCGCCACCGGCGACAGCAGACCGGCCGCCAGCGCCGCGATGCCGGGCTGGTAGCCGAGGGTGGAGAAGTAGTCCAGGCCGGTCAGGCACATCACCCGCCACCAACGCTGCCGGTGCTCCGCGGGAGCTTCGGCGTGCGGGCCCGGGTGCTGCTTGACCCGGTCCGAGGTGCCCTCCAGCAGCCACGCCCGCAACCGCTGCCGCGCCGACGGCGAGGAACCGCGAGCACCCGAAGCCGAAGTCACCACCCTGCACTCCCGTCGACCGCCACGAACCCCCAGCCCCCTGCCCTCAGCCTCCTGCCGGCCGGACGGGCGACCGCGTCAGCCTAAGCGGGCCGCCACCATTCAACCGGGCAGGCTCGGGGCCGGCGACGACACGTCACCCCATTGGCGGCCGGGCAGGCCCGAGGACGTCGGGGAGGGCGGGGAGGGTGGGGAGGCCCGGGATGGCAGGGAGGGCAGGCAGGGCAGCGCAGGGCACGGCCGGGGTCAGGGCACGCGCAGGGTGAGAACCGCCGTGTGCAGCTGCCCGGCGGTCTGGAACTGGAGGAAGACCCGCCAGTTCCCGGACTCGCCGACCATGGCGTCGAAGGTCAGCGTCGGACCGCCGTGATCCCCGTCGACCGCGTTCCCGGGGTGGAGATGGGCCAGCGCCTGGTCACCCTCGTGAAAGGCACTCAGATGGGCGTAGCTGTCGAGGTACGGCTGGAGGTCGGTGGTCGGCTCGCCGTCCCTGGTGACGGTGACGGTGAGCCGCTGGGTCATCGGCCCCGTCGACCCGGCCTTCAGGGTGACGGTGTAGCCGTCGACGGTCGTGCCGTCGGCCGCCGCGGGCAGCGGCTCGGCGGCGGTCTCGCCGGGCACGGACACGGTGCGGCTGAGGACGAACTCCCTGCCCTTGCCCCGGCCGGTGTTCGGCGTGAACGCGGCGTACAGCCGCCAGCTGCCGGGCGTGAGGGCGGCCAGGTCGGCGGTCCAGCCGCCGTCGGCGGCCATCGCCGGGTGCAGGTGCTGATAGCCCGTGAGATCCGTGCGGATCGCGTAGAAGTGCAGCCGCCTGGTCTGGGCGACGGCGAAGTCGGTGACCGGCGATCCGTCGGGGCCGAGGACGGTGAACGGGTAGCTCACCGCCTGGCCGGCCGGGAGGGTGGCGACCGGGGAGTCCAGCCGGTAGCCGCCCAGTTCTCCGACGAGCCCCTCGCCGGAGGCCATCCCGGGCATCACCGGAGCGGCCGACGACGGCGACGACGGCGACGACGGCCGGCCGGGCGTCGGCGCGGCGCCGTGCCCCCGGCCCGCCGCCCCCGAACCCTCGGGGCCCCCGGACGGACCGGTGGCGCCCAGCAGGAACAGGAGCAGCCCGGCCGCGGCTGCCAGCACGGCCCCCCAGCGGAAGACCGAGCGAGTGGAAGCGAACATCATCGAAGCCTTCCGTCCCGTGGGGCCGGAAACCTGAACAGCGCCCCACAGGACAGGAGACCCGTGCCGGGCACGGCGATAACGGAAATCCGCCGGGCGCGGTCGCAGGAGCCCCGCGTCCGCGTCGGTCCGTGACGGGCCGACCGGCCACGACGCCCCGGTACGGTACGGGCGCTGCCGGGGCGAGTGGTCGCGACCACCCGCCCCGGCGGCGGCGTCAGCCGGCCAGTTCCGCGCGGACTTCCCTGGCCGCGGCGACCAGGTTCTCCAGCGAGGCGCGGGTCTCCGTCCACCCGCGGGTCTTCAGCCCGCAGTCGGGGTTGACCCAGAGCCGCTCGGCCGGGACGGCGGCCAGGCCGGCGCGGAGCAGGGCGGCGGCCTCCGCGCTGCTCGGCACCCGGGGCGAGTGGATGTCGTAGACGCCCGGACCTACCTCGCGCGGGTAGCCCGCCCCGGCCAGCTCGTGGGCGACCTCCATGTGCGAGCGGGCCGCCTCCAGCGAGATCACGTCGGCGTCGAGCCCGTCGATCGCGGTCATGATCGCGCCGAACTCGGCGTAGCACATGTGGGTGTGGACCTGGGTGTCCGCCCGGACCCCCGAGGTGGTGAGCCGGAACGACTCCGTGGCCCACGCCAGGTACGCCGGCCGGCCGGCGGCCCGCAGCGGCAGGGTCTCGCGCAGGGCCGGCTCGTCGACCTGGACGACGGCGGCGCCGGCGGCCTCCAGGTCGACGACCTCGTCGCGCAGGGCGAGGGCGACCTGACGGGCGGTGTCGGCGAGCGGCTGGTCGTCGCGGACGAAGGACCAGGCGAGCATGGTGACCGGGCCGGTGAGCATGCCCTTGACCGGCCTGTCGGTGAGGTCCTGCGCGTAGCGGAACCAGTCGACGGTCATCGGGTGCGGGCGGGAGACGTCGCCGGCCAGGACCGGCGGGCGGACGTAGCGGGTGCCGTAGGACTGCACCCAACCGTGCTGGGTGGCCAGGTACCCGGTGAGCTGCTCGGCGAAGTACTGGACCATGTCGTTGCGCTCGGGCTCGCCGTGCACCAGGACGTCGAGCCCGGCCTTCTCCTGATAGGCGATCACCTCGCGGACCTCGGCGCGCATCAGGTCCTGGTAGGCGGCCTGGTCGATCCGGCCGGCGCGCAGGTCGGCGCGGGCGACCCGCAGGTCGGCCGTCTGCGGGAAGGAGCCGATGGTGGTGGTGGGCAGCAGGGGCAGGCCGAGGCGGGCGCGCTGGGCCTCGGCGCGCTCGGGGTAGGCCTGCGCGCGGCGGGCGTCCCCGGGGGTGGTGGCGGCGGCCCTGGCACGGACGACCGGGTCGCGGGTGAGCGCCGAGGCGGCGCGGGAGGCCAGGTCGGCCCGGTTGGCGGCGAGTTCGGGGAGAATCGCGTGGGTGCCCTCGCGCAGGCCCCGCGCCAGGGTGGTGATCTCCTCGGTCTTCTGACGGGCGAAGGCCAGCCAGCGGGCGACCTGCGGGTCGAGGTCGCGCTCGGCGCCCGCGTCGAGCGGGACGTGCAGCAGGGAGCAGGACGGCGCGACGTCCACCCGCTCGGCCAGGCCCAGGAGGGTGGCCAGGGTGGAGAGGGACTTCGCCAGGTCGTTGATCCAGATGTTGCGGCCGTCCACCACACCGGCCACCAGGCGCTTGCCGGGCAGTCCGCCGACGGCGGCGAGGTCGTCGAGGTTGCCCGCGGCCGGTCCGGTGAAGTCCAGGCCCACCCCCTCGATCGGGGCCCCGGCGAGGACCTTCAGCGCCTCGCCGGCCCGGTCGAAGTAGGTCGCGACGAGGATGCTCGGCCGTTCGGTGAGGGCGCCGAGATCGCGGTAGACCCGCTCGGCGGCGTTCAGTTCGGCCGGGGTGCGGTCCTGCACCAGGGCTGGCTCGTCCAGTTGCACCCACTCGGCGCCGGCGGCGCGCAGGTCCGCGAGCAGCTCGGCGTAGACGGGCAGCAGCCGGTCGAGCAGGGTGATGGGTTGGAAGTCGGCGGCCGCTTCGGGCGCGGGCTTGGCCAGCAGCAGGTAGGTCAGCGGGCCCACCAGCACCGGACGGGCGGCGCGGTGGCCGAGCAGGAGCGCCTCGCGCAGTTCGGAGACCGCCTTCGCGGAGTTCGCCGCGAACACCGTGTCCGGGCCCACCTCGGGCACCAGGTAGTGGTAGTTGGTGTCGAACCACTTGGTCATCTCCAGCGGGGCCGCGTCCTGGGTGCCGCGGGCCATCGCGAAGTAGCCGTCCAGCGGGTCGGCGGCCACCGCGGCCCGGTGGCGCGGCGGGATCGCGCCCACGGCCACGGTGGTGTCCAGCACGTGGTCGTAGAGCGAGAAGTCGCCGGTGGGCACCTCGGTGACGCCGGCCTCCGCCAGCTGCCGCCAGTTCTCGCGGCGCAGTCCGGCGGCGGTGGCCCGCAGGGACTCGGCGTCGACGCGGCCGGCCCAGTACCCCTCGATCGCCTTCTTCAGCTCCCGGTTCGGGCCCTGCCTCGGGTAGCCGTACACGGTGGCCTGCACGGTGACCTGCGGGATGGCCTGCGGGGTGGTGGAACTCGATGACACGGAACTCTCCTTCGCGAGTCGCGTTGCGATCCCGGGAGAGCACGAGGACGAGAGAGCACGACAGGGGGCGTGGCACCAGGATGTGCCCGCCCGCTCCGCCGACCTGCCCGCGAGGTCACCGAGATCACCGCGTGCGGTCGCACACGGGCAGTGGCAGGTCTTCGGACTCGTGGGCACGCCGGGCCTGTCGGCCTCCGACACCTACTGGCCGTCGCTTCCCGGGCCCCTACGGGGCTCAGTGCATGTGACGGCGGTCGTTCCCACTCACCGCTGCGGGGCAGTCCCGGATTCACACCGGGTTCCCTCTTGCGACGCGCCTGCCTGGCTGGCAGGGCGAACCGACTGCGAGGCACAGCCTAGGCCGATCCGGACGGTCCTGTCGGCGATTGTCCGGATGGCGGATGGCGGCGTGGACCCGCAGCCCGCCGTCGGCCGGGATCCCGGCGCCGCGGACGACCCACGGACCGGGCCGTACGCGGGCCCGGTCCGTGGGCGCGTGCGCCGGCTCCCCGCCGGCTCCCCGCCGAGGTCGAGGCCGGAGCAGCGGCCGGGCGACGACGACGGGGTGGCGGGGGGCGGGGAGCGGGCGGACCGTCCGCGTGCCCCTCCGCGCCGAGGGACTCCCCTCCGCGCCGAGGGACTCCCCTCCGCGCCGAGGGACTCCCCGGCGCGCGGCGGCTACCTCAGGCGCGCGTCGGCGGCGAGCTCCTCGACCAGCTCCTGCACGCGCTCCTCGGACAGGCCCCGGGACGCGAACCAGGCGCCGACGTTGCGCACGTCCCGTTCCAGGAAGGAGCGCCCGCGCGGGTTGGCGACGACGTCCACGATCTGCGGCACGTCGATGATCACCAAGCGCCCGCGGTGGACGAGGATGTTGTAGGCCGACAGGTCGCCGTGTGCGTAGCCGCCGACCGCGAGCAGCGACAGGCTGCGGCCGAGCTGCTCCCAGAGATCGTCGATGTCGGCTTCCTCCGCCCGCAGTTGGGCGAGTCGGGGCGCTGCCGTGCCGTCGGCGTCACCGACGAACTCCATCAGGATCTCGGTCCCGGTGATCTGCACCGGGTACGGGACGGCCACCCCGGCCGACCAGAGCCGGCACAGCGCGCCGAACTCGGCCGCCGCCCACTGCCCGGCGATGGCCTCCTTGCCGAACGCCGTGCGCTTGGCCATCGCCCGGCTGATCCGGGACTCCTTGTGCTGGCGGCCCTCCAGGTAGCCCGAGTCGCGGTGGAACATCCGGTGCTGGGAGTCCCGGTAGCGCTTGGCCGCCATCAGGGTGCGCCGCTCGGTGCCCGGCACGCGGCGCTCCAGCAGGAAGACGTCGGCCTCCTTGCCGGTCTTCACGATGCCGAGTTCGGTGTCCACGGCCGCCAGTTCGGTCACCACCCACGCGGGGCGCGGCTCGGGCCCCTTCTCGGTGGGGGTGGACTTGTCCCAGGTGGACCAGCGGTCGCCCTCGGCGGGGCCGTCGGTCACCGGGGCGGGAGAGGCGAGGTCGTCCGGGTCCACGGGGAACCCGTCCCCCTCGGAGGGGAGGTACTCGCCCTCGAAGTCGTCGAACCGGTCGGACCGTCGGCCGCGCCGGGCCCCGCCCTTGGGACGGATACGGGAGAAGGAATCGCTGTCGGCAAAGCGCTCACGCACTGCGGTGGCTCCTGAGGAGTGGCCCACCGGGGTGCGTCCGATACGACGCGCTGTCAGCCGGTGGGGAGATGACGAACGAGGAGGGCGTATGGCGCGCACACGAAGGCGCGCCGCGACAGGGCGGCAACCATCCGGACACACCTCCTCGACGTCAGGTCCTGGCGCGGAGATCCGCGAGGACGTCAGTACCCTAGCCGCTCCCTCCCGCGGCGCAACCGAATTTCCGCCGCCGAGTCCCACCGGCCCCGGTCCGGCGGTCCGGGCCGCGCACCGGGGCGACGAACGACCCCGGGGCTCTGCTCTCCGTCCACCCGCACGCGGACGCGGCCCGACGCGACGGGTGGCCCGGCCGACCGCGAAACCACTCTGTCAAAGGCGACACGGAACGCTTGGCACAGTGATCGATTGCGGCGCCGCCCCGCAGGCCGGAGACTCCTAGAGCTCCGCCGGGCCGGGTACGGGGGCGCTCTCCGGGCCCGTCCGGTCGCCACCGCCGACCCCTACGGCGCCGCACGGCGGCCGACCCCGGTGATCCGGCTCCCCCACGATCCGCGCGCCGACGACCCCGAGGTGACCATGACGGCCTTTCCGGTGGACCCCGCCCCGACCCGCCTGCCCGCGCCCAGGAGGGTGCGGTTGATGCCGCTGGTGGCACTGATCTTCTTCAGCGTCTCCGGCGGCGCGTACGGCATCGAGGAGCTGTTCTCGACCTCCGGGCCCGGCATGGCGATCCTGCTGATCGTGCTGACCCCGCTGATCTACAGCGTCCCGCACGCGCTCGTGGTGGCGGAGCTCGGCACCGCGATCCCGGCGGAGGGCGGCTACTACCACTGGGTCAAGCGCGGGCTCGGCAGGTTCTGGGGCTTCCAGCAGGGCCTGCTGCAGTGGGTGTGCAGCTTCGTCGACATGGCCGTCTACCCCGTCCTGTTCACCAGCTACCTGCAGAGCCTGGTGGGCGCGGTCGCCCCCGGTGAGCACGTGCTGTTCCGACTGGGGAACCTGCAGTTCGACCTCAACTGGTTCATCTGCGTCGCGGTGATCGTGGTGTTCACCCTGCTCAACCTGCTCGGTGCGGGCTGGGTCGGGGAGTCCTCGGTGGTCTTCGCGGTGGTCTGCCTGGTCCCGATGCTGATCCTCTCGGTGATCGGCATCGTGCACCTGGCGAGCGACGGGACGAACCCGGTCGGCTCCCTCACCACCGGCTCCGACCAGTCGACCTGGAACGCCTTCGGGGCGGGCCTGTTCATCGTGATGTGGAACTACTGCGGCTGGGACAGCGTGTCCAACGTGGCCGGCGAGATGGAGAACCCGCGCCGCCACCTGCCCCGGGCGCTCGCGATGTCGATCGTGCTGATCATGATCGGGTACCTGCTGCCCACCATCGCCTCCCTGGCCACCGGCGCGGACGGCGAGGCGGGCTGGCGGAACTGGGAGGCCGGCTCCTTCTCCGCCGTGGCCGAGCAACTGGCGGGCCCCTGGCTCCAGATCACCGTCACCGTGGGCGGCATGTTCGCCGCGGTGGCCATGTTCTCCGCACTGCTCGCCTCCAACTCGCGACTCCCGGTCGTCCTCGCGAAGGACGGCTACTTCCCGGCGTGGCTCGCCAGGGAGAGCCCGCGCTACCGCGTGCCGATCGCTTCCGTGCTCGGCTCCTCGCTGATCTACGCGGTGTTCTGCCTCAGCAGCTTCACCAACCTGGTGATCTTCGACGTCTTCCTCACCAACATCGGGATCCTGCTGGAGGTCGCCGCCCTCGTCGCGCTGCGGCTGCGGGAGCCGGACCTGGAGCGCCCCTACCGGATCCCCGGCGGCTGGTGGAGCATCGGCGCCATCGTGGCCAGCCTGCTGGCGGTCTGCGCCTGGGCCGCCTGGCAGCAGTACGTGGAGAGCGGGACCCAGGCCGTGACCTACGCAGCGGTGGTGGTCCTCGGGTCGTGCCTGCTCTACCCGCTGCTCGCCCGCCGGGCCGAGCGCGTCCGGGCCGCCGCGCTGCCCGGGCAGCGCGGCGAGGCCGCGGACCTCACCTCGGCGTCCTCGTAGCGGGATCGCGCCCACGCCACCCCGGGCGCCCGCCCGGTCGCGGGGTACCGCATCCGGCCTGCCCGGCCACCGGGCCGACGACCGCCACCCCCGACGGGCCGGCGCACGTGCGTTGCGCGGACGGTCGCCGGCCCGTCGGGGTGGCGGGCGCCTCCGGTCGGCCACGCCGTCCCGGGCGAGCGGGCCCGTCCGGGACGGGGGCCCGTGCGGGAGAGCCGGGCCGAAGGCCGGTGAGCTCCACGGGCCGGGAGCCGGCGGCGCTCACCGGGTCGGCTTCCCGGGCTCACCGGGCTTACCGGCGCAGCCGTCGGGGCACGATACCCGGCGTGCGGATGCGGATCCTGGACGACACCGAGCTCCTCCACCGCGAGGCGACCTGGCTACGCGAGATCGCCTCCCATACCCGCTGGTGCGTCGACGAGTTGGGTGACCTGGACGAGGACACCCGGCGGCGGATCCGGTCGGCGATGCTGTCGGCCTGGATCCGCTACCGCTGCCCGATCAGCGTGCAGCTCGTCACCAACTACGTCGCCTTGGTCACCACCGCCGTCGGCATGACGGCGGCCTGCGCCGCCGCGGGGGCCGTCGCCGGGGCCGTCGCAGGAGGCGGCGGTTCGCCCCGGGCGCCCTGGTGGCTCTTCGCGCTGGCGGCCTTCGCCGCGGCCTGCCTCAGCTCGATCGCGGTGGGCCGGCACGAGATGCGTGCCATCGCCGCGTTCGTCCGCCGGCTGGGAGTCCGGGCGACCGTCGGCCGGATGGTCCGGATGGCGCGCCCCGGCCTCTGGTTCCCGATCGTGGTCAACCTGGTCCTGGTCCTGGTCGGTGTCGCCGCCGCCTCGGTGACGCTCACCACCGCGCTGTCCTCCCCCGCCGAGCGGCGGCCGGTCATCGCCGCGGCGGCCCTGTTCGGCGCCGTCCTCGGGCTCGGCGTGCCCCGCTGGATCTGCCTGCTCCAGGAGTTCCTCCGCTCCCGGTACCGAAGGCCGTTCCGGCCCCGCCCCCTCGACGGCGTACTCGTCCAACTCACCTGCGCCGCCGCCGTGTGCCACTGGCTCCGCCCGTCCTGGTGGACACCGCGGACGGTGCGGAGCGTGCGCCTGCGCCTCGGCTTCGCCGTCGCGGCCGCCAACGACACGTGGGCCGTCCGGCACCGGACGTCCTTCACCGAGCTGGCCGCCCGGCGGGAGGCCCGGCGGTTCCACGCCGCCCTGGCCGAACTCGTCCGGCGGCACGACCGGGCGCTCACCCAGGTCCGCACGGCGCAGGAGTACGACGCGATCGCTGCCTCGCTGCGCGCCGGGGTGGTCGCCCTCGCCGAGGGGGACCTGACGTCCCTGCTGGAGCACAGCGCTCCGGAACCGCCTGTCTCCCGGGCCGTCCGCCTCCTGCGCCGCATCGGCCCCAGCCTCGTCCTGGTGGCGTTCGCGCTGGCCATCCCGCTGCTGCCCGGCGTGGACGGCGGCACCGGGGCTGGCGTGCGGGTGCTGCTGCTGATGACCGCCGCCCTGTCGCTGACCCCGGCCGGCGACGCCGCGTCCACCTCCGTCCGGTCCGCGCTCGAACGATCGCTGTTCACCGGACGGGGCCAGTGACGCGGCGGTCGGGGTCCGTCCCGTCCCGCGCGGGGCCTACCGCGGGGGGACGGGGCGGTCGTAGACGTGGTCCGGGGTCACGATCCCGGTGATCGCCCGGGCGAGGAGCGAGGACGGCTCCTGACCCTGGGAGGGGATGTCGGTGTTGATCAGAAGCACCAGGGTGGCCCGCTGCGAGGGCAGGTGGACGGTCACGCTCTCGTAGCCGGGGATGGAGCCGTTGTGCCCGATCCAGCCGCCGGTCTCGAAGATGCCGAGTCCGTAGCCGGTGCCGGGGAACCCGGTCGGCAGCATCGTCAGCCGCTCCGCCTGGGTCTCCGGGCGGAGCAGGGTCCCGGTCGCGACGACCTCGGCCCAGCGGCGCAGGTCCCCGAGGTCCGAGATCATCGCCCCGGCGGTCCAGGCCCAGCTGGGGTTCCAGTCGGTGGTGACGGCGATCTCGCCGTTCAGGGTCTGGTCGGTGTACCCGCTCGGGTGCGGCCCGGGGAACTCCGCGCCGCCGGGGAAGAGCGTGTGCCGCAGGTGGGCCGGGCGCAGCACCCGCCGGCGGATCACGTTGGCGGCGCTGCGGCCGGTGACCTTCTCGATCACCAGGCCGAGCAGGACGAGGTTGCTGTTGGAGTACTGGAACTCCTCGCCCGGCGCGAAGGTGTTGTCGTGCCTGAAGCCGTACGCGAGTGCCTCCCGCGGGGTGAACGAGCGGCTCGGATCGCTCAGCAGGTCGTGGACGAAGTCCGGGTCCTCGGTGTACGGGAACAGGCCGCTGCGCATCTCGGCGAGCTGGCGCAGCGTGATCCCCTCTCCGCCCGGCACGCCGTCGACGTAGGCGGAGATCGGGTCGTCCAGCCCGATCCGGCGGTCGTCGACGAGTTCGAGCAGGGCGGTGACCGTGAAGGTCTTGGTCTCGCTGCCGATCCGCAGGAACTGGTCGGTGGTCATCGGGCGGCCGGTGGTGGTGTCGGCGACGCCGGTCGCGCGGACGTAGCTCCCCCTGCCCGGCATCCACAGTCCGGCGATCACGCCGGGGATGCCGGCCGACCGGCGGACGTCCTCGATGGCCCGGTCCAGCCGGGCGGTCAGCTCGGGGCCGAGGCCGCCCGGCGGGCACTCGTCCTCGTCGTACCGGACGACGCCCGCGGCGTGGACGGCCGTGGCGGGAGTCGCCGCCGTCGGGGCCGACACCGACGCCGCGAGCACCGCCGCGGCGAACAGTCGGCGGGCGGGGGTACCTCGCATGTGGGGATGCTTCTTCCAGGTCGGGGCTCGGATGGCAACGTCACCATCCGAGCCCCGGCCGGAGGCCCCCGTCACGTACGCGGTGCGGCGAGTCCACTCGTTCGGAGCCACCCGGTCACCCGAGGACGGGCAGGGGTGCAGGGCGGGCAGGGCGCACGGCGGGCAGGGTGCACGGCAGGAAGGGGGCGGGGCGGGCGGCGGCCTACGGCCGCAGCTGGGTGGCGAGCGCCTCGGTGATCTTCTTGAGCGACTCGCCGGCCAGGGCGGGGTCCGCCTTGGCGACGGTGGATCCCTGGGAGACCACGAGCGCCAGGTCGCCCTTGCCCGCCACCGCGACCCGGGCGACGGCGGCCGAGCCCCGGCCCGGGGTCACTCTGGTCTGGCCGATCCCGGGCGCGTCCTTGGAGAACGCGATCACCTCGTCGGCCCCGAGGTTGCCGAGGGAGGCGATCCGCGGCAGCGCCAGGTTGACGGCGACCCCGTCCGCACCGGTGGCCACGAGGTCGATCTCCACCGGGGCGTCCGAGGCGGTGAAGGTGCAGACCACGAAGGTGTTCGGCGGGACGGCTGGGACGGAGGCGACCCCGGACGGCTTGGGCTGCCCGCTGGGCCAGGCCTGGGCGGGCTTGCCCGGGTCGAGCGTCCCCTTGGCCGCGGGGTCGCCGCCGGACGCGGCCGGGGTGACGGTCCGTTCGGCGCCGGCCGCCTTCAGCGCCGCGGCGAGGTCGAGGCCGAACGGGCAGGCCGACGTGGCCGTCAGCTGCTTCGCCGTCGAGGTGACCCGGTCGTAGGAGAGCCTGTCACCGTCGGCGGCGGCGGACCCGCCCGAACTCCCGGACGAGGAACAGGCGCTCGCGGCGAACGCCATCCCGGCCGCGCCGGCCAGGACGAGGAGGCGACGGTGCTTGGCTGCTGTGCGATCAGCTGTCATCCGGTCAGCCTAACCGCGGCAGCGGCCCGGACGGGCGGGCGGGCGCCCCGGCGGCCGACGACCGGGCCCGTCGGACGGGCCGGTTGAGCGTAGTCTGGAGAGTGAGGGCCGGTCGCGCGGACGGCACTCGGGGGGCGTCCTGCGCGTCGGCGACGGCCGACCGGTGGCCGGGGGCCTCCGCGCCCGGCCACGACGACGGGAGCACCACCATGACCATTCCCGGGTTCCACGCCGAAGCATCCGTCTACCGCGGCACCGACCTGTACCGGACGGGCCCACCGGCCTCCGCCGGCACCTCCGACCGGATCGCGCCCGCGTGGTACCGGCCCACCTGCGCCGACACCTACTCGAAGTGCAGCTGGAAGTGCAGCTTCGTGTTCCTGGGCCCCGATCTGACGGAGTACGACGACTGCATCAGGGACTGCGACAACGCGTTCGCCGCCTGCACCGACCCGCCGGACCGCAGTCGACGCTAGACGGTCGACGCTAGACGTTCGCGTAAAGGACCGGTCACCCGTCGTCGAGTCGCTCGTCGTCGGGTGACTTCGCGTTCGGTGGGTGACTGCTCGTCACGTCGTCACCCTCGCCAGCCTGGGACGGCTCTCCATCGGACGGGCGACCTCGGCGGGCGTGAACACGGTCGCGCTCCGGGCCGACCCGGCTGTTGACCGGACTGAACCGGCGCGTGACCGGACTGGACCGGCGCGCGGGCCGACCGGACGATCTGCGGCCGACCGTGCGCCGGCTCCCCCTCCGGGTTCGGGCCGGCGGGCGAGGAAGGGCCCACCGACGTCAGTAACCGACGATCGAGTTCTTCTGGACGTCCACCCTGTGGCTGCCACCGGCCAGTTCGACGACACTGTCCTCCTCGACCTCCGTCTCGAAGACCGACTGCCCGTCTCCGCTGAGGACCACTACTTTCTCCGCCGGCCGTGCCACCGACATGATGCGACCTGCCTGGTCGTGCACGATGGAGACCTTCACCTTGGCCATTTCTACCTCACCCCTCTCGTTCCAGCTTCGCGGGTCGGGATGCCTCCTCAGGAAATGCGGGTCACAGTGACTCGACCTGAGCGAGGACGTGGACGTTGCAGGAGTTGAAGGGCGCGTTGTTCTGCATGTAGATCTTGTAGGCCTTCGTACCGTCGACGTGCTCGAACGACTCGCCCTGCGTGAGCGTCGCGTGTGCCTGCGGGTTCAGCACGCCCGGGCCGCTGCCGGGAAAGACCACGATGCTGAACATCACCGACTGGTTGGCGTTGAATCCGTGGATGAACCAACTGGTGGATCCGTTCGCCGCAATGGTGTCCCAACCTTCGTCAATAATCGCCATGGCGCTGGCCTCCCGAGAATCTCGTGACCGCCTGTGATTATGCCGATCGAGCCGCGACTCCCTGTGACTTCTCTCAGGTCACGACCATGGGATCGGGTGTTTGTGGGATGGATTCGGCGGCGCCGGTGACGGTCGCCATCGTCATACGGTTACCGTGAGCACTGCCTTGCCCACCGTTTCCATCATCGCTCGTTTTCACTCCACACGCTATTGGCCCATCGAGCCGATTCGTCGAGATCGAACGCACAATGTGCCACCTCCACAGCGGAATCGGAGGCGGTCGAGCCGCCCTCGCGGCGGGTCCGCCGCACGGCGGGCCGCCCGAGGGCGCGCGGGAGCGACCCGCGGCCCGGGAGCCCGCCCGGCCCGGCGCCGGTCGCGCTCGGACGGCGCGACGGTCGGGCCGAGCACCGCCCTCGCGCCTCACGGAACATCACGTCGGTCCGGCCCCGGCTGCGCGGCCGAGCTGCGGATCTTCGCTGACGGCAGTCGCTTTGACGACACATCAGGTCATCCGTCCCGGACTATTGACTCTTAATCCAACAGTGGCGATTCTCATCACACCGAGTACGCGGGACATGACAGCCGGCCGGGCGGGTGGTCGATCCCCCGGGCGGTCCGGCTCCTCGACCGCGTCATCCGCTCACCGAAGACACGAGTGGTGGCCATGACTCAACACGCGCACAGCAGAAGCACGTTCCTCACGGTCCTGTCCTTGCTCCTCACCCTGGTGGCGATGGTGCTCGTCGCCCCCCGCGCCTCGTCCGCGGGCGGCCCCGGCTGGTGGAACCCGACCGCACGGCCGGCGCCGGACTCGCAGATCAACGTCACGGGCGAGCCCTTCCAGGGCACTGACGCCCAGGGGCGGGTCCGCGGCTTCGTCGACGCGCACACCCACCTGATGGCCAACGAGGGCTTCGGCGGGCGGCTCATCTGCGGCAGTCCGTTCTCCGACCTGGGGATCGCCGACGCCCTCAAGGACTGTCCGGAGCACTATCCGGACGGCTCACTCGCGATCTTCGACTACGTCACCAACGGCGGGGACGGCAAGCACGACCCGGTCGGCTGGCCGACCTTCAAGGACTGGCCCGCCCATGACTCGCTGACCCACCAGCAGAGTTACTACGCCTGGGTCGAGCGGGCCTGGCGCGGCGGGCAGCGGGTGCTGGTCAACGACCTGGTCACCAACGGCGTGATCTGCTCGGTCTACTTCTTCAAGGACCGCAGCTGCGACGAGATGACCTCGATCCGCCTCCAGGCGCAGAAGACGTACGACCTCCAGGCCTACGTCGACCGGATGTACGGCGGACCGGGCAAGGGCTGGTTCCGGATCGTCACCGACAGCGCGCAGGCCCGCGAGGTGGTCAAGCAGGGCAAGCTGGCCGTCGTCCTCGGAGTGGAGACCTCCGAGCCGTTCGGCTGCAAGCAGATCCTGGACATCGCGCAGTGCAGCAGGGCCGACATCGACCGCGGGCTCGACGAGTTGTACGCACTGGGCGTGCGCAGCATGTTCCTGTGCCACAAGTTCGACAACGCGCTCTGCGGGGTGCGTTTCGACGAGGGGGCGCTCGGCACGGCGATCAACGTCGGCCAGTTCCTGTCGACCGGCACGTTCTGGAAGACCGAGCAGTGCGCCGGGCCGCAGCACGACAACCCGATCGGTCTCGCGCCGGCGCTCGCCGCCCAGAAGGAGCTGCCGCAGGGCGTGACGCTCCCCGCGTACGCCGGGGACGCGCAGTGCAACACCCGGGGGCTCACCGAACTCGGCGAGTACGCGGTCCGCGGGATGATGCAGCGCAGGATGATGCTCGAAGTCGACCACATGAGCGTCAAGGCCGCGGGCCGCGCCTTCGACATCCTGGAGTCGGCCTCGTACCCGGGCGTGATCTCCTCGCACAGCTGGATGGACCTCGACTGGACCGAGCGCGTCTACCGGCTCGGCGGCTTCGTCGCCCAGTACATGAACGGCGCCGAGGCGTTCAGCAACGAGGCGAAGCGCACCGACGCGCTGCGCGAGAAGTACCACGTCGGCTACGGGTACGGCACCGACATGAACGGTGTCGGCGGCTGGCCCGGCCCGCGCGGTGCGGACACCCCGAACCCGGTGCGGTACCCCTTCCGCAGCGCCGACGGCGGCTCCCTGATCGACCGTCAGACCACCGGCGAGCGCACCTGGGACATCAACACCGACGGCGCCGCGCACTACGGGCTCGTACCGGACTGGGTGGAGGACATCCGGCTGGTCGGCGGCCAGGGCGTGGTGGACGACCTGATGCTCGGCGCGCAGTCGTACCTCACCACCTGGGGCGCGTCCGAGCAGCACCGGGCCGGGGTGAACCTGGCCGCGGGCTCCGCCGCGTCGGCGAGTTCCGCCGAGTGGAACCCGTTCACGAGCTACGCCGCCGGCCGGGCGGTGGACGGTGACACCGGCACCCGCTGGGCCAGCGACTGGAGCGACGACCAGTGGCTGCGGATCGACCTGGGCAGCACGGCGCTGGTCGGGCGCGTCACCCTGGACTGGGAGCGCGCCTACGGGAGGGCGTACCGCATCGAGGTCTCGACGGACGGCGCCACCTGGCGGTCCGTGTGGTCCACCGACAGCGGGGACGGCGGCCTGGACACCGCGAGGTTCACCGGCGTCCCGGCCCGCCAGATCCGGGTCCACGGGGTGCAGCGCGGGACGAACTGGGGCTACTCCCTGCACGAGGTCGGCGTGTTCAGCACCTGACGGTGCCGCCACCCGGTTGTCGGTGGGCGGCCGGACCGGCACACTCGGTCCGGCCGCCCGTCACCATCACCCCTTGCCCGGCACGGCACAGCACGGCACGGCCGGACAGGACACGGCACAGCAGGGTGGGCAGCCGGCGGCCGGTGGCCCGAGAACGAGAGTGGGAGGTACCCCATGGCACGGATGCCGTCGGCCGTGCGACGCCGGCAGCTGACCGAGGCCGCGATCCGCGCGATGACCCGCGACGGCGTCGCCCGCACCACGACCCGGTCGATCGCCGCCGAAGCGGGGGTCTCGCTGAGCGTCTTCCACTACTGCTTCGACTCCAAGCAGGCCCTGGTCGAGGCCGTCATCACGACCATCACCGACCACTCGGTCACGCTGGTGCGGGAGGCGATCCGGCCGCGGGCCACCCTGCGGGAGACCGTCCGGGCCGGGTTCCAGGCCTACTGGGACCACGTCGCCGCCAACCCCGCCGAGCACATGCTCACCTACGAACTCACCCAGTACGCGCTGCGCCGGCCCGGCTTCGAGCACCTGGCCCGACGGCAGTACGAGCTGTACGAGGCCGCGTACACCGAACTCCTCGGACAGCTCCGCCGCGACGCGGGCTTCGAGCTGCGCGTTCCGGACGGCGTGCTGGCCCGCTACCTGGCCGCCACGACCGACGGACTGACGCTGAACTTCCTCGTCCTCGGCGACCAGGGGGCCGCGGCGGAGATCCTCGACATGATCGCCGACCACGTCGCCGGGCTGGCCCGGACGCAGGAGTGGACCGGCCGGCCCGAGGGGTGATCGAGCCGGCCGGTGACCGGGTGTCCGGTGCCGGGGGGACGCCCCGGCACCGGGTCAGTCGCCCGGGTGCGCCATCGAGTCGATCGCGACGGCGGCCGCCAGCACGGTGGCGTGGTCGGCGTCCGGGCCGACGTCCAGCCCGTAGGTGTCACGGACCCGGAACCACCGCTTGGACACCTCGGCGATCTTGTAGCCGTCCCGCTCGATGGTGTACTCGTGGTCCAGGACGTTGCCCTGCACGGTGAGTTCCTCGCCCTCCTCGGGTTTGATCACCCAGCGTTCCCGCAGCGGGCTGACGAGCGCCTTCTTGACCACGGCGACCCGGTGGCCGTCGGCGTCCTCGATGGCCATCGAGTCCTTGATCCGCATCGGGCGGCTCTGGACGGTGGCGACGTGGTGGCCGGCCCGGTCCTCGATCTTGAAGGTGCGACGGGCGCGCAGCACCTTGCCGTTGACCTTGTAGAGGTGGTCGCCGGCGTCGTTGTCGATCCAGAAGTCGTCCCCGATGGAGAGCATCTTCTGCTGCATGCGGTACCGGGTGACGCCCTCGCCGTCGTCGAAGGCGTGGTTGGCGCGCCGGCGGTCCCTGCGTTCCTCGAACATCGCTCGGTCCCCTTCTCGCGGAGGCTCGGCACTCTCACGGCTCCCGCCGTCCGGTGCCTCGGTTCCAGTGTCGCCCGCCCGGCTCCGGCTGCCCGGCGGGCGGGCGACTGCCGGGCGGCCGGAGCCGCGTGGCGTCGAGCGCCCGGCCTCGAC
Organism: Kitasatospora sp. NPDC057015; assembly: GCF_042673745.1. Taxonomy (NCBI): domain Bacteria; kingdom Bacillati; phylum Actinomycetota; class Actinomycetes; order Kitasatosporales; family Streptomycetaceae; genus Kitasatospora; species Kitasatospora sp. NPDC057015. Next base: position 184,652 of record NZ_JBHUSG010000001.1, read on the forward strand.
CGCCCGGCCTCGGACGGGGTCAGGCGAGGAGCTTCTCCTTCGCCTTCTGGAACTCCTCCTCGGAGATGGCCCCGCTCTTGCGCAGGTCGGCGAGTTTGGCGAGTTCGTCCACGTGGGTGCCGGCCCCGCCGCCGTCCGGGCCGGCGGCCGTCTCCTTCACGTAGGACCTGAAGGCCGCGTCGGCCGCCTGCATCTGTTCGCGGTCGCGGCGGGCCATCGAACTGCCGCGCGCGATGAGGTACACGAACACCCCCAGGAAGGGCAGCAGGATGACGAAGATCAACCAGCCGGCCTTGCCCCAGCCGCCCATGTCGTGGTCGCGGAAGATGTCCGTGATGATCTTGAAGAGCAGGAAGAACCAGAGGATGAAGAGGAAGAACTCCAGCATCGTCCAGAACAGGCTGAGCAACGGGTAGTCGTCCATGATGCCTCCCCGGGCCGGCGCGCCGCCCGCGGTCGGGGCGGCACTCGGCGAACGGCGCCGCCCCGAACAGGGCGGCGGTCAAAAGAGTCTTATCATGCTATTTCGCCCACCGCCCGTCCCGTGGATCGTCCGCCCGGGACCCCCGCCCGTGCTGTTCGGAGGCCCGGGGGCCGGGTCGGGCCCACCGCCCCTCCCCGGCGAAGGCCGTACTCCGGAGCCGGTCGGCCGGCCCGCCCGAGGGGCCGCCGGGGTGCGCTCCCGGCCTGCTGCGCCCATGCTGGCAGGGCCGGCGCAGCCGCACGGCCGGCTGCCCACGCGCCCACCGGCGCCGTGCTCCGGCGCCCGCCGGCCCGGGCCCTCGGCGCCGCGCCGCGCCGCGCCGTCAGGACCGGTCCCCCGCACCCAGCACCCGATCACGAGGAGAGCCTTCATGTCGCACCCCGACGGAGTGTTCATCTACATCGGCACCTACCCGAGCGAGGCCGAGGCCCGAGCCGACTACGGCGTCGTCAAGGAACTGCACTCGGTCGGCGCCGTCGGCACCTACGACGCCTCCGTCCTCACCAAGGACGACGCCGGCAAGGTGCACGTCGACAAGGACGAGACGGCCACCCGGCACGGGGCCTGGGGCGGGGCCGCCACCGGCGCACTGGTCGGGCTGCTGTTCCCCCCGGCGGTCATCGGCACCGCCGTGGTCGGCGCGGCCGTGGGCGGAGTGGGCGGCCACCTGTGGAAGGGCATGTCCCGCTCGGACGTCAAGGAGTTCGGGGAACTCATCGACGAGGGCCAGGCCGCCCTGGTCGTCGTCGGCGAGCTCAAGCTGGCGCAGGCGCTGGAGAAGGCCGAGCTGAAGGCCAGCAAGCACGTCGCCAAGGAGCTGAAGGTGAGCCCCAAGGACATCGACGAGGCCGTCCGGACGGCGGCCACCGAAGTCGCCTGACCTGCGCGGCCGGGTCGGCGGCGGCCCGGCCGCGCGTCAGGCCCGCTCCGGCGTCCCGGTCGCGCCGGGCTGGGTCGCCGGGATCCGCTGGGTGAAGAACATCGCGAGGACGGTGACCAGGGCCAGGACGGCGAGGGCGGCCCGCAGCCCGTCCAGTCGCGCCTCGGCGTTGGCGTCCAGGGCGGCCGCGGTGACCTCGGGAGAGGTGCCCGCCTCGTCGAGCGCGGCCGTCAGCTGGGCGTCCGACAGGAACGGGATGCCGCTCGCGAGTTCGACGGTGGCCGTGGCCTTCACCTCCTCAGGGACGGCCGGGTTCAGCTGGATGCTGGCCAGGAACGAGGTGGTGAGCGTGGCGATCAGGATCGACCCGGCGAGCGCCGTGCCGATGGAGGCGCCCAGGTTGGTGACGGCGTTCTGGACCCCGCCGACCTCGGCGCTCTTCTCGTCCGGCACCGCGGACACCGTGACCGCGCCGAGCTGGGAGGCCAGTGCGCCGATGCCGAGACCGATCAGCAGCAGCGGCACGGTGACGATCTCGGCGCCGGCGTCCGCGTCGAGCGCGGCCAGCATGACCACCGCGCCGGCGAGCAGGCTGAGCATCCCGAGCCGCACCACGCGCCGGGGCGAGGCGTTCGGCAGCAGGCGCGGGATCAGGATCGCGGCGGCCAGCAGGGTCAGCGACAGCGGCAGGATGCGCGCACCGGTGACCAGTGCCGAGAGGCCGAGAGCGACCGACAGGTAGAGCGGGACTACGAAGAACACACCCATCTGGACGAGGTACTGGAAGAAGAACATCACCAGGCCGCCGGTCAGTTGCCGGTTTCGCAGCAGTCCCGGGTCCACCAGCGGCTCCCCGCCGGCTCTGGCCAGCCGCGCCTCCCAGCGCAGGAAGAGCCAGACCAGGAGCAGGCCCGCCAGCACCAGCCACACGACCAGCGAGACGCCGAGCCAGGCGGGCGCGTCGGACTTGGGCCGCAGCCACCCCCACTCGCCCGAGCGGAGCACGCCGTAGACGAAGATCCCGAGTCCGGCGGCCGAGAGCGCCGCGCCGACGAGGTCGAGCCGGGCCTGATCGGTGACCGGCGCATCCGCGATGCGCCGGGAGAGCAGCAGGATGCCGAACACGATCACCACCTCGCCGGCGAAGACCCAGCGCCAGGAGAAGTACGTGGTCGCCACGCCCCCGATCAGCGGCCCGACCGCGATCGCGGCGGCCCCGGCCGCCGCGACGAGCCCGTACGCGGCCGGCCGGCGCGCCACCGGGAAGTTGCCGGCCACCAGCGCCACGATGGCCGGCAGGATGAGCGCCGCGCCGATCCCTTCGAGGAGGGACCAGCCGAGCAGCAGGACGGTCAGGTTCGGGGCCAGGGCCGTGGTGAGGCTCCCGCAGCCGTAGATCACGCAGCCGATCAGGAACGCGCGCTTGCGGCCGATCAGTGCTCCGACCTTGCCGCCGGGGATCATGAACATCGCCATCACCAGCGTGTAGGCCGTGATGGCGCCCTGGATCCCGGTCACCGTGGTGCCCACGTCCTCGGCGACGGTGGCGATCGAGACGTTCATGACGGAACTGTCGAGCGTCATCAGGAACTGTCCGGCGGCGAGGGTCAGCAGGACGGTCCCGCCCCCGCCCGGCGTTTCGGTACTGCCTCTCCTGGTGGCCATGGGCGCATCGTCCCAGCAGGCCGGCCCGCCACCCCGGCGACGTGCCCGCCCGTCCCGGCCCCGCCGCAGGATCGACCGGTCGGCCGCGCCCGACGGGCGCGGGGGTGGCCCGGGGCATACGATCTTCGGTCACCCCGCGGGCGGAGCCGCGCGGCCGGGCCGGCGGGGAGCTCAGCGGGGCGCCCGGCGGCCGCGGTGACGTCGGACGTCGTGGCGCAACGCCGGGGCCAGTACGGGAGGGTGCGCCGGGATGCGGCTGCGGCGCTCCCCTGGTGCAATGGCGGGGTGACCGGCCGGTGTGCTCGGCGAAGTCGCCCGCCGCGGGCCGCCCCCGGCGGCCCGGCCGCGCCACCCGTCCCGGACGTCCGTCCGCGGGGCCCCGCCGGATGACCTGCCGGGGCCGAACGATGAGGAGTCGACGTGAGCAGCGAAACCACCGAACTCGGCGAGACGGGACCGATCGACTACCTCGTGGTCGAGTTCCCCGGGAGCCGGATGACCGGCGAGGGGCTGCCCCTGCTGGTCGACCTCGTCGAGCGGGGGATCATCCGGATCCTGGACCTCGTCTTCGTCAAGAAGGAACTGGACGGCTCCGTCGTCGGCCTGGAACTCGCCGACCTGACCGGGGACGGCAGCCTCGACCTCGCCGTCTTCGAGGGCGTGTCGAGCGGTCTGGTCGGCCAGGACGAGCTCGACGACGTCAGCGGTGTCCTGGAGGCCGGCAGCTCCGCGGGCATCCTGGTCTACGAGAACGTCTGGGCCGGGCCGTTCGCGGCGGCACTGCGCCGTGGCGGGGGCCGGCTGGTCGCCAACGGGCGCATCCCGGTCCAGGAGCTGATCGCCGCCCTCGACGCCACCGAAGCCGGGGCCTGAACCGTCCCGTCGAGCGCTACCGAAGGAGAAACACCATGCCCGGACTGCTTCGCGGTGTCGCCCGCACCGCCGTCATCGCCGGTACCGCGACCACGGTGTCCAACCGGGTGTCCCGGCGCCAGGCCGGCCGTTGGGCCCAGCAGGATGCCGCACAGCAGGTGCCGCAGGCGGCTCCGGCGCAGCCCGTCTACCAGGCTCCGCCCCCGCCGCCGCCCGCGCCGGCGGACGACATGAGCACCCGGATCGCGCAGCTCAAGGAGCTCGGTGACCTCAAGGCCCAGGGCATCCTCAGCGAAGCCGAGTTCGAGACGCAGAAGGCCGCCATCCTCGGCTCCTGAGCCCTGCTGACGACTGCTGACGACTGCTCCGCCGCCGGCCGTTGCCGGCCGGACGAGCGGGTCGCAGCGGCCCCGACCGCCCCGGGGGCGCCGGTCGGGGCCGCGATCCGGCCATCCTCGCCACCCGCTGCCCAGCGCGGCCGGGCACGACGAGACCGCATCAGGAGGAAGCGCAGGGACCCGAGATGGCACCCACCGGCTCGTCCGCCCCCGCGCGCGCCCGCCTGCTCGCCCGGCTGGCCCTGCTCTTGGCGCTCGGCGCGGTCGTCGCGCTGCTGGCCGGCGGCGGGGTCGCCGGCCTCCTGCTGGTCACCACGCTGGGCGTGGCCGGTCTCGCACTCGCGGCGGCGGGCGGCTGGTGGGCCCTCTCGCACCGCGGGCCGGTCCGCCTGGTCGGCGTGCTGGTCGCGCTGGGCGTGCCCGTCGCCGTGACGGTGATCTACGCCCGGGCCGACCTCTGGCCCGCTGCCCTGACCGCGTTCGCCCTCTGGGTCGCGGCGATCGCCTGCGTACGTTCGGCCGTCCGGCGCATCCGGCGGCCCGAGGGCATGAGGGCGGTCGCGTGCGCGCCGCCCGAGCACCCGGTGCTGATCATGAACCCGAAGTCCGGGGGCGGCAAGGTCGGCCGGTTCCACCTGGTGGAGCGGGCCGAGGCGCTGGGCGCCCGGGTCGTCCTGCTGGACACCTCCGTCGAGGTGGACGTGGCCGAGATCGCCCGGCGCGCCGTGGCCGAGGGCGCGGACCTGCTCGGGGTCGCGGGCGGTGACGGGACGCAAGCCCTGGTGGCCGGGGTGGCCGCCGAGCACCGGTTGCCGTTCCTGGTGATCTCCGCCGGCACCCGGAACCACTTCGCGATGGACCTGGGCCTGGACCGCGAGGATCCGTCCCGCTGCCTGGACGCGCTCACCGACGGGGAGGAACTCCGGGTCGACCTCGGTGTGGTGGGCGGGCAGGCCTTCGTCAACACCGTCTCGTTCGGGGTGTACGCGCAGATCGTGCAGCGCCCCGAATACCGCGACGCCAAGGCCGGCACCGCCCTGGACGCGCTCCCCGACCTCCTCGCCGGCTACACCGGCCACCCGCTGGACGCCGTGGTGGAGGACGTCCGGCTGGAGGACCAGCAGGCCCTGCTGGTCAGCAACAACCCCTATGCCGCCCCCGAACCGATGTCCCCCGGTGGCCGCCGGGCCCGGCTGGACCTCGGCCGGCTCGGCGTGGTCGGGATCCGGGTCACCGGCGCGGCCCAGGCCGCCGGAGTCGCCCTGCGCGGCCAGCGCTCCACGGCCCTGCACGTCCTGACCTCCAGCCAGGTGACCGTGACCAGCGACGCACCGAGCATCCCCGTCGCCGTCGACGGCGAGGCGCTCCAGCTGCCCACCCCCGTCGTCTGCGGGATCCGGCCCGGGGCGCTGCGCGTCCGGGTCCCCCGGGAGCGTCCGGGGATCCCGGTGCCCGAGGGGCGGACGGACTGGCGCGAGATCCTCGCGCTGGCCCTCGAACGGACACCGTAGGTCGGCGGCCCGCGGACCGCCCCGCGCGGGTCCGGCGCCGCTCCCGTCGGCGCACCACCACCCGTACGGCCACTCCCCGCTGGTGCACCCGGGCGACGGCGTCTCTGCTGGAAGCACGCATCAGCCACGCTCGGTCCGCGGCGAGGCGGGCGTCCGACCCCAGGAGAGTGCGATGGGCCCCACGGATTCCGGCGCGGATCCGGTCGGAGAGGGCGGCACGAACCCGCCGCCCGACCGGACCCCGCCGCCGAAGGAAACGCCGCCCGCCGACTCCTCGGGCCCCCCGACGGAGCCGAAGCCGAAGCCGAAGCCGGAACCGATCCCGGAACCGAAGCCGGCACCGCAGCCGACGTCCGTCCCGGAGCCGAAGGCGACGTCCGTCCCGGAGCCGATAACGCCGGCGGGGGCGAAGGCGCCGCCGGCGGAGCCCGAGCCGGTCCCCGCGCCCGCGCCCGGGCCCGGGGGCGAGGTGGACCAGCTCAAGGCCAGGATCGCCGCGCTGGAGGCCGCCACCCCGCCCGCCCGCAAGCAGCACCACCGCCTGCGGACCTCGGGCTCCGTGGTGGTCATCGTCATCGCCTCACTGCTGGCCCTGCTCTCCGTGGTCGCGGTCTGGACGAGCGACATCGTCGGCAACACCGACCGGTACGTCTCCACCGTCGCGCCGCTGGCCAGCGACGCGGACGTGCAGGCCGCCGTCAGTGCCCGGGTCACCACGGCCGTCCTGGACCAGATTGACGTCAAGGGGCTGGTGCAGCAGCTCTCCGACGCGGCGGCCCAGCAGGGCGTGCCGCCCGAGGCGGCCAAGCTGATCGGCGGCCTGAGCGGGCCGATCACCAGCGGCCTCACCGACCTCGTCAACTCCACCGTCCAACGGGTCGTGAGCAGCACCGCCTTCGAGTCCATCTGGGTGAACGGCAACCGGTTGATCCACACGTCCCTGGACAAGGCCCTCACCGGCAAGGGCGGTGGTGTGGTGTCGCTGGAGAACAACCAGGTCGGCATCGACATCGCGCCGATCGTGGACAAGGTCAAGACCGAGCTGGTCGACTCGGGGCTGTCCGTGGCCTCCAAGATCCCCGAGGTGCACACCAACTTCGTGGTGTTCGCCTCCGACGACATCGGCAAGGTCAAGGCGTACTTCCGGCTGCTGGAGATCATGGGGACCTGGCTCCCCCTGGTGACCGTGATCATCGCCGCCGCGGGCGTCTTCCTCGCCGTCAACCGGCGCCGGGCCCTGATCGGCGCCGCCGTCGGCGTGGCCCTGGCCATGCTGGTGCTGGGGATCGCCCTCACCGTCTTCCGCTCCTTCTACCTCGACCACCTGCCACCGGGCGCGAACCAGGCGGCGGCCGCCACGGTGTACGACACGCTCATCCGGTTCATGCGCGCCAGCGTCCGCGCGGTCTTCGCGGTGGCCGTCGTCACCGCCCTGGGCGCCTTCCTGATCGGCCCCTCGAAGGTCGCGGTCGCCGTCCGGACGGCCTGCCGCCGCGTCGTCGGGTCGCTGCGCGAGGTGCTGTTCTCGTTCGGCATGCGCCTCGGCCCGGTCGGCCCGTTCGTGCACCGCTTCAAGCGGTGGTTCGGCGTGCTGATCCTGGCCGTCGCGGCGGTCATCCTGGCCACCTGGAACTACCCCACCTCGATGGTGGTGCTGTGGATCACCTTCTTCGTCCTCATCGCCTTCCTCATCCGGGAGTTCCTCGACACCGGACCGGACACCGCCCCGCCGCCCGACACCCGCGGTGCCCCGCCCCCGCCCCCGCCCGGTGCCCGGAACGCGCCACCGCACGGCTCCTGATCCGCCGGCCGGGGGCGGCCGACCGCGTCCGCCTCCCCCGGCTCCCGGGCTGCCCGCCCCCTCGCCCGGTGTCACCATGGAACCCGGGGCCACGACGTCCACAGGACGAGGAGGCGCGCATGAGCCGCGACTACCACTTCCACCGTGAGCACGCGGGCTGTTCGGTGACCGTGGACGTCCGTCTCGGCGGCAGACGGGAACTGGAACTGCTGGTCGACGGCAAGGAGGTCGCCACCGCACGCGTGCACGGGCACCACGCCCAGACGCGGTCGCTGCGGACGATGCTGCCCACCGACCCGCCGCGCGGCATCGCCGTCCAGGTGGAACTGCCCGGTGCGATGCGCGGTGAGCCGGTCAGCACGCTGATCGCCGGTGAGGACCGCCTGCCCATGCCCGCCCGGGACGTTCCCCACCGGGCGCGACTCACCGAGGCCTCCTGGTACTCCTGAGGGGTGCTCCGGCGCCCGGCGCCGGTGCACGCGGCCTCGTCCGCGGGGCGTTCCGGTGACCGCGGCTCCGATCGGCCCGCCCACGGCGTGCTCCGGCCGGTGGGCCTGCGCATGATGGCCTGAGGACGGTGCCCAGCGAACCGAAGCCGTCCGCCGGACCTCGTGATCGGAGCCCACTCGTGCGTGAGGACAACGGCGGGGTACAGCGCCCGCCCCGGCGCGGGGCTGCGGGCCCGGGCACGGCCAGCCACGGCGCGGCGGGTCGCGGCGCAGCGCGGGAACGGCGGGTGCGGGGACGGCGGGTGCGCGGGGCCGGTGCGGTCAGTGGGCTCAGTGGGGCCCGGCGCCCGCCCGCCGGGCGGCGGTGAGCGGCCGCCATGGTCCTGGATCTGCTCGTGATCGGTACGGCCATCACCCTGGGGCCGTTGCACAACACCGCGTTCATCCTGGTGCTGTCCGCTCCCGGCGGCGTACGGAAGGGGCTGGCGTTCATCCTGGCCTGGCTCGCCAGCCTCGCCCTGGTGATCGCCGCGGTCCTGCTGCTGACGGGCGGCGAACCGCCCGCACCCGACACCGCCTCCTCGACCGCCGCACTCGCCGTCCGGCTGGCCCTGGGCGTCGGCATGGTCGTCTACGGCGGGCGCAAGCGGCTCCGCGCCGTGCTGCCCCGCTCGACACCCGCGTGGCTGACGCGGCTCGACCGCGCCACCGGTTGGACGGCCGCCGGGCTCGGCGTACTCCTGCAGCCGTGGGCCATGGTCGCCGCCGGCGGGGCGACCGTGGTGGAGGCGGACCTCTCCTCCACCGCCTCCTACCTGGCCCTGATCGGCTACTGCCTGCTGGCCACCGCGTCCCTGCTGGCGATGGAGGTCCTCGCCGCGTGGCGGCCCGCCGACGCGGCGGACCGGCTCGGCCGGCTCCGCGGCTGGATCGACGCCCACCAGGACCAGGCGATCGTCTGGCTCTGCCTGACCCTCGGCCTCTGGCTGGTCGGGAAGAGCCTCCTCGAACTGCTCGACTGAGGGCTCCACGCGGGTCGGCGGCCCGCCGGCGCGGCACGGGAGGAGGAGGCCCGGCCCCGGCCGCGGCTCCCGGCGGAGCTCAGCTCCGGTCGAGCGGCGGCAGCCCGAGCTGCTCCCGATGGGCGTCGCGCAGCAGGCTGGCGGGGTTCACCACCGACGCTCCGGCGTCCAGGACGAGCTCGGATCCGCTGATCACGGCCGCCGCCGGCGAGGCGGCGAAGGCGACGACGTCCGCGACGTCCTCGGGGCGGGCCAGCAGCCGCATCGGGTTGCTGTCCCGGAGGCGGTGCAGGTCCGTCACTCCCCCGGCGAGCCGGGCCTCGGTCGCCGGCGTCCGGATCCAGCCGGGCGACACGGTCACGAACGAGATGCCGAACCGCCCGTAGTCCACGGCCAGCTGCCGGCACAGGGCCGCCACCGCGCCCTTCGCCGCCGCGTAGGCCGGCAGCCCCGGCGCGGCCGTCCGGTGCAGCACGGAGCCGATGGTGACCACCGCCCCGGAGCGGGCTCCGATCATGACGGGGAGCACCTCGCGGACGCAGAGGAAGACCGAGGTGAGGTTGGCCGTGATCACCGCGTTCCACTCCTCCTCGGTGGCGCAGTGCAGCGGGCGGCCGGTGGTGAGCCCGGAGCAGGTGACCAGGACGTCCACGCCACCGTGGTCGGCGATCACCCGGTGCACCGCGACGTCCACCTCCCCGCCGTCGGTGGCGTCCGCGAGGTAGGGCGTGACACCGTCGACGCCGGGATCGGTGGCGTCCAGGCCCGCCACCCGGAACCCGTCCGCCACGAAGCGGGCCGCCACGGCCCGGCCGATGCCGCCGGCCACTCCGGTGATCAGCGCTGTTCGGGTCATCTGAGCGCGCCCTCCGTCCCGGGTCCGGCCGGGGGTCACGACCGGCCGCGCCTGGCGATCCGGTCGGCGGGGGGGTCACCACCGGCCGCGCCGGGCGATCCGGTCGGCTCCCGGGCACGGGCTCCCACTCCACGGTAGGCGACCCGCCCGCTCCCGGCCCGGATCACCCGGGGCGCCGGATCCCTCGGCACGCCCCCGGCACGCCCCCGGCTCGCGGCCGGTGACGCACTCGCGTCGGTACCGTCCGGCGCCGCGGTGCCCGGCTAGTGTCGACTCCTGACCAGCTCCCGGCTCCGGTGAAGGGGGAGGGCGCCGATCAACCGCGAGCGCCTGACACGAACGCTGACCTTCTGGCTGCGCCCGGCCTTCGCGCTGCGCGTCATCAACCGCTTCCAGAAGATCGTGGGATTCGACCGGTCGATGGCCCTGGCCTCCGGCGCCCTGACGGCCCTGATCCCGCTCGCGATCCTCTCCAACGCCGTCCTGACCCTCCTGAGCGACAAGGACATGGCGAACCGCCTGATCGACCGCTACGGCCTGACCGGAGGAGGGGCCGAGGCGGTCGACCGGCTGTTCTCCTCCACCGTCGACACGAGCGTCGGCGTGGACATCCTCGGGGCGCTCTTCCTGATGCTCTCGGTGCTGAGCTTCACCCGGGCGATGCAGCGGCTGTTCGAGCAGGCCTGGGAGCTGAGCCCGCTCAGCGTCCGCAACACGTTGAACGGCCTGCTCTGGGCGCTGGCCCTCCTGCTCTACACGGCGCTCGTCTCCTGGCTGCACGCCGTTCTCGGCCACGGGCACCTGGAGCTCGCTCCGGCCCTGGTCGCGGCCCCCCTGACCGCGGCGTTCCTCGTCTGGACCGGACGGGTGCTCTCCGCCGGACGCATCCCCGCGACCGACCTCGTCCCGTTCGGCGTGATCGCCACCGCCCTCCTGACGGCCTGTTCGCTGGGCGCGACCTTCTACCTGCCGCGCCTCTTCAGCTCCTACGCCTCGCGGTACGGCGCGGTGGGCGCCGTCTTCGCGATGCTCTCCGGGCTGTTCTGCGTCATGTTCGTCGTCGTCGGGTCCGCGGCGCTCGGGCGGGAGGTCCGCGACGAGATCGGGCGCATCCGTCATGGCGAGCGCCCCCCGGACGACGAAGTCCGCCGGGAGTGGGACAACGTCCTCGACCAGATGCGGCTGCGCTGGCGCACCACCCGCGAGCAGATCTCCGGGCGCCGCAGGCCCGGGCGGCCCAAACCCCGCTGAGCGGCCGGACAAATCCCGGTGGCGTACCGTCCCGGCGTGCAAGGATGCCTGGCATGTCTGCTCGTGCACTGAGCTTCGGCGCCATCGCGGAAGCCTACGACCGGTACCGGCCCGGGTATCCGGAGGAGCTCTTCGACACGGTGACGACGTACGCGGCCCGGCCGGTCCGGACGGCGCTGGAGATCGGCGCGGGGACGGGCAAGGCGACCCGCCTGTTCGCCGGGCACGGCGTCGCGGTCACGGCGACCGATCCCGACGCCGCCATGCTCGCCGAGCTCCGCAAGGCCGTGCCGGGATACGTGCGGACCATCCGGGCCGCCTTCGAGGAGCTGCGGCCGGGTCGGACCTACGGACTCGTCTACGCGGCGGCGGCCCTGCACTGGACCCGCCCGGAGGGACGGTGGCCGGCCGTGGCCGCCCTGCTGGAGCCGGGGGGCGTGTTCGCCTCCTTCGGCGGCCCGGTCCGACTGGCCGACCCTGCCGTCGAGGAGTCCGTCCGGGCGGCACGGGCGCCGTTCCTCGGCAGCGACGAGGTGCCGTCCCCCGACGGGACCGCTCCGGACGCGGCGATGCAGTGGCCGGGTACGGAGCTGCAGCGGTCCCGGTGGTTCCACGACGTGCGGCAGGTCGTCGTCGAGCGGCACCTGACCATGAGCGCGTCCGACTACGTCGGCTACCTGTCGACCGTCTCCGCCTACCTCCAGCTGCCCCCAGCGAGTCGGCAGCCGGCCTACGAGGCGATCGAGGGCGCGCTGCCCGCGACGGTCGGGATCACCGCCGACATCACCGTCCATCTCGCGCGCCGGCGATCCGCGCAGTAGCGACGACCCGAGGAATACCGGCGATCCGCGGAGCAGGGGCGACGGCGAGCCCTTCGCCTACGATCGCCGCATGGCACTCTTCCGGATCACCCGCCGTTCGGAGCTGCCCGCCGCCGAGGCCTGGCAGCGGATGACGGACTGGGAGCGGCACGCCGGGCCGGTGCCGTTCACGGCGATCCGGCTGGTCGGCCCGGCCGCGGCGGGGGTCGGGACGCGGTTCACCGCGCGGACGGCGATCGGGCCGGTCGGGTTCGACGACCCGATGGAGGTGACGTCCTGGCAGTCGCCGCAGGCCGGGCACCCCGGGCTGTGCCGGCTGGAGAAACGCGGCACGGTGGTCACCGGCTGGGCGGAGATCGAGGTCCGGCCGCACCGGGAGGGCTCGGTCGTCCAGTGGCGCGAGGACCTCCGGGTCGCGGCGCTGCCGCGCGCCCTGGATCCGCTCACCGCCCACTGCGGGCGCCTCCTCTTCGGGCGCGTGATGCGGCGTCTGCTCGACGCCGACGGGTGAGGGGCCGGGCCCGCGCCCGGCCGGCGCGCCCCCGGAGGACGGACCCGCCGAGGAGCCCGACGGGATGCCCGACCCGGCGGGCGGCCGCAGAATGGCCGTACCCGCTGTTCCCACCGGATCGGAGCCCGTCGTGAGCGATCTCAAGTTCGAGCAGAAGGCCTCACTGTCACGTTTGGAGGCCGCGGACCTGCTCGACTCACTGGCCACCGCCCTGCGGCACGGCGGCAACGCCGAACTGGAACTCGGCCCCGGCAAGCTGAGCCTGCGGATCCCGGACGAACTCCGGAGCGAGGTCGAGGTCGAGGTGGGCGAGGGGGAGGTCGAGCTGGAGATCGAGCTCAAGTGGCCGACGTCGCGGCCGGAGGCGGACTGAACCGACCCGCGGCCACCCGGCGGCAGGTCGGCGGCGGGCCGGGCCCGGTGACCGCGGGCGTACGGCCCGGAGGCGCTCCGTGAACCCGCGGCGGAGGCTCCGGGCCCGGTCACGGCAGGTCGAGGTCCTCGCGGGCGCTCGCGATCCAGCGCAGGACACCGTGGGATTCGGTGCTGCCGGCCAGTTCCGCCGCCTCGTCCAGCAGCGCGGCCGCGTCCCCGCGCCGGTCCTGCTGGGCGGCCAGGTACCCGAGCCCGATGAGGTTCGCCGCCACGCCCGGCCGGAACCCCAGCTCCCGGCGCAGCCGGGTGGACTCCTCGAAGTGCGCGCGGGCCTCCTCCAGGCGGCCGGCCGTGTGGGCGGCGAAGCCGATGTGCCGCAGCGCGTAGGACATCGTCAGCCGGTCGCCGGCCCGGGTGGCGAGGTCCAGGGCGCGCCCGAACGCGGGATCGGCGGCCACCGCGTCCGCGCGGACCACCTGGTGGAAGGCGCCGACCCAGAACGCCGCCTCCCCCTCGCCCCGCGGGTCGCCGAGCCGCCGGTAGAGCCGCTCCGCGCGCTCGAAGAGCTCCAGCTCCCGCGCGTCCTCGACGCGCTCCTCCAGGAAGCGGGCGTGGATCACCCGCCCGCGGGCCAGGGCCAGGTCCGCCTCGACCGCGTCGAGGCAGAGGTCGGCAGGCACCAGCGCTCCGGCGTCGCCGCCGAAAACGGCACGCTCGTAGAGGAGTTCAGCCTGTTCGATTCGCTCGTCAGCAGCCATGCGGTGAGCGTAACGGGCGGGGGCAAGCGAATTCGGCGGCTCGTCCGCGGCGGAAACCGGGCGATCCGCCGGTCACCGACCACCACCCCGACGGTCGGCTACCGCATCACGAGCCGGGGGCAGCCTGGGGGACGGCCCGGGGCCGGCGCGGCGCCTTCGGCGGGCGCACGGCGGGCGCACGGTCGGCGGCCCGGGAGGCGAGGAGCCGCAGGGCGTCGTGGGAGGGGGTGCCCGGTTCGGCCGTCCGGATCACCAGCTGCTGGTCGGGGTCGGTGCTGGTGGTCTTCGACCGCAGCGTCGTCCTGGACGACGTGCCGGACGGCTACCGCGCCATGGCCGACCGCAGGGCGCTGAAGGTCCTCGTCACGCTGTGAGCGGGCGCGGGGCCCTGCGGGTGAGCGGCCGGACCGAGCGGCTGGACTGAGCGGCCGGACTGAGCGGAGCGAGAACGCCGCCCGCGGTTCGGCACCGGTTGCGCCGGTACGGGTACCCGCGGCCGGCGACCGGCCTACAGTGGCAGGCGTGAACGCATTCACCCTCGCGGGGCCCGCCCTGGAGGCCGTCCGGCGCCGGGTCGGGGCCCAGCTGTTCGCACGGGTGGCCGGCCCCCAGGGCCCGGCCAACCGCAGCCGGATCCACGACACCCCCGGGCCGCGGTGGTTCGGCCCGGAGCGGCCGATCCGGGCCGTCCACGGCGACGCCTCGATGTTCATCGGCGGGCTGAGCGCCCTGCTGCTCCAGTCGCTGCACCCGCTGGCCATGGCGGCGGTCGCCGGCCACTCCGGCTTCCGGGGCGACCCCTGGGGGCGGCTGCAGCGCACCAGTACCTTCCTCGCCGTGACCACCTTCGGCACCGCCGCGGACGCCGAACTCGCGGTCGAGCGGGTGCGGGCGGTCCACGAGCGGATCCGCGGCACCACCAAGGCCGGACAGCCGTACCACGCGGCCGATCCGCACCTGCTCGGCTGGGTCCACGCGGCCGAGGTCGACAGCTTCCTCCGCGCCCACCGCCGTTACGGCGCCCAGCCGTTGGACGAGGCCGGCTACGACGGCTACGTGGCCGACGCCGCCAGGGTGGCCGCCGCCCTCGGGGTCCTGGACCCGCCCCGCGACCAGCGGGAGCTCGCCGCCCTGATCGAGGCGTACCGGCCGGAACTGCGGGCCGGCGAGGAGGCCCTGGACACGGCGCGGTACCTGCTGCTGCGCCCACCGCTCCCGCTGGCCGCCCGCCCCGCGTACACCGGTCTGGCGGCCGGCGCCGTCGCCCTGCTGCCGCGGTGGGCCCGCAGCGAGCTCCGGCTGCCGCGGGTTCCGCTGGTCGAGGAGACCGCGGTGCCGCTGATCGGCCACGGACTCACCAGGACGATCCGCTGGGCGTTGACCGCACCGGCGGACGCCGCAGCCGCCGGCCGGCAGCCCGCGCGCGGGAGCACGACGGACACCGACGGGCAGCCGCCGCGCTGACGGCGGCGGGCGGCGCGGCGGGACGCGCGGGAGGACACGCGGGAGGACGGGCGGGAGGACGGGCACCCGCGAGGGTGCGCCGGGCCGGTCGGACACCCCGGTCAAGCGACGCCCCGGTCAGCCGTCACCCCGGTCAGGCGGCGCCCCGCACCCGTCGCAGCAGCTCCAGAGCGGGCCCGTCCACCGAACGGGCCGAGTTGGACAGCGCGACGACGCCCACCCGCCGGTCCGGGTCGAACCCGACGAAGGAGGTGAAGCCCCCGGTCCCTCCGTTGTGCCAGAGCAGCCGCCCGCCGCCCGCTCGCGGATGGACCTCCTGCCCCATCCAGCCGAGGTGCCGCACCGAGTGCGCCCCACCACCCGGCTGCCGGACCTGCGTCGACTCCAACGCCTGCTCCAGGGGCGTCGCCCCCGGCTCCAGTTGGGCCCGCACGAAGCGGGCCATGTCGGCGGCGGTGGACCGCAGGCCGCCGGCGCCGACCAGGTCGGCGAGGTCCCAGTACGGGGTGGGCACACCCCGACGGGTGTGGCCCCGCGCGAGGGTGCCCTCGTCCGGGCCGCCCGGACCGCCGGCCGGCCCGGTGCTGCCGAGACCCAGCGGAGCGCACACCTCCCGGTGCAGCAGCTCGGCGTAGCCGGTACCCGTCCGGCGGGCCAGGGCCAGCCCGAGCAGCCCGGCGCCGAGGTTGGAGTAGTGGAACCGTCGGCCCGGGGCGGCCCGCAGCCTGGTCCGCTCCAGGCCGGCCAGCAGCACGTCCGCGTGGCAGCCCGCGTAGGGATCGGGAGTCCCCGGTCGCAGCAGCGCCTTCACCAGCATGCCCCTGGGCAGTCTCGGCAACCCGGAGGTGTGGGTGGCCAGGTGACGCAGGGTGATCCGCGCGCCGTCGCTTTCGGGCACCACCGCGCCGTCGAGCAGCCCGGCCAGCGGCTCGTCCGGGTCGACCCGTCCGTCCACGGCCAGCCGCGCCAGCAGCAGGGCGGTGAACACCTTCGTCACCGAGCCGATCTCGAAACCCGTGTCCGGGCCCGGCAGCGCGCCGGCCTCGGCGGTGCGCCCGACCGCCTCGGTGACCGTACGCCCGCCGGCCACCACGCAGACCACCGCACCGACCCGGCCGGGGGCCAGCCGCTCCGCCGCCCGCGCGGTCAGCGCCTCGATGTCCATGACCACGTCCGCCCCTTTCCCGTTCGCCCCAGCCGTCACGCCACGTTAGCCAGTGCGGTGACGCCCGCGAGTCCCTCCGGCCGACGAGATCCGCCGCCGGCGCTCCTCCTGCAGAGGTACGCCGGACCACCGCCGTTCGGCGGTCGGAGCCCGGCCGGAGGCTGCCGCACGCTCGGTCCGTCGGCCCGCCGAACGGTCGTGGCGGGAGAACACCGGTGGAGTGCAAGAGCCGCTGCGACGGCAAGGGTTGTCGCTTCCTCACCCGTGCCACATCCTGAGTCGCGGACTCACAGGGGGTGGGGCATTGAAGGCCGAAGCCGGACCGGGACGCTCCGGAGGCGCATCTACCCGCAGGTGGTGGGCGACCGTCGTCGTGGTGGCCGTCGGCCTGCTTGCCGTCCCCGTCCTCCTTGCCTGGGGAGTCGTCGAACTGCGGACCAGGGTGCCCGGCCTGCTGACGGCGGCGGCCGGGTCGATCGCCGTCCTCGCCTTCACCCGCTTCGTCTTCCGGATCGACGCGATCGCGGAGCGGAGGGGCTTCCACTGGCGCGCCCAGCCCGCCGGGTTCGGTTACGTCGTGAGCGCCCTGGTGCTCGGGTTCACCTGGATCGGCAGCACCGAACAGCGGACCATGCACGACAGCGGGGTGCCCGCGAGCGGCGTCGTCACCTCCTGGTCCTGGGACCGGGACGAGATCCACGGTGAGACAGTCGAGGTCCGGATCCAGCTCACCGACGGCGCCGTCGTCAAGGACCTCGACCTGGGCGGCACGCACCTCGCCACCGGACAGAGCGTGATCGTCACCCGCGATCCGCACGGTCGGCTGCGGCCCCGCCTGGGCCCTCCTCCCCCGCCGCCCGACGGCACCCCGCGGACCACGGCCCTGGTCGTGCTCGCCCTGTGCGCCGGCGTCATGGCCGGGGCCTACCGGTCGCCCGTGCCGGCCGACGCGGTACCGACCGACACCCGGAGTCGGGGCGGCGCCGCCGACCGCGGGCCCGCGAAGCGGTGCGGGCCGGGCCCGTTCACCCGCCGGCGCGGTCCTGGGCGGCCATGACCTCGTCGCCGTGCTCGAAGGCCCACGCGCCAAAGGCGTCGATCGGGCCGAGCAGTGTCCGGCCCAGCTCGGTGAGCTCGTACTCGACCCGGGGCGGCGCCTCGGCGTAGGCGTGCCGCTCGACCAGCCCGTTGAACTCCAGGCGCCGCAGCGTCTCGGTGAGCACCTTGGGGCTGATCCCGCCGATCCGCGCCCGGAGTTCGCCGGGGCGTCCGGGGCCGTCGCGCAGGGCCCAGAGCACCACGGCGTTCCAGGTGTTGGAGAGGAGGTCGAAGGCGAGGCGGGCGCGGCAGTCGGCGAGGAAGGCGTTGGTCGTCACGCACCACATGGTGCCTGACGGGTTTTCTAGTGTCGCCCTGAAGGCACTCGCCGGAGGAGAGGACGGATCCGATGCGGATCGGTGTGCTGGGTACGGGAAACATGGCCGAGGCGCTCTGCACGCAGTGGGCGCGGGCCGGGCACGAGGTGGTGGTGGGCGGGCGTGACGAGGCGAAGGCGCGACGGCTCGCGGTCGCTCTCGGCGGTGGCGCGGGGTACGGGGGTCTGCGCGCGGCGGCCGAGTTCGGCGAGGTGGTGCTGGTGGCACTGCCGTACGCGGTCGGGGCGCAGGTCGTCGGGGGGCTGCGGGCCGAGTTGGCCGGTCGGGCACTGGTCGACTGCTCCAATCCGGTCGGGCCCGGGTTCCGGCTGCTGACGGACGGCGGCCCTTCGGCGGCCCAGCGGCTGGCCGCCGCGGCGCCGGGCGGGCACGTCGTCAAGGCGTTCAACCTGTGCCACGAGGACGTGTGGCGGATGGATCCGCCGGTCTTCGACGGGCGTCCGCTCGCCGTGCCGATCTGCGGCGACGACGCGGGGGCGGTCACGCTCGTGCACCGGCTGGTGCGGGACGCGGGATGCACTCCGGTGTCCGGCGGCGGGCTGGAGCGCGCGGGGCTGCTGGAGGCGACCGCGGCCCTGTTGATCGGCCTGTGGGTCGCCGAGGGAGCGGACGCGCAGGCGATCGCACCGCCGCTGGAGTACGCGGCGGGGCCCGGGCGGTGAGCAGCGGGAGGGCTCCGGACCGGGCGCAGCCGGGCCCGGCGGGTCCGGCGGAAACCGCCGGGCCCTCCCCGCGGGGGCGGTGATACGTTCGGAGGTCGAACTACTTTGTCATGAGGAGACACCTTGCCAGAGCAGCCGGCCCGCAAGGGTCGCAAGCCGCACACCGCGACAGTCGTCCGCACCGAGCGGCTGACACCGCACATGCAGCGGGTGGTGCTCGGCGGGGAGGGCCTCGAAGCCTTCACCGCCGGGGCGTACACCGATCACTACGTGAAGCTGCTCTTCCCCGCCGACGGCGTCACCTACCCGGAGCCCTTCGACCTGGAGCGGATCCGGGCGGAGTTCCCGCGCGAGCAGTGGCCGGTGACGCGGACGTACACCGTGCGCTCCTGGGACGCCGAACTGCGCGAGCTGGCGGTGGACTTCGTGGTCCACGGCGACGAGGGCCTGGCCGGGCCGTGGGCGGTGCGCGCGCAGCCGGGTGACGTGGTGCGGTTCATGGGCCCCGGTGGCGGCTACACGCCCGACTCCACCGCGGACTGGCATCTGCTGGCCGGCGACGAGAGCGCCCTGCCCGCGATCGCCGCCGCCCTCGAAGCGCTGCCCGCGGGCAGTGCGGTGCGCGCGTTCGTCGAGGTCACGGGCCCCGAGGAGGAGCAGAAGATCGCCTCCGACGCCCGGATCGTCTGGCTGCACCGCGGCGCCCGCCCGGTCGGCGAGGCGCTGGTCGAGGCGGTCCGCGCGCTGGAGTTCCCGACGGGGCGGGTGCACGCCTTCGTCCACGGCGAGGCCGGCTTCGTCAAGGAGCTGCGCGCCCTGCTGCGGGTGGAGCGTCAGATCCCGCGCGAGGACCTGTCGATCTCCGGCTACTGGCGGCTCGGCCACAACGAGGACGGCTGGCAGGCCTCCAAGCGTGACTGGGCGGCACAGGTCGAGGCCGAGCAGGAGGCCCCCACGGCCTGAGCGGCGACGGCCGGGGCGGGGCGGAGGCGGAGGCGGAGATCGGGGCGGGCTCCCGCTCCCTCCCGGCCGGCCGGCCAGCGAGCCAGCCGGGACTGGACGGTTTAGGCGCTCCGATCGGGGTCAGGCGATCTCCGAGCAGGCCCGCGCCGCGGGCCGGACCGGAGAAGGGAAGGCCGCACCATGAGCGACACCATGACCGGATCCACCCAGACCGAGGACGACGTGATCGAGCTGCTGCTCGACCAGCACCGACGCGTCCGGACGCTGTTCGCCGACGTGCGCAGCGCCACCGGGGAGCACAAGCAGCACATGTTCGACGAGCTGCGCGCCCTGCTGGCGGTGCACGAGACGGCCGAGGAGATGGTCCTGCGCCCGGTCGCCCGACGCATCGCGGGCAGCCTGGAGGCCGAGGCCCGGGACGAGGAGGAGGCCGAGGCGAACGAGGCGCTCGCCGAACTCGAACGCCTCGACGTCGACAGCATCGAGTTCGGCGCGAAGCTCATCGCCTTCCAGCAGGCCGTGGAGGAGCACGCCCGCCACGAGGAGCTGGAGGGGTTCCCGGTGATCAGGGCGCGGTGCGCCCCGGAGGAGCGGTGCGCGATGGGCCGCAGGCTTCGCGCCGCCGAGCGGATCGCCCCGACCCGCGCGCACCCGCACCTGGCGGGCTCGGCCGCCGCCGGCTGGACGGCGGGCCCGTTCGTCTCCCTGCTGGACCACGCCCGCGACGCCTTCGGCTCGCAGCGCGATCACTGACCGGACAGCCCTCGTGGACCCGCTCGGTCGGGTGTGCCCAGGGTGGGCCCGCCCCGGGGGGGCAAAGGGGGGCGGGGCCCAAGGGGCCCCGGGCCCGGGTGCCCCCGGCGCCCCCGG
>NZ_JBHUSG010000001.1:204816-340898 GCF_042673745.1 Kitasatospora sp. NPDC057015
GGCCGCCCAGCGCGACCCGGCCCCGGACCCCCCGCGTGCCCCCGCCCGGCCGGGCCACCGACGGTGCACCGACCGAGCGGGTCCACAGGTCCACCGGCCCACAGGTCCACCGGCCCGCGGGTCCACGCGCGCCCGCGGACGGTCAGCCCCGGCGCGGCAGGCTCACTCCCCCGGTCCGGCCGCTCCGGCGGCGGTGCCGGGGGCGAAGTCCACGTCGGCGGTCTCGACCGTGCCGGCCGTCCGGCCGGGGGCGCGGTGGTAGCGCCAGTAGAGGTTGGTGTGGGCGATGACCTGGTCGGGCGACGGCGCGCCGTAGGCCGAGAGGTCCTCCGTCGTGTGGGCGTCGCTCACCAGGGCGGCGTCGTAGCCGCGGGTGATCGCGCCGTGCAGCGTCGCGCGGATGCAGGCGTCGGACTGCGCGCCCACCACGACGAGCCGGCCGACCCCGCGCGCCGCCAGCACCGGCTCCAGCTCGGTGTCCTCGAAGGAGTCCCCGTACTCCTTCTGCACCAGCGGCTCGGCCTCGCGCCGCACGAGCTCGGGGACGTAGCGCCAGCTCTCGCTGTCCCGGGGCAGTTCCTCGCTGTTGTGCTGGACCCAGACGACCTCGACCCCGGCGGCGCGCGCCCGGTCGACCAGGGTGCCGATGTTGGCGACGACCTTCTCCCGGTCGTGGGCCTCCGCCACCACGCCGTTCTGCACGTCGACGACGAGCAGGGCGGTGTTGGGCCGGTCGGTGAGCGTGGTCATGAGGCCTCCCGTGACGCGCGGCTGGTAACACCTCTCATGCTAGGTCGGCCCACTGACAGAGCCCCGTGACCTCGCCCGGCGGCGACGGCCCCGCGCCGGTTCATCGTTCGTCCCGTCCGTCCGCCGGCGCGGCCCGCGGGCCCACGGGACGAACGGAGTTCACGCGTGCGGTTCGGCCGGCGGGCCGACGGGGTGGACGGCGCCGAGCGGCGCCAGCACCGCGGCGGCCGATGCCAGGGAGTCGGCGAGCAGGGCCGCCGTCCGGCCGGCTTCGTACAGTTGCTCGCGCGCGTCGCGGGCCGCCCGGAGGGCGTCGTAGCCGGTACCGGCACCCGGGTCCTCTCCGGGGCCCGGGCCTATCCGCCCCGCCGCCTGCTCACTGCTGAGGAACGAGGCGAGCAGGTCGAGGAGTTCGGGCAGCCGCGCGGTCAGCCCCGCCAGCGCGGCGGCGGTCTCGGCGGCGTCCGACGGGTGCACCAGCCCCGGGCGACTGCTCCGTGCCGGAGTGAGGACGGCACTGCGCATCAACTCGGCTGCCTCGGAGGTAAGTTCCGCGATCGACAGGGATGCGGACACGGGATTGCTCACAGCGGTCTCCCTCGGATTTCCACGCTCCGCCCCGCCGGAGGGTCGGGACGGTCGGCGATCCGTCTGCCCCGTCACCGCGACGGCAGGCCCGGCCGTCCGCAGATTGGCCGAGAAACGACCCGCCGGCCCTGGACGCCGTACCCGGGACCTCGTGCCCAGGACACCTGCCCGGTACGTCCCCGACCGCGCCGCCGCGGTTCGCCGCCGACCCCGGGTGGTTCGCGGCCGACCCACGTCCGCTACCGTCTGCCATCATGCAGAAGATCACACAGGTTGCGGCGATCGCCGCCCTCGCCGGCGCGTTCGCCCTGGCGGCGGGCTGTTCCACCGCCCAGCAGGCGGCCCCTCCCGGCGCCACGCGGCCGGCTTCGCCTTCGCCCGCACCGGCATCGCCGTCACCGTCCGTGGCGGACCAACCGGTGGTGGCGAGTCGGGCCGAGTCCGCCGTGGCCGGCGCCGCCGCCGTGATGAACATCCTGTACCGGGGCGGCCGGCCGTCGGCCGAGACGTGCGCAACGCAGTGGAACGAACTGTCACCGGCCAAGCAGGCGAGCCTGGACCGCGCCGGCTTCGACGCGGGCTGCTTCGGAAGCTCCACGCCGGACGTCATCACCTTCGGCCCGGGCGGCGGCCCGAGCCCCACCGGGACTCCCTGACCTCCGGCTCCGGCCACGGCTCCCGCCACGCTCCGGCCACGGTGGGCCCGGGCGCCGGCGATCCCCGCGCGCGATCCACCTGTGCGATCCGCCGGGAGAACGCCGTGCGCCTGGTACTCACCACCAGTCGTCGGTGCGGCTGCGGCGCTGCTTGAATCGGTCACGACCCCGGCGCCACGGGTCGAATCGGGGCGCGGGGGACGGTGCGACGGGCCTGTCTCCTCAAGCGGGCCGGTCGCGCAGTCCCCCGCGCCCCGAACAGTGCACGCCCCCCTCGGAGCGCCCGTGCCGGTCAGGACCCGCCGACCGCGTCCGCGTCCGCCCGCGCCGGCGCGGCGGCGAGGTAGGCCCAGGCCTTCGTGCCCGACTGCAGGACGACCTCGGTCCTGGCGTAGTCGTCGACCTCGTAGTCGTCGGCCGCCGCGAGTTCGGCGTCGGTGATGGCGAAGACACTGCCGTCCACCGCGTCGGAGCCGTCGGAGGAGGCGACGACCAGGGGGTGGCGATCGGTGCCGCTGGCCGCGATCACCTCCGGGTCGGTGATCTCGATGTAGGTGAGCCGGTAGCCGGGCAGTGCGTCGGGGCTCCCTTCCAGCCGCCGGCCGAACCGGCCGAGCTGGACCTCGGGGAGTTGCAACGTCCCGTAGGAGAACAACCGGTGGTACGCCTGCTCGGCCATCAGGAGGGGCCCTTCCGTGGAACGCGACTGCCGGACACGGTGTCCCAACCTATCGAAGGCGCTGCGGACATGACGCCACCGGGCGGCCGCGGGCGCCGGGGCCGAGCGCCGACGGGCCCGCGGGGCCGTGCCGGCGGGCCCGCGGGGCCGTGCAGCCCGGGTTCAGGTCGGGCAGCCGACGTGCGCGAGAGCCCGCTTGAGCAGTGCGCCCCGCCCGCCCGGCATCTCCTGCTGGACCAGCGGCGACGCGGCCTCCTCGGGGCTGAACCAGACCAGGTCGAGGGCGTCCTGCCGCGGTCTGCAGTCGCCGGCCACCGGGACGATGTAAGCGAGGGAGACCGCGTGCTGGCGGGGGTCGTGGAACTCGGTGATGCCCGGCGTGGGGAAGTACTCGGCGACGGTGAACGGCTGGAGCGAGGCGGGGATCCGCGGCAGCGCCACCGGGCCGAGGTCCTTCTCCAGGTGCCGCAGCAGGGCGTCGCGGACCCGCTCGTGGTGCAGCACCCGGCCGGAGACCAGGGTCCGGCTGACCGTCCCGTCCGAGCCGATCCGCAGCAGGAGCCCGATCCGGGTGACCTCTCCGGCGTCGTCGACGCGCACCGGCACGGCCTCGACGTACAGGATCGGCAGCTGGGCCCGGGTGCTCTCCAGGTCCTCGGGAGCGAGCCAGCCCGGCGTGGTTTCCGTCATGTCAGACATTCAGCGATCGTATGCTTTCCGGCGCGCCGCGGGGGTGAAGGCGGTGCGGCGAGCTCGGGCGCGCCGCCGCCCGGGTATGCTCCCGGCCCGACCCGGGGAGCCGGTCCGGCCGCCCGGCGGGCCGCCGCCGCGAGGTGATCGCCGGTCACATCCCGCCCTGGTGACGGCGAACTCCGCCGAAAGATCCTTCTTCCCCTGTACGGCGGATCGAAACCTTCACCACCCCGCGCGGCCACCCGAACGTCGCCACCGTCACAACATCCCCGCAATCGACGGCGGTGGCGCGCACCTCGCGGATCCGTGCGCAGGACCGACCGGTTGGGCGGTGACACCGGCGCCGATCTGCGACAACTCCCTTTAGTACCTCTGGAAGAGACGCATTCTCACCTGTCGACTACTCGTCAAAGGACACGATTGAGCGATGATACGATCATCGCGCTTGCGGAGCGGCAGGCTCACCCTGCACAGCGGGGCATTCAGCAGTCAGCCGTCAGTTCGCCCGAAGAGAGTCCTATGACGAAATACACAGCGAACCCAGTGCTTTGGGGTCTTGCCCTCATCCTTGTCGTCGCGGTCGCCATCGTCGTCCGCCAGCGCAGGGCGGCCCTGGCGTTGCGGCAGGAGCTCGCCGGGCTCAGAGATCACTACTCGGATCTCGAGCACCACTATACGCAGTCCGTCGAGGCAGCCCATGAGCAGGCTGACGAGGCGACCAAGACCGTGCTGAAGTCCGCGATGCGGACCCTGCAGGGCCTTGCCGCCGAGCAGCAGCTGATCCTCTCCCGACTGCAGAGCAAGTACGGGGAGTCGGTCATCCTCCAGGACCTGCTGGAGGTCGACCACACCAACTCGCAGTTCGGGCGCCGCGCCCAGTCCATCGCCGTACTCTGCGGCGGCTGGCTCGGACGTCACCGCGACACCGCCTCGGTCTACGACGTGGTGCGCAGCGCACAGGGCCGCATCCGGCACTTCCGGCGCGTGGAGATCCTGTCCCAGGTGGACTTCGGCGTCTCCAGCCGGGCCGTCGAGCCGGTGGCGCTGGCCCTCGCCGAGCTGCTCGACAACGCCACCAGCTATTCGAGCCCGGACACGGTCGTCGAGATCAACATCCGGACCGTCCCCAAGGGCGTCGTCATCGTGGTCGACGACGCCGGCGTCGGGATGAACGACGAGGAGCGGGCGCGCGCCGAGAAGCTGCTGAGCAGCGAGCGGGTCACGGGCGTCGCGGGCCTCGGCAATCCGCCGCAGTTCGGACTCGCGGTCATCGGCGTCCTCTGCGAGCGCTTCGACTTCGAGGTGTCCGTGGACTCCTCCTCCCCCTACGGAGGGGTGCGCGCGGTGCTCCTGCTGCCGCACGAACTGCTCACGGGCATGCCCGACAAGAGAGTTCCCGCTCCCGCCCGGGCGTCCGCTCCGGTGATGGCGCCGAGCGTGTCCGAGCCCGAGCCGGCCGTCACCTCGACCGCCTCGGCCGGCTCGACCTCCGACGGTCTGCCCCTGCGGCGGCGCAAGCGGCCGATGGCCATCGTGCCGCCCAGTACGGCCCTCCCGGCCGGTTCGGCGCGCTCCGGCTCGGAGACCGCAGCGATCATGGGCGCCTTCCAGCGGGGCACCCGGTCCGGCCGGGCCACACACCCGGACGCGGACCAGACGACCGGCACATCTGGTGCAAGCAGTGAAGGGCCTGAGTTCTCGTGAACGACGATCTGTCATGGATGCTCGACAGTGCCCTGGAGATTCCCGGGGCCCTGCACGCGGTCCTGATCTCCGCCGACGGGCTGCTGATGGCCCGGACGAAGGACTTCCACAAGGACAACGCGGACCGGGTCGCCGCCGCGATGAGCGGCGTGCAGTCGCTCAGCCGCTCGCTCGCGTTCTTCGCGAACGACCCCGGGCAGCGCTGGCAGCAGACGCTGGTCGAGTTCGACGGCGGCTGGGTGTTCCTGATCTCCGCCGGTGAGGGCGCCTACCTCGGCGTCTCCGCCTCCCAGGACATCGACATGCAGGACATCACCTTCCGGATGCAGCAGCTCGTCGGCCAGCTGGGCAAGTTCCTGGCGGCGCCGCCGCGCGAGAACCTGGGGGCCTTCCAGTGACCAATCCCGAGGAGTTCGAGCTCTCGGCCGGTGGCTTAGTACGGGCGTACATCATCACCAAGGGCCGCGGACTGCCCGACGACGACCAGCTCTCGCTGATCACGCTCCTCACCGCGGCGCCGGAGCAGGGGCAGCAGTCCCTGCGGCTGACCCCGGAGGAGCAGCGGCTGCTGGACATCTGTTCCGCCGGCTACCTCTCGGTCGCCGAGATCGCCGGGCACACCAGGCTGCCCCTGGGCGTGGTGCGGATCGTCCTGGCCGGCCTCACCGAGGGCGGCCACCTCGTCACCCGTCCGCCGGTGCCCCGCGCCCGCAGGGCCGACAGGGAGATCCTGCAGGAGGTGCTCAATGGTCTCTACACCAAGTTCGGCTGACAGACAGCGCCTGAACGAGCAGGACTACGTCCCCGACGGTGCGACGCAGACGGCGGTCAAGATCCTCGTCGTCGGTCACTTCGCGGTGGGCAAGACCACGTTCATCGGCTCGATCTCCGAGATCGAACCGCTGTCCACCGAGGAGACGATGACTCGGGCGGCGGAGACGGTCGACGACCTGAAGGGCGTCAAGGGCAAGACCACCACCACGGTCGCCATGGACTTCGGCCGGCTGACCATCAGCGAGCGCGTGGTCCTGTACCTGTTCGGCACGCCCGGTCAGCTGCGGTTCGTCCAGTTGTGGGAGGACATGGCCCGCGGCGCCCTCGGCGCACTGATCCTCGTCGACCCCGAGCGGCTGGCCGACTCCTTCGCGGTCATCGACCTCATCGAGCAGTACGGCCTCGACTACGCGATCGCGGTGAACCACTTCGACGGCAATCCGCAGCGCGCCGAGGCGGCGCTGCGCGAGGCGCTCGACCTCCTCGACGACACCCCCGTCGTCACCTGCGACGCGCGCGACGAGAAGTCGTCGGCCGCCGCACTCACCACACTGGTCCGCTTTTTGCTGGACCGTGCCAGCTAGGAGCCACAACCCGACATGGACGCTCGATCCTCCGCCCCGGTGCCCCCGCCCGGCTGCCCTGCGCACGGCACCGGTGGCCGAGTGCCGCTGTACGGGCCGGAGTTCGCGGCAGACCCGCACGCCTACTACTCCTACCTGCGCAGTTACGGGCCGGCCGCGCCGGTCGAGCTGGCTCCCGGGGTGGAGGCCACGCTCGTCACCGACTACTCGGCGGCGCTGCAGCTGCTGCAGGACTCCGCCTCCTTCCGCAAGGACTCGCGCCGCTGGCGGGCGCTCAACGAGGGACACGTGCCTCCGGACAGCCCGGTCGTGCCCATGCTGGCGTACCGGCCCAACTGCATGTTCAGCGACGGCGTCGAGCACTTGAGGCTGCGGCAGGCCGTCACGGACAGCATGGCCCGCATCGACCAGCGCCGGCTGAGCCACAGCACCGAGCAGGTGTCCAACTACCTCATCGCCCAGTTCGGCGAACGCGGTTCGGCCGACCTGCTCGGTGACTACGCCAAGCAGCTGCCGCTGTTCGTGTTCAACGAACTCTTCGGCTGCCCGGCCGACATCGGCGACCGGGTGCTGTTCGGCATCTCCGGCATCTTCGACGGCATCAACGCCGAGAAGGCGGCCGAGGTGCTGTTCGGCGCCGTCGGTGAGCTGGTGGCACTCAAGCGGAGCCGGCCCGGCGACGACGTCACGTCGTGGCTGATGCAGCACCAGGCCAATCTGACGGACGAGGAGATGGTCCACCAGCTGGCCCTGTTGCTGGGGGCCGGCGCGGAGCCGCTGCGCAACCTCATCGGCAACACCCTGCACCGGTTGCTCACCCACGACGCGTACGCCCACCGGGGCGGACTGATCAACGAGGCCATCGACGACACGCTGTGGGAGAACCCGCCCGTGTCCAACCTCGCGCCGCACTATCCGGCGGCCGACATGGAGTTCGGCGGCCAGCAGCTGCGGGCGGGCGATCTCGTGCTGGTCAGTTTCGCCACCGCCAACAGCAGCCCGGTCCTTTCGGCCGCGCGGCAGGCGGGCAGCCGGGCCCACCTGGCGTGGAGCGCGGGCCCGCACGCGTGCCCGTCCAAGGACCCTGCCCGCCAGATCTCGGTGACCGCCATCGAGAACCTGCTCAACAGGCTCCCCGACGTCGAACTGGCCGTGCCGGACGACAGTCTGACCTGGCGGCCCGGCCCGTTCAACCGGGGCCTGGCCTCGCTGCCCACCCGGTTCACCCCGGTCGAGCCCGCACACCGGCCCACCGGGCGGGTCCAGCCGGAGCCGTCGGTGCGTTCCGAGCGCAGCACCCAGGCGCAGCCGGCGCCCGAACGGGCCGGTCGGTGGAGCCAGTTCCTCAACTGGCTTGTGAAGTGACGCAGACAACATCCCCCTGAATCCCATATTCCGCATAAAGGTTCGACATGAGGGGTATTCAGCAGCGCGGTAGCCCACGTTGTTGATCTAGGACAGGAGGGTGTCATGGAGCAGGTTTCCACCGACGCCGCATTCATCCGACCCCCGGCAGCATCACACCCTCCGATACCCGCCCCACGGGGCGGGTATCTCCTTTTTCCCTCCGAGCTCGGGCAGGCGGCCCGATGATCGACGTCGAGCGCAGATCCCCCTTCGGCGTCCGCTCCACGACGCCCGCCCCGGCCACCGCGGACACCCTCGGCGGGCACACGGCAGGGCAGCTGCTGCGGCTGTGCGAGGTCGCCGGGCTGAGCGGAGCCGACGCGGCCGGCTACGCGCAGGTCCTGACCACGGCGCTGGGCCCGGTCTCCTGCCGGCCTCTGGCGCTGGCGTCCCCCAGCCCCTCCTTCCTCTCCGACGACCACACGCCGGTGGAGTTCTCGCTCTCCTTCGAGCCGGGCACCGCCCCCACCCTGCGCGTCCTGCTGGAACCCGGCAGCGGTGTCGGCACGCTGGCCCAGAGCGGGCGGGCCGGGCTCCGGGCCGTCCGCGAGCTCGCGCGCCGCTGGGGCTTCGCCACCGACCGGCTCGACGAGCTGGAGGACCTCTTCTTCCCGCTGTCCCCCCAGGGGCCGCTGGCGCTGTGGTGCGCGCTGGAGCTGCGCCCCGGCGGCGTTCCCAGGGTCAAGGTGTACCTGAACCCCGCGGCGTCCGGGGCGGAGCGCGCGGCCGAGACGGTACGGGAGGCGCTGCGCCGGCTCGGCCACCCGCAGGCGTTCGACGCGCTGCCCGAGTCCGACCGGATCCTGTTCTTCGCCCTCGACCTCGGCGACTGGGACGTCCCCCGGGCGAAGGTGTACACCGCGCACCACAACCTCTCGGCCACGGCGGCGGGGGGTCTGTCCCGCATGGGGAACGGTCCCGGTGCCACCGAGATCGAGGCGTTCTTCCACGCGGCCTCGGGACTGG
Source organism: Kitasatospora sp. NPDC057015 (assembly GCF_042673745.1). Lineage (NCBI taxonomy): Bacteria > Bacillati > Actinomycetota > Actinomycetes > Kitasatosporales > Streptomycetaceae > Kitasatospora > Kitasatospora sp. NPDC057015. The sequence continues at coordinate 213,618 of NZ_JBHUSG010000001.1, forward strand.
AGGACGGCCGGGACACCGTGCTCGACCGGCGCCCCGGCCTGGCCTGCCACGCCTTCACGGAGTCGGCCACCGGCCTGCCGACCGGCTTCACCTTCCATGTGCCGGTACGCGACTACGTCCGGCACGACGGGGAGGCCCTTGAGCGGGCGTCGGCCCTGCTGCGGCACTACGGCGCCGACCCGACCCCGCTCCTCGAATCCGTGGCCGCCGTCACCTCGCGGCGGCTGGAGGACGGTACGGGACTCATCGCCTACCTGGCGCTCGCCCACCAGGAGGGCCGTCCGCCCCGGGTGATGGTGTACGTCTCCTCGGAGGCCTACGGGGTGCGGCCGCCGGCCGCGCTGTCGCCACGGGCCGAGGCCGCGCACTGAGACAGCCCGTAGGAGGGGAGCTCTCGTGGACCCCGCGCCCCCACGAGAGCCCCGCGGACCGGCCCTACGCGTCCTGCAGCTCCCGCAGGTACGGGCCGACGTCCACCTGGACGGAGGAGCCGGCGCTCAGTCCGTAGCGCTCGGCGATGCCGCTCAGGTACCCGTCGATCTCCTTCTGCATGACGTCCGCGGGCGGCAGTGCGACGTCGCCGGCGACGATCCGCGCCGCCCAGCGCGCCTGCGCCTCCACCAGGCGCGTGATGGAGCCCACCGGGCGGATCAGGCCCAGGAAGAGCAGACCGGGCCGGTTCGGCGCGACGATCCGCCGGTACAGCTCCACCGGCCCCTGCGGGCCCGCCGGGCACCCGGCGGGCAGGAAGGGGAAGGCCATGTGGAAGCCGGTGCAGTAGACGATCGCGTCCGCCTCCACCGACGTCCCGTCGGTGAAGGACACCCGGTCGCCGTCCAGCGAGGCGATCGCGGGCCTGGGGACCACCGCGCCGTGCCGGATCCGGCTGAGGATCTCGTCCGAGATGGTCACGGCCGAGGAGAAGACCGGGTGGTCGGGCTCGGGCAGGCCGTAGTCAGACAGCCTGCCGCGCGCCACCAGCAGCGCCTCCTCGACGAAGCGCCGCTGCTCGTCGAAGGACTTGCCGGTGAACCACGGTGCCTCGGCGATCAGGTCCACCGAGATGCCGTAGAGCTGCTTCGGCACGATGTGGAGGCCGCGCCGGACGGAGATCACCGTCTGCGCGGCGTGCCGTGAGAGGTCCGCGGCGATGTCCACCGCCGAGGCCCCGAGTCCCACCACGACCACGCGCTGCCCGGCGAAGTCCCTGCCGTCCAGGAAGTCCGTCGAGTGCAGGATCCTCCCGGTGAAGGAGTCCGCGCCCGGCGGCAGGGGGTTCGGCAGGGCCGGGACCGAATGGTGCCCGGACGCGACGATCACCTGGTCGAACCTGCGGACGGCCTCGACTCCCCGGGCGTCACGGCTGGTGACCGTCCACACCTCGTCGGCCCCCTGGCGGACGTCGACCACCTCGGTGCGCAGCTCGATGTGCGGCAGCAGCCCCGCCGACTCGGCGAAGGACCGCAGGTAGGCGGCGACATCGCTGTGCCGGGGGTAGAGGGGCAGCCAGGACGGCATCGGGAAGCCGGCGTACTCGGTCAGCTGCCGGGCGGTGTTCAGGTGCAGGGACCGGTAGGCCGGGCCCGGTTCACCGGCGCCCGGCATCCGCCAGATGCCGCCGACGTCCGGCGCCTTCTCCAGACAGACGAAGTCGACTCCCCGCTCCCTGAGCGCGTACGCGGCAGCCATGCCCGAGAGACCCGCGCCTATCACGCACACGCCCACTGTGTTCCTCCACCGGCCCGGAGCGAGAAGTTCCCGCTCAAATACGGATCTTGACTGCCCAGCTTATTCACCGTTCACACCGGTGACGAGGGCGGCGCCGACGGCCGCCGCCGGCCGTCGCGCGGGGCCCGGCCCGGCCCGACCCGGCCGTCGACGCGTTGGGGCAACCGGTCGACATTCCCCGGCCGACCGGGGCGCCGCCCGGGGCCGTGACGGCGCCTCACCTAATCTGCCGACACCGACGCCCGTCCTGAAAGGGAGAATCCCGTGCCTTCTCGACTCAACCCGTACATCAGCTTCGACGGCGACGCCCGGCAGGCCATGGAGTTCTACCGGGGGATCTTCGGCGGCACCCTGACGCTGAACACCTTCGGTGACTTCGGCCAGAAGGAGGCGCCGTTCGCCGACAAGGTCATGCACAGCATGCTCGAAACCGACCAGGGGTTCACGCTGATGGCCTCGGACCTCCCGCCGGGGATGGAGTACCGGCCCGGGAACAACATCACGGTGAGCCTGAGCGGGGACGACGCCGACGAACTGCGCGGCTTCTGGGGCGAACTCTCGGACGGGGGCACGGTCTCGGTCCCGCTGGAGAAGCAGATGTGGGGCGACGTCTTCGGCATGTGCGCGGACCGCTTCGGCATCACCTGGCTGGTCAACATCAGCCAGCAGCCGGCCTGACCGGGCGGCCCGGCGGCCCCCGCCGGGGGCGGCCCGGGCCGCCGGCCGGCCCGCGCGAGGCACCGCGGCTACGGCACGACGGCCGTGGCCTGCACCCCTCCCCCGGCCCGGAGCCGGGCGCCCGCGCCGCCGCACATCGCCTGCCGGTACAGCGCCGTCAACGCGGCGTCGACGGGGTGCGGCTGCGGCCGCCCCGCGGAGTCCGGCGTGTTCCACCGCATGAGGTTGACGGCCAGGGACATCTGGCGCCGGCCGTCGGCCCGGGTCAGCGACATCGTTCCGGCGCCCCAGACGGAGCCGTCGCTGCCCCAGAAGGTGCCGCCGCCCGGGACGTCGACCCGGTGGAGTCCGAGGCCGTACTCGATCGTCGATCCGTCCAGGGCGCGGACCGGGACGGTGCGCTGCATCTGCTCCAGCGAGGAGCGGCCGACGATCCCGCCGGCGAGCAGCCTGCCGTAGAAGAGGTTGAGATCCGCCATGGTCGACACCAGGGAGGCCGCCGGCCCGACCCAGGACATGTCGTACACGCTGTAGTCGCGCGGCGGGTCGATCAGGCCGTACAGGGCCTCGTACATCCGCGAGTGCGGTCCTTCGACCCGCGGCCCGGCCGGAAAACCGGTGTGCCGCAGCCCGGCGGGCCCGATCACGTGGCGGGTGACGTACTCCTCGGCCGTGCTGCCGGTGACCTGCTCCAGGAGTCGGCCGAGGAGCAGGTAGTTGGTGTTGGAGTACACCCCGGTGGGGCCTCCGGGCTCGCCGACCGGCGGCGCCGCCAGCCCCGTCTCGATCAGCTCGGCGGGGAGGAACCGCCGGAACCGGTTGTCGTCCAGGCTCGCGGCCGAGGCCCCCGGCCCGGCGGGGAGGCCCCGCAGGGACGGGAACGCGTAGGGGAGGTAGTCGCCGATGCCGCTGGTGTGGTTGAGCAGCATCCGCACCGTGACGCCGCTGCCGCGCTCCCCCGGCACCAGTTGTGGCAGCAGGCCGCCGATCGGCTCGTCGAGCCGGATCCGGCCCCGCTCGACCTGCTGCATGACCGCGACGGCGGTGAAGGTCTTGGTGATGCTGCCGACGCGCTGACGCATGTCCGGTGTGACGGGACGGCCGGTGTCGAGGTCGGCGACCCCGCAGGCGCCGCGCCAGACCCGGCCCGTGTCGCGCACCTCGCCGTACACCCCCGGCATCCCCGCGGCGTGGAGACCGTCCATGGCGGACTGCAGCGCTGCGGGATCGAGGCCCGGTGAACCCGCGGCACCCGTCCCCTCCCGGTCGTCGGGTGTGCCGGGGGCTCCGCCCCGCTGCTCCGCGCCGGCCACGGCTCACACCGCCAGGGCGCGGCGCAGCACGGCGCCGAGTTCGGCGTTCTGACGCTGCGAGACCTCGGCCGACAGGATCGCCTGCGACCCGTGGAAGGTGCCGGGCCACTGGTGCAACTCCACCGACACGCCCGCCTGCAGCAGGCGCAGCCCGTAGGCGAGGTCCTCGTCGCGGTTCGGGCAGAGCTCCGCGGTGGCGATGTGCGCCGGCGGCAGGCCGGACAGGTCGGCGGCCCGCGCGGGGGCTGCGTACGGCGTGGCCGTCCCGGAGCCGAGGTAGTGCCGCCAGGCCGTGGCGACCTTGTCGCGGGTGAGCCAGGGCGTGTCGGTGAAGTTCCGCGCCGACCAGGTCTCCTGGCGGTCGTCGAGCCCGGGCTGGTTGAGCAGTTGGAAGCGGATCGCCGGCCCGCCCTCGTCCCGCGCCCGCAACGCCACCGCCGCGGCGAGCCCGCCGCCGGCGCTGTGGCCGCCGACCGCGATCCGCTCCGGATCGATGCCGAGTTCGGCCGCGTGTCCGGCCGTCCAGGTCAGCACGGTGTAGGTGTCGTCCAGGGCGGCCGGGAACGGGTGCTCGGGGGCCAGTCGGTAGCCCACCGAGATCACCACCGCGCCGGACCCCGCCGCGATCCGGGTGGCCCACGGGTGCTCGCTGTCCAGGTCCCCGGTCACGAATCCGCCGCCGTGCAGCCAGATGACGGCGCCCCGGGCCCGGTCCGGTCGGTAGATCCGCACGGGGACGTCCGGGTCGCCGGGCACGGTGCGGTCCTCGACCTCCATGCCCGTGGTGTCGGGTGCCGGGAGCGCGGCGGCCAGGCCGGCGAAGCTCCGGCGCGCGGCGACCGGGTCGGTCAGGTCGGCCTGGGGGAACAACGGGACGAATGCTTCGAGTTCGGGATCCATGACGACCATCCTCACGGTCGCTCCCCGCGGGGTCACCCGCCATCCGTCGCGGGTCCCCGCCGGATCGCGCACCGACCGGCGCGCCCCGGCCGTCTATCCTGCTGGAATGGAGGCACTGGCCGTACGACTGTCTGGCTTGGATCCGTACGTCGACGGCGCGATCCGGATCATCGCGTTCTACGACACGTTGATGCGCCGACGCGTGGATCTTCCGGCGCTCGCCCGCGCCTCAGCGGGCCTGGCCGAGTGCGTCGCCGGGATCGGACTGCACGGCGGCGGGCGGGCGATCCGCGTCTCGCCGCACGGCACCGACGCGCCCGCCCCGTCGGCGCCGGCGTCCACCAGCACGCCGGTCACCCTCGACGAGGAGGAGATCGGCACGGTGTGGCTGGAGCGCCCGGGCCCGCCGAACCCGCTCGACGAGGTCCTCCTCGACCGGCTCGCCATCGCCGCCGCGGCGGCCGTCGAGCGCTACGGCCCGGCCCGCACCACGATGGCCGACCCCGCCCTGGTCGAACTGGCGATCAGCTCCGGCAGCGACGAGGCGTCCAGGGCACGGGCGTTACGACTCCTGGGGTTCGCCGCCGACCTGCCGGTCCACGCCGTCGCCGTGCGCTCACGGCTCCCGCTCGACCGGATCGGCGGCCTCCTGTGCCCGGCCCGCCCGGTGAAGGCGGCGCCGCTCGCCGGCGTGGGCGTCATCCTGGCCACCACCGTGGACCCGGCCCGGTTCCCGGCCGGGGTACGCGCGGGCGTCGGCGCCGCCGGCGCCCCCGACGCGTCCTGGCGGCAGGCCCGTACCGCCCTGCGCTTCACCACCGGGCGCGAGCCCGTCGTCCGGCACGCCGACCTGGGCGCGCTGGCACTCCTGGCGGAGATCCCCCGGCACGCCGCACGGGAGAACGCCGACGTGGCCGCCGTCGCCCGGATCTCCGACGACCCGGAGGACCTGGACACGCTGGACGCCTACTGCGCCACCGGCTCCCTGCGCCGGGCCGCCGACCTCCTCCACCTGCACCACAGCAGCGTCGCCCGCCGGGTCGACCAGATCGCCAAGGCCCTCGCCATCGACCTCACCGGCCCCACCGGACTGGCACGGGCCAGGATCGCCCTCACCACCTGGCGGCTGCTGGACGGCGGGGAGTGAGCCGCGCCCGGCCGCCCGAACCGCCCCCTCCACCAGGGCGGCCGACCGGCGCGGCCGAGCCGGTGGCGGGCCGGACCGACGGGCCGGCCGAGCGGTCACCGTCCGAGGTCGAGGCCGCCCCGCCGGCGGCCCGACCCGCCGCTGACGTGCTGTTCGTCCTCGCCGGGGCGGCCACCGTCCGTAAGCGCCGAACGGCCGACTTGCCTGATCGCGAAATGTGAACTATAGGTGGGTATTGGCGAGTTGATAACCCCAAGGCTTTCCGGCCCCTGAGGTTCCGCAGCCCTCGTGGAATCCCGCAGACCTCTCCCGGCCAGTTGACGACCGCCGCGGATCACCGTCGCACACCCGGGACCGCACCCGGCCGACGGATCGGGAGGACCCCCGCAGTACTTGAGACGGATGCGTCATGAAGGACAACTTCCGCATTGCACTCCGAGCCGAGCCGACCTACCGACTCGGCGACCCGGTCCCCGTCACCTTCGAACTGACCAACACCAGCGACCACGACTTCCGGGTCCTGGTCTGGGACACCCCCCTGGAGCAGCACGAGGCCCAGGAGGTGTTCCAGTACTTCAAGGTCCGAAGGGGCGAGCTGCTCGTCCCCTACGACGGCCGGTTCGTCAAGCGCGGCGACCCGGACCCCTCCGCCTACGTCCTCGTCCGCGCCGGTGAGAGCACGGTCGAGACGGTCGATCTGACGACGGCCTTCCCGATCACCGACCCCGGCACGTACACCGCCACGCTCGACTCGCGCATCCTGGACGTCATCACCCTGGACCGGGACGCACCGGGCGCCCGCAACCGCGACGAGCACGTGGGCTTCGACCTCGACCCGCTGACCGTCACCTTCGAGGTCGTCGGCGACGGCGCGGCCCGCGCCACCATCGCGGAGAGCCTGCGCCGCGAACTCGGCCCCCCGCTGGACCCGACGACGGTCAGAGCCCTGGTGGCCAAGCTGGCACCGCTCGATCCCGTGCTGATCGGCGGAACGCCGGCCCAGCAGGGGGACGTCCGTACCGCGCACGAGAACGCGGGCGCCTTCGCCGAGGCGTCCATGCGCCAGCTGGACTGGACCGCCGGAGGAACCAACGCGCTGTCCACGGAGTGGTTCGGCGCCTTCGACGCCGGGCGGTACGCCACCGTCCGCCAGCACTACGCCGACAGCAGCGCGGTCATCGCCGGCCAGCAGCTGACCTACGACCTCACCGGGTCGGGATGCCAACCCGGCTGGTTCGCGTACACCTACAAGGGCACCCGCAAGGTCTGGCTCTGCTCCAGCTTCTGGAGCGCCGGGGCGACCGGAACCGACTCGAAGTTCGGCACGCTCGTCCACGAGCTCAGCCACGCGGTCTCCAGCACCGACGACGTCGTCTACGGCCCGGTCAACGCGCGGAACCTCGCGAGCACCAAGCCGGCCGACGCGATCCGCAACGCCGACAACCACGAGTACTTCGCGGAGGGTCTGTCCGACCTGCTGGTGACGGCGCCGGTGGTGTGGAACAACGGCAAGGCCTACCTCTTCACCGCGGGCCGCTACTACCGCTACGACATAGCCGCCGACAAGGTCGACCCCGGCTACCCGCTCGCCATCGCCGGGAACTGGCCCGGGCTGTTCCCCGACCGGGTCGACGCGGGCGTGGTCTGGAACAACGGGAAGGCGTACTTCTTCCGCGGCTCGCAGTACATGCGCTACGACATCGCGGCCGACCGCGTCGACCCCGGCTACCCACTGCCGATCGCCGGGAACTGGCCAGGACTCTGGGGCGAGGGCATCGACGCCGCCGTGGTGTGGCCGAACGGCAAGGCGTACTTCTTCCGCGGCTCGCAGTACATGCGCTACGACATCGCCGCCGACCGCGTCGACCCCGGCTACCCGCTGCCGATCGCCGGGAACTGGCCCGGACTCTGGCCGGCCGACCTCACCGGCGGCGTGGTCTGGCCGAACGGCAAGGCGTACTTCTTCCGCGGCTCGCAGTACATGCGCTACGACGTCGCCGCCGACCGCGTCGACCCCGGCTACCCGCTGCCCGTCAATCCCTACTGGCCGGGTCTTCCCTAGGGCCTTTCCGGGGCCCGGGGCCCGGCACCACGATCCGGCCCGCCGGCCGTCCGGGGCCCCACCTGCCGGACGGCCGCGGGCGGGCCGCGGCGCCGACGAGGCATACCCTACGGATGGCCGGGTGCGCTCCCGGCATCCGAGACAGCCGAGGACCGCACATGACCGTCCCCCTTGCCGTGGTCCTGCTGGCCCTGGTGCTCCCCTGGGGCGCCGCGGCGGCGGCCCGCCGGTTGGCATCGGCGCTTCCACCGCGGGAGGCGGCCGTGGCCGTGACCGGGGCGGCGGTGCTGCTCGCGGGCGGCACCGTGGCGGCCCTGGTCGGCCTGTTCCACGTGCCGTTCCTCGCCGGCCTCGAACGGGTGCCCGTGTCGCGGGTGCTCGCCGAATGGCCCGCCGCCGTCCCGGTCGCCGCGGTCGCCGGCGCCGTGCTGGCGCTCCAGTCGGTGCGGGTGGCACGGCGCTGGTTCGAACACCGCCGGCTGGTCCGCGACGCCTGGGCCGCCACCGCGCGGGCGGTGCCCGAGGGCGACCTCCTGGTGGTGCCGGGCTCCGCCCCGGACGCCTTCGCCCTGCCCGGACAGCACCGGCGCGGCGGGCGGGTCGTCGTGACGCAGGGCATGCTCCGGGCCCTCGGCCCGGCGGAGCGCGAGGTGCTGCTCGCCCACGAGCGGGCCCACCTGGCGGGCCACCACCACGTACTGTCCGTCACCGCCTACCTGGCCGCCGCCGTCCATCCGGCCCTGCGCAGCCTGCTGCCCGTCCTGGACTTCCAGCTGGAGCGGTGGGCGGACGAGGCCGCGGCCGCCACGGTGGGCGACCGGCGGCTCGCCGCGACCGCGATCGCGCGCGCGGCGCTGGCCGGATCCCCGGGCCCGCGGGAGCGCGGGAACCGCAACCCGCTGCTGTCGGTGAGCACGGGGCCGGTCCCGCTGCGGGTCGAGGCCCTGCTCGGTCCGCTGCCGGTGCGACCGGGGGCCCGCCCGGCCCGGGCCGCCGTCGCGGGGCTCGTCACGGCGGTGGTCGCCTCGGCCCTGCTGGCCGCGGGGCTGGCGTACGGGCTGCACGAGTACGTGGAGTTCGCCGCCGGGGCGATCCGGGGCCGCTGACACGCCGGTGCCGCCCCCGGTCACCCCGCAACGGCCGTGACCGGCCTCCCCGCCGAGCCCCGCACCGGGCCGCTGCCAGTAGGGTGCGACGGTGCACGATCAGAACGACGCTCCGGGGACACCGGACATCCGCAGCCCCGCCCGCTACCTGACCTGGCTGACCGCCCGGCAGAAGCGGCGGGTGGCCGGCGGGGCAGTGCTGAGCATCGCCTGGATGCTGATGCTGACCCTGCAGCCGTACCTGTTGTCCCGCGCCGTCGACGACGGCCTCCGGGCCGGGCACGCGCCCGCGCTGGTCGGCTGGACCGCCGCCATCCTGGTGGCCGGCCTGCTGAACTCCGGGATCAGCATGCTGCGCCACCGGACCATGACCAGGCTGCGGATGGACGCCACCTTCCGCACCGTCCGGGTGGTGATCCGGCAGTCCGTCCGGCTCGGCGCGGCGCTGCCCCGGCTGGTCACCACCGGCGAGGTGGTCACCATCGGCATCGGCGACGTCGGCCAGATCGCCCGGACCCTGACCTTCGTCGGCCCCGGCATCGGCTCGCTGATCGCGATCGGCACGGTCGCCGTCCTGCTGCTGTCCGTCTCCCCGCTGCTCGCCGCCGTCGTGCTGCTCGGCGTCCCGCTGATGGCGGTGGCGGTCGGTCCGCTGCTCGGCCGGCTGCGCGGCGCGGAGACCCGCTACCGCGAACGGCAGGGCCGACTGGCCGCCCGGTTCGAGGACATGGTGGGCGGGCTGCGGGTGCTGAACGGCCTGGGCGGCAAGGAGACCTACGCCGGGCGCTACCGGCGCGACTCGCAGGAGCTGCGCGCCGACGGCTACCGGGTCGGCGCCGTGACCAGCTGGCTGCAGTCCTTCGGTGTCGGCCTGCCCACGCTGTTCCTCGCGGCCGTGACCTGGCTGGCCGCCCGCCTCGCCGCCTCCGGTGACATCACGGTGGGTCAGCTGGTCGCGGTCTACGGGTACGTCGCGGTACTGGTCTTCCCCGTCCAGTTCCTGGTCGAGAGCGGGCAGGACATCAGCCGCGGCCTGGTCGCCGCCGCCCGGGTGGTCCGCTTCCTGGCACTCGTCCCGGGCACCCGCCCGGACGGCGCGGACGCACCCGGCTCGCCCGGCGTGCTGCGCGACCCGGACTCCGGGGTCGAGCTGCTCCCCGGCCGGCTGACCGCCCTGGCCTGCGCCCGGCCGCAGGACGCCGCCGCCGTGGTCGACCGGCTCGGCCGGTTCGCCGCGACCGCCGCCGAGTGGGGCGGCGTCCGGCTCGACTCCCTCGCCCTGCCCGCCGTCCGGGACCGGATCCTGGTCGCGGACAACGAGGCCGCCCTCTTCGCCGGCCCGCTGCGCGAGGTCCTCGCCGGCCGCCACCGGCCCGACGACCGGGCCCTGCTCGCCGCCCTGGAGGTCGCCGCCGCCCTCGACGTCCTGCGCGGACTGCCGGACGGCCTGGACTCCGCGATCGAGGCGGACGGCCGCAACCTGTCCGGCGGCCAGCGCCAGCGCCTGCGGCTGGCCCGGGCGCTGGCCGCCGACCCCGAGACGCTGCTCGCCGTCGAACCGACCTCCGCCGTCGACGCGCACACCGAGGCCGCGATGGTCGCCGGCCTGCGCCGCGCCCGCGCCGGACGGACCACCCTGGTCACCGGCGTCTCGCCGCTCCTGCTGGACCGGGCCGACACCGTGCAGTACCTGGTCGACGGCCGGGTCGCCGCCACCGGCAGCCACCGCGACCTGCTCCGCGACCACCCCGGGTACCGCGCCCTGGTCTCCCGCGCCGAGGCCGAGGACACCGCCCTGCCCACCCCGCGCCGCGCCGGGGCCGGGGAATCCGCCCCGCCGGCCCCCGACTGCGCCGAGGAGACCGTCCGATGAGCGCCCGCCTCCCCGTCGCCGGCCCCGCGGCGGTCCGCCGGGCCGCCCTGGCGCTGATCCGCCGGGACGTCCGCGGCTTCACCGCCCTGCTCGCCCTCAACGCGCTGGCCGCCCTCGCCGGGCTGGCCGGCCCCTGGCTGCTCGGCCGGATCATCGACGAGGTGTCGGCCGGCGCGGGCGCCCGCAGCATCGACCGGCTGGCGCTCGCCATCGTGGCCGGCGCGCTCGCCCAGCTGCTGCTCTCCCGGCAGGCCCGCTACGTCGCCCACCGGTTCGGGGAGCGCACCTCGGCGCGGGTCCGCGAGCAGTTCGCCGACCGCGCCCTGGCCCTGCCCCCGGCGACCGTCGAACGGGCGGGCACCGGCGACCTGACCACGCGCGGCACCACCGACGTCGCCGCCGTCGGCACCGCGATGCGGGACGCCGCCCCGGACGTCTTCGTCTCCCTGGTGCAGGTCGTCTTCGTCATCGGCGCGATCATCGCCGTCCAGCCGCTGCTCGGTGCCTGCGCGACGGTCGGCATGGCCGGGATCTGGTCCGGCGCCCGCTGGTACCTGCGCCGGGCCCGCTCCGGCTACCTCGACGAGGGCGCCGCCAACTCCGCGCTGGCCGAGATCCTCGCCGCCACCGCCGCCGGCGCCCGGACGGTCGAGGCGCTCGGCCTCCAGGAGCGCCGGATCGCGACCGGCGAGGCCGCCGTCGAGGAGTGCCGCCGCACCCGCGAGCGGACCCTCTTCCTGCGCAACGTCTTCTTCCCGATCGTCAGCGCCTCCTACACCGTTCCGGTGGTGGTGGTCCTGCTGACCGGCGGGCTGCTGCACGCGCACGGCATGGTCAGCCTCGGCTCCGCGGTCGCCGCCGCGCTCTTCGTCCGCCAGCTGGAGCCGCCGCTCGACATCATCGTGGTCTGGATCGACCAGCTGCAGAGCAGCGGCGCCGCCTTCGCCCGGGTCGAAGGGCTGGCCGACGCCCCGCGGACCTTGCCGGCCCGCTCGGCCGAGCCGGTCGACGACCGGATCGAGGTCGCCGACGTCCGCTACGCCTACGACGGCCTCGGCGACGTGCTGCACGGGGTCGACCTGACGATCCGTCCGGGCGAGCGGCTGGCCGTGGTCGGCCCGTCCGGCTCGGGCAAGACCACGCTCAGCCGGCTGCTGGCCGGCATGGACGAGCCGCGCACCGGCACGGTGACCGTCGGCGACGTCCCGATCGGCGGCCTCGACCCGGACCGGCTGCGGCGTCAGGTCGTCCTGGTCACCCAGGAGCACCACGTCTTCCTCGGCACCCTGCGCGACAACCTGCGGATCGCCGCGCCGGACGCCGGGGACACCGAACTGCTCGCCGCCCTGGCCGCCGTCGGCTGGTCGCACGAGCTGCCGAACGGCCTGGACACCGAGCTGGGCGCCGGGGGTCACCGGCTGGACGGCGCCCGGGCCCAGCAACTCGCCCTGGCCCGGGTGGTCCTGGCCGACCCGCACACGGTGGTCCTGGACGAGGCCACCGCGCTGCTCGACCCGACGGCCGCCCGTCACACCGAACGCGCCCTGGCCGCCGTCCTGGAGGGCCGCACCGTCATCGCGATCGCCCACCGCCTGCACACCGCCCACGACGCCGACCGCGTCGCCGTGATGGAGGACGGCCGCCTCACCGAGGTCGGCCCGCACGCGGAGCTGGTCGCCAACGACGGCCCCTACGCCGCCCTCTGGCGGTCGTGGAACCACTAGGGCGCGTCCGACCGTTCGGCCCGGCCGGAACCGTCGGACGCGCCCCGACCCGCTCGGGCCGCGACCCGGCGGTGGTCGGCCGGGGCGGACGCACCCGGACCACCGAGGGTGAGGACGTGGTCGGCGTGGGCCGCCACCAGCGGGAGGTCGTGGCTGACGAGGACGACGGCCAGACCCCGGCTGCCGCGCAGCCGACCCAGCAGCGCCATGATGCCGGCGGCGGTGTCGCCGTCGAGGGCGGAGGTGACCTCGTCGCAGAGCAGGACGCCGGGTTCGGCGGCCAGGGCGCGGGCGATGGAGACGCGCTGGCGCTGCCCGCCGGACAGCTGGTGCGGGTACCGGGCGGCGAAGTCCACCGGCAGGCCCACGGCGGTGAGGAGTTCCGCGACCCGGGCGGCGCGCCGGTCGGCGGGCAGGGCGTGGTGGAGCTTGAGGGGGCGGGCGAGGGTGGCGCCGACGGTCCGGGCGGGGTTGAGGGCGCCCAGGGGGTTCTGCGGGACGAGCTGGACGCGACGCAGTTGGTCGCGGTCACGCCGCCGGTGGCCGCCGGTGAGGAGCCGGCCGTCGAGGGTGAGGGTCCCCGCTCCGGCCGGGTGCAGCCCGGCGAGGGTGCGGACCAGGGTGGTCTTTCCGCAGCCGGAGGGGCCGACGACCGCGGTCAGGGTGCCGGGGCGCAGGTCGAGGTCGACGCCGGCGAGCACCTGGCGGCGGGTGCGGCCGGCTCCGACGTGGGCGTCCAGGGACCGCACCGTCAGGACGGCCTCGGCCGGACGGGGCTCGGCGGGCGGCGCGGGTGCGTCCACCGGTACGGGTACGGCTGCTGGTACGGGTACAGCTGCTGGTAGGGCTGCGGCTGCGGGGCGGACCGCGGGTGCACCCCGGTCGGGGGCCGGGGCGGCGGGCGGCCGCAGGGCCAGGACGTCGTCGGCGCAGCGGGTGACGAAGTCGGGGTCGTGGCTGGAGAGCGCGACGGCGAGGCCGTGCCGGTGGGCGAGTTCGCGCAGCAGGTCGGCGATCTCGTCGCGCAGGGCCGCGTCGAGCCCGGCGGTCGGCTCGTCCAGCAGGAGGATGTCGGGGCGGCGGGCGAGCGCGCGGGCCAGGGCGACCCGACGTTGCTGACCGCCGGACAGCGCCGCCGGGCGGCGGCGTTCGAGCTGCTGGTCGGTGGGGAGCCGGACCATCGCGAGCAGGCCGAGCAGGGCGGCGCGGGACGGGTCCGCCGCCGTCTCGGTGATGAGGCGGTCCACCCGCATCCGGGGGTTGAGGCCGGAGCCCGGGTCCTGGCCGAGGTGGGCGAGGCGCTCGCGGCGCAGGCGCCGCAGCGGCTCGGGCGCCAGGGCGAGGACGTCGTGCCCGAGGACGGTGACCGTTCCGGCGGTGACGGCGGCGCCGGGCGGGAGGGCGCCGGCGAGTGCGCGCAGCAGCGTGGTCTTGCCGGCTCCGGACGGGCCGGTGACGGCGTGGACGCGGCCGGGCTCCAGGGTGAGGGTGGCGCCGTCGAGCAGCGGGGTGCCGTCGGTGAGGGCGATGGACAGCCGGGTGACCCGGGCGGCCGGGGCGGGGTGGCTCACAGGGGGGTCTCCGGGGTGGGCCTGGCGGGGGCGAGGGCTTCGGCTGCGAGGTTGACGCTGATGGCGAGCAGGCCGATGGCCAGGCACGGCGCGGCCACCGCCCAGGGGTTGAGCACGATGCCGGGGGCGTTCTCGCGGATCATCAGGGCCCAGTCGGCCTCGGGTGGTTGTGGCCCGAGTTGGAGGAAGGCGGCGATGGAGACGACGTAGACGCCCTCGACGAAGCGCAGGCCGAACAGGGCGAGCAGGGTGGCGCGGAGGTTGGGCAGCACTTCACGGGCCATCAGGTACCAGAGGCGCTCGCCGCCCGCCGCGGCGGTCTCGACGTATCCGGTGGCGGCGACCGGTGCGGCGGCGGCTGCGACGACCCGTACGGCGTAGGGGATACCGAGGACGGTGGCGGCGGCGCCGACGGCCAGGCGCCCGCCGGACGGCCAGGCGAGGGCGACGAGCATGATCCCGAGTACCGCCGGCAGCAGGATGGCGAGGTCCGCGGTGCGTTCGACCCAGCGGCCCAGGCGGGGGCGCAGGGCCGCGAGGATGCCGATCGCGCCGGCCGCGGTGGTGACCAGGACGGCGACGGCCAGGGCGGTGGCGATCAGTGGGGCGCCGCCGGTCAGCAGTCGGCTGAGGACGTCGCGCCCGAGCTGGTCCCCGCCGAGGGCGGCGCTGCCGTCCGCCGGGCCGTACGGGGCGGTGACGGGCCGGTCGACGGGGTGCGGCGCGAGCAGCGGGCCGGCCAGCGCGAGGGCGACGAGCAGCAGCGCGGGCAGTGCCCGGGCCGGCACCCGGACACGGGTCGGTTGCCTGCGCTGGGCCGGGTGTCGACGCGCGGCCGGGGTCGGGGAGGGCGGGGCCGGCGGGGAGGGCGGGGTCATCGGGGCGCTCCCAGGGTGCGGTCGCGTATCAGGTCGGCCAGCAGGAGGAGGGTGCTGATGGCCGCGCCGGTGGCCGCGACGACGCCGGCGACCAGCGGGGTGTCGCGGTCGGCGATGGCGCCGGCGAGCACGGCGCCGATGCCGGGGTAGTTGAAGAGCGTCTCGACGACGACGGCTCCGCCGAGCAGCATCCCGGCGGAGGTGGCGGTGGAGACCGCGACGGCGGGCAGGGCACCCGGCAGCATGTGGTGGGTGAGGATCCGGCGGCGGGGCAGGCCGTCGAGGATCGCGGCCTGGACGTGCGGGAGGGCGGCCTGGTCGGCGAGGGCGCCGCGGACGATCCGGGTGTTCCAGCCGATCTGGGGGATCGCCAGCGAGAGCAGCGGCAGGACGAGCATGTCCCAGGAGGCGGGCGCCCCGTCGGGGCCGGTGAGGGTGACGGCGGGGAGCCAGCCCGTCCACTGGGAGAGGACCAGCAGCAGGGCGACGGAGACCACGAACTCGGGGAGGGCGAACGCCGCGGTGGAGGCGGCGGCGATCGTCCGGTCGACCCGGCCGCCGGGCCGCAGGGTGGCCCAGCCGCCGAGGGCGAGGGCACCGGCGACGGCCAGCGCGAGGGCCAGGGTGCCGAGCAGCAGGGTGTTGGGGAAGGGGCCGGCCAGCACGGTGGTGACGGGCTGTCCGTGGGCGGTGGTGCCGAGGTCACCGGTGGGCAGGCCGGTCATCCAGTCCAGGAACCGTTCGGCGACCGGGCGGTCGAGCCCGAGTGCGGCGCGCCGGGCGGCCATGTCGGCGGCGCTCTCGCCGCGTTCGGAGGTGGAGGCGGCGGCGTCGCCCGGCAGCACCTCGACGGCCGCGAAGACCGCGGCGAGCAGCAGGACGAGCAGGCCGAGGCGGCGGGCGACCAGCCGGCCGGCCCGGCCCGCACCGGGGAGGATGCGGGCCGGGCCGGACCGGGCCTTCGGTGCGGTCGCACCCCCGGCGGCGGGTGCCGGGATCAACGGGCCAGCCAGGTCTTCTCGAGCTGGACGCGGCCGTAGCCGGGCAGCCCCGGCAGGTTGCGCACGGGCGCGCCGGCGAGGTCGATGCCGTCGGCCATGCCCCACAGGAGGTAGCCGGACTTCGCGTACTCGATCTCCTGGAGCTGGTGCAGCGCCTTGGCGCGTTCGGCGGCGTCCGCGGTGCCGAGCGCCTTGCGGTACGCCTCGTCGAAGGCGGGCTCCTTCCAGCCGGCCTCGTTCTGGCCGGCCTCCGAGACCATGGTCTTGGAGGCGAAGAAGATCACGGAGTCGTTGGTGCCCCAGTAGGTGGTGTAGAGCGGCGCCTTGAGCCAGGTGGCGTCCCAGAAGATCTTCGGGTCCTGCTTCACCACGTTGATCTTCACGCCGGCTTCGCGGACCTGGGTGGCGAAGAGCGTCGCGGACTCCGCGAGGCCGGAGATGTCCTCGGTGGTGAGCAGGTCGTAGGTCCTGGCGGTGTCGAATCCGGCCTCGGCCAGCAGTTGCCTGGCCTTGTCCAGGTCGCGCTTTCGCTGCGGGAGGTCCTTGGCGAACGCCGGGTCGCCGGTGCCGAGGACGTCGTTGCCGATCGTGCCGTAGCCGGACAGGACCTGCTTGACCATCGCGTCGCGGTCCACCGCCAGCCGCAGTGCCTCGCGGACCTTCGGGTCGGCGAACGGGCCGTCGGCGGTGCGCATGACGATCGGCATCGCCATGTCCTGGGGGCGGCGCAGGATCTGGACGTCCTTGCGGCTCTCGGCGGTGCGGGCGGCGACCGCGCCGACGTTGGAGGCGACGTCGATCTGGCCGGCGAGCAGGGCGTTGGCCATCGCCTGCGGGCTCTCGAAGATGCTGACCTCGACGGCGTCCAACAGCACCCGGCCGCCGTACCAGTCGTCGTTGCGCACCAGGCGGGCGTTGCCGTCCCGGAACCAGTCGAGCTTGAAGGGGCCGGTGCCGGGTGCGCCGGCGATCGCGTCGTCCTTGGTGTCCTTCTTGACCACGAAGGTGGTCAGGCGGGTGAGCAGCGGCAGGTCGGCGTTGGCGTAGTCGGAGACCAGGACGACCGTCCTCGGGTCCGCGGCGCTGATGCCCTCGGGCTGGATGCCGGGCAGTCGGGAGGCGCCCGCGGGGGTGGCTCGCAGGCGCTTGAGCGAGAAGACCACGTCGTCGGCGGTGACCGGGGTGCCGTCGTGGAACTTCGCGCCGTCGGCGACGGTGAACCGCCAGGTCTTGAGGTCCTCCGAGGGCTTCCAGCTCGCGGCGAGTCGCGGGGCCGTGTTGGTCTTCTCGCCGGGCACCGCCAGGGTGTCGTAGATCAGGCTGAGGATCAGGTAGTCGCTCTCGTTGGCCTGGGAGCCGTGCGGGTCGCGGGTGACGGAGGACGCCTTGCCGAGCGCGCCGACCTTCAACGTGCCGCCGCTGCGGGGCTGTTCGGAGGACGCGCCGGACGCCGCGGCGTCCTTGGAGGCGCCGTTGCCGCCGCTGCAGGCCGCGAGCGCACCGGCCGCCCCGATCCCGGCACCGGCCCACAGCAGCTGTCGTCTGGTGACGCCCACGTCGTTCCTCGTTTCAGGTCGAGCAGAAGTTGCTTAGGGTTACCTATCCTAAGTTTGCGGATCTCCGCAACCCCGCGCGGAGCAACTCGGCCGACAACCGACTCTCCCGACAGGGCGTCAGGCGCCTTGCGCTGCAAGCGCGTTGTCATTCCGGGCATCGGTCGTGCGCCGACTCTCGAATGACGACACAAAAGTAGACAATCAGATTGGTAAGGCTTGCCTTACCTTCCAGACGTTGTTACGTTCCTCGGTGTCCGGCTGCCGAGCCGCGCCGGACCCGACGCCTCCCACGTCGCTCCCACCTCCCTGCCGGGCCGCGCCACAGCCGTGCGCCCGC
This sequence comes from Kitasatospora sp. NPDC057015, assembly GCF_042673745.1. Lineage (NCBI taxonomy): Bacteria > Bacillati > Actinomycetota > Actinomycetes > Kitasatosporales > Streptomycetaceae > Kitasatospora > Kitasatospora sp. NPDC057015. The sequence continues at coordinate 231,492 of NZ_JBHUSG010000001.1, forward strand.
ACTCCCCCCTGCCCACCCAACGGAAGGTGCCTCCGTGCCCACCGCCGCCCCCGCCCCGGTACGGCAGCTCGACGCCGACCACATCGCCGAGCTCACCGCCGTCGCGGCCGAACTCCTCGACGCCCACGGCTCCGCCACCCACCCCGCACTGCTCGCCGGCCTCCCCGCCGCCCGCGCCCGGCTCGGCCCCGCGCTCCACCACGCGCTGCGCCCGGTGGACACCGCCGACGGCCTGTTCGTGCTGCGCGGCCTGCACGTCGACGACGCCGAACTCGGCCCCACGCCCGACCACTGGTCCAGCGTCGGCCGGGCCGGCGCCCACTGGGACGTCGTCCTGCTGCTCGTCTCCGCGCTGATGGGCACTCCGATCGCCTGGGACGGCCAGCAGGACGGGCGCTTCGTGCACAACATCGTCCCCTCCCCCGGCCACGAGACGATCCAGACCGGGGCCTCCAGCAGCGTGCTGCTCACCCCGCACACCGAGGACGCCTTCCACCCGGGCCGGGCCCACCTGCTCCTGCTGTGCTGCATGCGCAACCACGACCGCATCGCCACCACCGCGGCCAGCATCCGCCGCACCGGGCTGTCCGAGGAGGACGTCGCCGAACTCACCCGCCCCGTCGCCCCGATCCTGCCCGACGACGCCTACGAGGAGGCCCAGCGGTTCGGCGGCCGGCCGGCGCCGGTGCCGACCCTGTTCGCCGGCGAGGGCGGCCTCACCCTGCGCTTCGACCCCGCCTACACCCCGATCGACCGGGCCACCGACTCCTGGCGCGCCGCCTACGACCGCCTGCAGGACCAACTCGCCCGCGTCTCGGTCGCGGTGAGCCTTCAGCCGGGCGACGTCCTGGTGGTCGACAACGACCTGGTCGTCCACGGCCGGGTCCCCTTCACCGCCCGCTACGACGGCACCGACCGCTGGCTCAAGCGCGCCTCCGTCCGGGTGCCCGGCCGCCGCACCCGCCCGGAGGCCGAGGCCGTCGAACACGGCTACGGCCAGGCCGCCCTCGAAGCCTGGGCCGGCTGAACCGGACCGGCCCGACTCGCCGCACCCGCACCCGCACCCGCTCACCCACCCGCTCACCCACGCACCCGCCCGCTGAAGGGACACCCCGATGACCACCCGGGACACCGTGACGCCCCACGACGGCACCCTGCGCGTCCTGAGCACCAGCGACCTCGCCGGCATCGACATCACGCTCACCGACGTCGTCGACACCGTCGAACAGGCCTACCGCACCCTCGCCGCCGGCCACTCGGACAACCCGCGCAAACTCACCGTCAAGCCCGCCGACGGGCACTCCGTCGCGTACGCGATGCTCGGCCGCGACGGCGTGCGCGACGTCGTCGCCATCAAGACCTCGTACAAGCACGGCCTGCACGAGAGCCGCGAACGCCAGCACTACTACACGACGCTCAGCATCTACGACGACGTCACCGGCCTGCCGGTGGCGATGATGGACTGCGGCCGGATCGGCTCCCTCCGCACGCCCGCCGTCTCCGCCCTGCTGGCCCGCGAGTGCGCCGCGCCGGACGCCCGCACCGCGCTGGTCATCGGCACCGGCACCCAGGGCCGGCTCGCCCTGCCGTTCCTGCTCACCACCCTCCCGCAGCTGGACCGCCTGATGCTCTCGGGCACCCACCCCGAGGGGTTGGCCGCCGTCCGTGCGGAACTCGCCCGGCACTTCCCCGACCGCGAGCCGGAGGTGGTCACCGACCTGCGCCGGGCCGCGGGTGAGGCGGACGTCGTCGTCGCCACCGCCGGCGGCCACACACCCGCCGCCGTCGAGGCCGACTGGCTCAGGCCCGCGGCCGTCACCATCCTGGTCGGCCACGGCCTCGCACCCTCCACCCTGCACCGGGCCGACCGCGTGATCGCCACCAGCGAGGCGCAGATGCAGGTCACCGGCACCGACATGGCCGACGCGGACGGCAAGCTGCCCGCCGTCGACCAGGAGCTGCCCGCCGTCCTCTCCGGGGCCGCCCGCGCCCGCACCGCCCCCGGCCAGCGCATCTTCGCCTACAACAGCGGACTCGTGATCACCGACATCGCCCTCGGCCACCGCTTCGCCCAACTCGCCGCCGAACAGGGCCTGGGCACCGAGGTCGCACTGTGGCGCTGACCCTGCCGGCCCACCCCGACGCCGACCACGACGAGATCCTCCGCAGCGGACTCCTCCAGGAGTTGTCCCACGCCGTCGGCGGCCCCTTCCACTTCCTGCGGCCCGACCGGTTCGACGCCAACCGGGCCGCCCTGCGCGCCGTCCTCGACGGCGCCGGGGTCGAGAGCAGGGTGTACTTCGCGAAGAAGGCCAACAAGGCCGCCGCCTTCACCGAACGCTGCGCCGACACCGGCACCGGAGTGGACGTCGCCAGCCACGGCGAACTGCGCGAGGCGCTCGGCCACGGCGTCCGGGGCGAGGACCTCGTCGTCACCGGACCGGCCAAGGCGGACCAACTGCTGCGCGTCGCGGCCCTCCAGGGGGCGCTGATCGCCGTCGACTCCCCGGACGAGCTGGAGCGCGTCCTGTGCCTGGAGACGCCCCGGCCACCCCGGATCCTGCTGCGCCGCCGCCCGCCGTCCCAACCCGAAAGCCGATTCGGGCTGGACGACGGCCAGTTGGACGCGGCGCTGCTGCGCTGCGCGGCGGCCGGCGACCTGGTCCGGATGGAGGGCCTCAGCTTCCACCTCTCCGGCTACGCGGTGCAGCCGCGCACCGACCTGGCCGGCGAACTCGTCGAACTCTGCCTCAAGGCGAGGATGCTGGGACTCCAGGCCGACCGGATCAGCATCGGCGGCGGCCTCGCCGTCGACTACACCGCAGCCACCCACTGGCAGGCCTTCCTCACCGCACAGGGCCCGGACGACTACCACGCCCGAAAGTCCTTCGCCACGGCCGACTTCTACCCCTACCACTCCCCGGTGGCCGGGGCCGACGCCCTCCGGGCCGTCCTCACCGCCCGCCCGCACGGGCGCGGCGCGACGCTCGCCGCCCGACTGCGCGAAGCCGGCGTCCTGCTGCTCCTGGAGCCGGGGCGCGCGCTCCTCGACGGCGCCGGATCCTCGGTGTTCCGGGTCCAGGGCGTCAAGGACCGCGCGGGGTACGGCATCGTCACCGTCGACGGCACCAGCCTGAGCCTGTCCGAGCAGTGGTTCAACAGCGAGTACCTGCCCGACCCGGTGCTCCTCACCGAGGGCCGCACCGGCACCGGCGAACCGGACGCGGACGACCCGGCGTACCGGGCCTGCGTGGGCGGGGCGAGCTGCCTGGACTCCGACCTGCTCAGCTGGCGCAAGATCGCCTTCCCCCGCCGGCCCCGCGTGGGGGACCTGATCGTCTACCCCAACACCGCCGGCTACCAGATGGACTCCAACGAGTCCCCCTTCCACGACCTCCCGCTGCCGCCCAAGGTCGTGGTCCAGCACTCCGACGGCCGGTTGCGCTGGCGGTTCGACCGCCGCCCGACCCGGTAGCACGCCGATCCGCCGGACAGGCCCCGACACCCTTCCGCCCCCCGACCGCGAGGGAAAGCCCCCACCATGACCGACGCACTCTCCCGCCCGCCGGTGGTCACCCGGATCTCCGACCTCATCGGCTACACCCCGCTGTTCGAACTCGCCCGCGCCGACAACGGGGCCCGCCTCCTGCTCAAGCTCGAAATGTACAACCCCACCGGCAGCGCCAAGATCCGCATGGCCCGGCAGATGATCACCGACGCCGAGGACCGCGGCGTACTGCGCCCCGGCGGCCACATCATCGAGTCCACCTCCGGCAACACGGGCCTGGGCCTCGCCGTGGTCGCCGCCGAACGCGGCTACCGCTTCACCGCCGTCGTCGACAACCACGCCGCCGTCGACAAGCTGCGCGGCATGCGGGCGATGGGCACCGAACTCGTCCACGTGGCCGAGGACGGCGGCGAGGAACTGAACACCGCCGCCCGCGAGGAACTCGCCGAGGAGCTGGCCCGAGGGAAGGACAACACCTTCTTCACCGAGCAGCACAACAACCCCAGCAACGCGGTGGGTTACCACGCCGTCGGCCGCGAGATCGCCCAGGCGCTCGACAACCGCGTCGACGTGTTCATCGGAGCGGTCGGCACCGGCGGCGGCCTCTGCGGAACCGCCCTGGAGCTCAGGAGGCACGTCCCCGAGGTCACCGTCATCGGCGTCGAGCCCAAGGGCTCCATCGCCTTCGGACCGCCCGCCCACGACTACTACCAGTCCGGCACCGGCACCCCGGAGGGCGCCACGCTCGGCCTGCTGGTCGACTTCGACCTGATCGACCAGGGCGTGAAGGTCGGTGACGTCGAGGCCTTCGCCACCGCCCGGGTCGTCGCGCGCCGCACCGGGCTGCTCATCGGCGGCTCCGCCGGCGGCGTCGTCCACGAGGCCCTCACCCGCCTCCGGAGCCTGCCACCGAACGCCGTTATGGTCGCCTTCGTCAACGACGGGGGCGAGAAGTACCTGGACACCGTCTTCGACGACGACTGGATGACCGCCCGCAACCTGATCGACGAGGCCGTCGAGGCCGACGTCGACGAGACCCTCACCAAGCTCCGCAGGCCCTGACCTTCAGGAACGTGACTCCCACCATGCAGCAGCTGACCGCCCTGGCCCGCGACGGCCGCGCCCTCGCCGTGCTCGCCGTCCCCCTCGCCCTCACCCAGCTCGCCCAGGTCGCCCTGACCACCACCGACACCGTCATGATGGGAGTCCTGGGCACCGAGGCCCTCGCGGCCGGCGGCCTCGCCCTGGTGATCTTCAACCAGCTCCGCACCATGGGTGTCGGCCTGGTCACCTCCGTCGGCAACCAGGTGGCCGCAGCCGCCGCCCGCGCCGAGCTCGCCGCCGAACCCGGGGCCGAGGCAGGGGCAGGGGCCGGAGCCGGGGCCGGGGCTGGGGCAGGGACCGAGCCGCCGGCCGGTACGACGGCGAAGTCCGACGCGGAGGTCCGCGACCTGCTGCGGGCCGCCATGGCCGTCGCCACCATCGCCGGAACGGCCGGCGCGGCCCTGATGATCCTGATCGGCCAGGCGGCGACCCTCCTCGGCCAGGACGCCGCCGTCGCCCACCGGGCCCAGGGGATGCTCGCCGCCCTCGCCCCCGGCCTGCTGCCCTGTCTCTGGTTCCAGGCGATCCGCCAGTTCACCGTCGGCATGCGCCGCCCGCAGGCCCTCCTGCGGATCACCATCGCCTCCGTCGCCGTCAACGCCGGCCTCAACTGGGTCCTCATCCACGGCAGCTGGGGGCTGCCCGCGCTCGGACTCACCGGGATCGGCGTCGCCACCAGCAGCGTCCACCTGCTGTCCTTCCTCGCCCTGTACGCCAGCGCCCGCCGCGACCCCAAGCTCGCCCCGCAGCTCAGCCTGGACTTCTGGCGGGCCGACGCCCGGACGGTGCGCCGCCTGCTCGCCCTCGGCACCCCCATCGCGGCCACCTACGGCTCCGAGGCCGGGTTCTTCTCCGTCACCGCCCTGCTGGCCGGCAGCTTCGGCGCAGCCGCGCTCGCCGCGCACACCGCCGTCAACCAGCTCGTCTACCTCGTCTTCCAGGTCGCCGTCGGTCTGTCCCACGCGGCCTCCATCAACGTCAGCCGCGAAGTCGCCCGCGGCGAGTTCGACGCCGCACGCCGCATGAGGAACACCGCACTCGCCTCCGGCGCGGTCGTCACGGCCGTCGTCGGCGCCGTCTACCTCGCCCTGCCCGACCTCGTCCTGCGGCCCTACTTCGACCCCGGATCGGCCGGCGAGCAGCAGGGCCTGCAGATCGCCACCGGCCTCCTCGCCGTGGCCGCCGTCCTGCAGTTCTTCGACTGCGCCCAGAACATCGGTGTCGGTCTCCTGCGCGGCCTCGACGACACCCGCAGCGGACTGCGGATCACACTCGTCGGCTACTGGCTCGTCGGCCTGCCCGCGTCGTGGCTGCTCGCCTACCCGCTGGGCGGTGGGACCCGCGGCCTCTGGCTCGGTCTGCTGATCGGCCTCGCCACCACCGCCGTACTCCTGCTGCGCCGCTACGGCCGGGCGCTCGGCGTCCGGGCCCGCGCCGCCGGTGGCGTCCCGGCGGCGCTGCCCGTGACCTGAGCGACGCGGGCCGGCCCGGTCCTGAGCGGTCAGGACCGGGCCGGTCGGGTCACAGGGTGGTCAGTCGTCGTAGACGGTGCCGGGCGGCGGTGTCCGCCCGGTGAGCAGGTAGGCGTCGATGGCGTCCCTGGTCCGGCCGACGCCACGGGCCAGGTAACTGGTGTGGCCGTCGCCCTCCCGGGTCACCAGCACGCTGGACGGCAGTTCGCGCTGGAGGTGCACGGCCCACGGGTACGCCGTGGAGGGGTCGTGGGTCGCGTTGGTGATCAGGATCGGCGGTGCGTGCCGGACGACGGCCGGCCGCGGCGGGTTGACCACCGGCGCCGGCCAGCCGACGCAGCCCGTGAGGATGGTCCACGACTGGGACGCGCCGCCGAGCCGGGGGGCGACCGTCCGACCGAGCCGCTGAAGTCGCCGCAGGTCGTCCAAGGTCCGGATCGGCGTCGGCCAGTCGAGGCACTCGATCGCGATCGCGCTGCCGTTCATCTCCTCGTCGCTCGGCCCGGTGGCGACGGGCTGCGAGAACGCCGAGGCGTCGCCGCTGCGGGCCTGCTGCAGGGCGAGGGCGAGATCGCCCCGTCGGGACGGGAACAGCAGCAGCCCCTGCAGGGTGAACCGGATGTCCTCGCCGGTCACCGCCGGGCGGCAGGTGCCCGCCTCGACGCACTCCGGCGCCGGGATCGGCGCCCGGTCGGCCGCCGCCACCAGGTCGTCGAAGAGCCGCCCCACGTCGGTGCCGTGCAGGGCGCAGGAGGTGTCCGTGGCGCACCAGTCGACGAACCGTCGGAAGGAGTCCTCGTAGGCGCGCGCCTCGTCCTTGAACAGGGTCGTCGTCGAGAGTGAGTGATCCAGGGCGCCGTCCAGGGCCAGCGTCCGGATCCGGTCGGGGAAGAGTTCGGCGTACGTCGCGCCCAGCTGGGACCCGTAGGACAGGCCGAGGTAGTTCAGCGGCCCCTGGCCGAGTGCTCGCCGCAGCGCCTCCAGGTCCCGCGCGGCGCTGACGGTGTCGAGGTGGTCCAGGAGCGGACCGGTGAGCCGGCGGCAGCTCCGACCCAGCTCGCGGTTGTGCTCGACGAGGCGCTGGAACCCGGCCTCGTCCGTCGGGAACAGCGGGACCTGACGGTTGAGCAGTGCCGGGTCGCAGCGGACCGGGCTGCTGAGCCCGACGCCGCGCGGGTCCAGACCGATCAGGTCGAAGTGCTCCCGGGTCGCGGCGGAGAACACCTCGAAGCCGAGGGACTCGGCGCGGACCAGCTGGGTCCCGGACCCGCCGGGGCCGCCCGGGTCGAAGAAGAGACTGCCGACGGGGTGCGCGCCGGTCGCCGGGAGGCGGTCCACCGTGACCGTGATCGTCTCCCCGCGGGGGTGCGCGTAGTCCAGGGGCACCTGGATGGAGGCGCACTGGAGCGCCTCGGGTGAACCGGGGAACGGGCAGGCCGTCCAGTTCAGGGGCGAGGGCACAACGTCGGTGCCCGCAGCGTCGGCGGCGGCGGTGGCGGTGGCAGCGACGGCGGTCGCGGTGGCATCGGCGGTGGCGGCACTCGCGGTGGGGGCCACCAGGGTCGCGGTGACCAGCGCCGCCGCCCCGGCCACGCCGACCGTCCGGATCGCCCAGGTCCGCCTCGGCGACCTGCCCGCCCTCGCCGGGCGCGCCCGGCGGGGGCGTTCGCGGGCGGGCGGGTGGTGCAGTGGTGTCGTCATGCCGCCCACCCTCCCGCGGGCGGCAGGGCGCAGTCCCTGGTGCCAGCAGGAGAGTTGGGACTGGGGCCTGCCCCACCCCCGGAGGTGTTCCGACCCCGCGGGACGGACCCGGGGCGGACGGGGCGCGGACCGGACGCGGGGCGGACGGGGCGCGGACCGTCCGCGGGGCGTCGCTCCGGCGGTCAGTCCGTCAGGACCTCGGTCCGTGCGCCCGCCAGGGCGTCGGCGATGGTCTGCGCCGTCCCGCTCTGGAAGCGGCCCCAGCTGAACCGGCTCGGCTCGGCGACCCCGGTGAAGCGCACCTCCATCGACAGGGTGAGCAGGTGCTTGCGGAGCGGCCCCGCCGTGATCTTCTCCCGTGGCGTGGCCGACACGATCGACCGGCCCACGGTGCCGTTGTTGTTGTCGACGAGGTACAGCCGGCGATCGGTCAGCACCATGAAGTAGGCGCGGGGCTGCACCGCGGCGATCACGGTGCCGCCGCTGGCGACCCCGACCAGGGCGGCCGTCGCCACCCGGCGCCCGGCGGACACCCTCCCGATCTGCAGCACGTCCACCAGCTCGATCCGCTCCTGCGGTGCGAGTGCCGGGGCCACCACGGCGAGGCACGTGCGCGTGGACTTCTCGTTCATCGGGGTCCTTCGGGTGAGGCGCGGGTTGCGCGGCGCTCAGCGTAGGGGCAGCGCTGACCTGGTGCAATAGCCGTTCGCTGACGCATCAACGCCCCTGATTGCCCCGATTCACCGGGGCCGCGCGACACGACTGCACAACGATCGCCCGGCGGATCTTCAGCTCGACCGCTCCGGGCACCTACGGTCTGGCGACACCGCACCACCCTTGAGCAAGGAATGATCTTGAGCACTCCCCCGGTCTCCGACACCCCCCACCAGCTGCCGGAGTTCCCGCCCGGCGTCAGCACCGAACCCCCCGTCAAGCCGAGCGCCGGCAAGAAGGTCAAGAAGGTCCTGGGCATCGTCCTGGTCGCCGTGGTCGCGTTCATCGCGTTCGGCTTCTACATCCACGACGACCCGTCGATCGCCGAGGCCGGCAACTGCGTCCACAACAGCGGCAGCAGCGACAAGCCCAAGGTCGCCATCGTCGACTGCGGTGCGGCCGACGCCGAGTTCAAGGTGGTGAAGGTCGTCCACAACACCAGCGACACCAAGACCTGCGAAGCCGTCGAGGAGGCCGAGGCCGCCTACCTGGAGGAGTCGTCCGACCCCTTCGTCCTCTGCCTGGCCAAGAACCACTGACCCCCGGCCGCAGAGCCTGACCGCGTGCCCGGGCCGCCCCCACGGCCCGGGCACGCGGCGGCGCGCCGGGCGTACGAGGCGACCGCGGGCGTACGAGGCGGCGCCGACGCCCTCGCGTCACTCGCCTGCGGACTCATCTGCCGGCGACGCCTCAACCTGCCGACACAGTCGTCGTGTTACGAGTTCCCAGACGACGGGCCTGCATGAGTGATGACGGTGACTTCTCCCGCATCCACCTTGCCGGCGCCATCCCCGACCAGGGTCAGTCGATGAGGATCCGCCGGTGGAACGAGGCGACGAAAGCACGGAAAAGACCGAAGTGATCGAGGGAAAGAGGGCGATGACTCTGACGTGATTCTCAGAATCCGATTCGACGAAAAAAGCAGGTCCCCCTCCGACCGGGAGGAGACCGACATGACGATGACCGAAGCCATCCGGTCCATCAGCCCGAAGGAGATCGTCGACGGGGCGTACGCCGGCGAGAGCACCGCGTGGTTCTCCCTGCGCGAACCCCAGGCCAAGCACCCCGGCGGCCTGCCGAAGAACGCGTGCCCGGACTTGCGGCGGTCGACCGGCGACGGCCCGGTCGCTCGGACACAGCCGGTCGTCCACGGGACGCCGGCCCGGTGATCGCTCCGGCCGGGCCGGCAGCAGCGGCTCGATCCGGGCCCACAGCTCGCCGTCCATGATCCACGGCTTGGTGCTCACGCCATCACGAACGGACGAATCGTCACATCGGTCACGCCCCGGCAGCAACGATCAGCAAGATCATGTCACGAACTCCAATTGCGAGGAATCCCGGCGATTCCTCGTCCGGGCCCCCGGCGAAGCACAACGCCGCTCAGGGTGGAGAACGCAACCCGAATCCCAGGGCGATGATATTCAATTGGTGCCCGAATCCGTGAACTTCGATCAGCCCGTGCACTCAATGGGATGCACATATCACCACGGGTTTCAGCCGGAGGATGCCCCTGAGGTGAAATGGGGCCCATGAGTTTGGCTTCAATCACCCTGGTCGCGTGCTGTGTCGGCGCCTCGATCCTCGTTCTGGTCCTCATGGTCCGATACGTTCCGCAGCGCTGGCGCGAAGGATCCACCCTGAAGGACGGGGTCGAACACTTCTCCACCCTCAACAGGACGTTGTTCAGCTTCATCCTGGCCCTCTCGATCGTCTCCGCCGGCACCAGTCTGAGCAGAGCCGGTGACGAGGTGAGCAATGAGGGTGCGAGCCTCGTCAACCTCTACTGGGCGACGCGGCCGCTGTCGGACGCCTCACGCACGGAGGTCCGCGAACTGACGCGCCAGTACACGGTCACGGTGATCGACGAGGAGTGGCCGGCGATGGCCGAGGGCGGGACCAGTGCACAGGCCCAGGAGTTGTACGACAGGCTGCGGCGCGTACTGCAGGACACCTCGGGTGACTCCAAGCAGGAGCAGACCTTCGCGCGGGACTCCCTGCTGGCCCTCAGGGAGGTGGGGGACGCCCGGCGCGCACGCATGCTGGCGGTCTCCCAGGAAGTCCCCGACTACCTGTGGATCGGCCTGATCCTGTCCGCCATCCTCCTGGTGGCCGCCTCCGCGCTCCAGATCCAGGAGCTGACCTGGCCGGGGATCGTCGGAATCGGCGGGCTCGCCCTGCTGGTGTCCGGGGTGCTGACCCTGTTGTCCGCCATGAACCACCCCTTCAGCGGGGGGATCCACGTCGAACCCGACGCGTTGAGGTTCGCGCTCCAGCGGTTCAGCGTCATCTGACGCCGGGTCGGTCGGTGGAACGCGGCACCTCCCGACGGGGGACCCGCCGGACACCCCCGAGGATCCCGGCCGCCGGCCGGCTTCCATACTGGTCGGCACCGCGGTGGGCCCTTGTCCGGTGGACGAAGGCCGGCGCCGTGGCCGCCGACACCCGGCCGAGCACCCGCATCACCCCCGCCGACCACCGGCCGCACCGAAGGAGAGCCAATGACCGGGACCGCCCGCCCCGCCGGGCCCGCGGACGCCGACGAACTGCTGCGGCTGCGCGTCGCCGTGCGCGACGGCGGCCCCCTCACCGAACACTGGCGGCGCGTCTTCCGCGACGACATGCGGGCCCGCCTGGGCACCGACCCCGACCTGCTCGCCTACGTCGTCCCCGTCGACGGCGGGCTCGCGGCGTGCGCCATCGGCATCGTCCACCGCGGCTACCCGGGCCCCGCCCACCCCACCGGCCGATGGGGGCGGATCCACACCGTCGCCACCGACCCCGCCCACCGGCGACGCGGCTACGGCCGCGCCGCGACCTCCGCGCTCGTCGAGGCCCTCAAGGACGCCGGCTGCGGATCCGTCGAACTGCGCGCCACCGAGGCGGGCGCCGGCCTCTACCGCGCCCTCGGCTTCGAGCCCGTGGACGGCTTCATGGCCCTGCGACCCGGCCCCGGAGGGTGGGTGCGGTGAGCGCCCGCGGCGGTGCTCGCCGACCGCCCGACGGGCCCCGCCGACCCCGCGGCCGGCATTAATCGCGGCGGCCGGTCGCACCTACCCCTATGATCACCACGACCCGCCCGGAACGGCCGGAAGTCGAGGTCATCGTTCTCTGGGGGCGACACCGTGGGTGTCATCGTGGGTGCAGTTCTCGCCGTGCTGGTCGCGGCGCTGGTGTGGTGGGTCGTCAGGACGTACAACCGTCTGATCCGGTTGCGCAACCAGACGCAGGCGTCCTGGGCGCAGATCGACGTCCAGCTGAAGCGGCGGCACGAGCTGATACCGAACCTGGTCGAGAGCACGCGCGGGTACGCCACCCATGAGCGCACCACGCTCGAAGCCGTCGTCGCCGCCCGCGGAGCGGCCGCGGACACCGACCTGGGCGTCACGGACAAGGCGGCCGCGGAGGACCTGCTGACCGCGTCCCTGGGCAAGCTGTTCGCGCTCGGTGAGAGCTACCCGGAGCTGAAGGCCGACCTACGGTTCGCCAAGCTCCAGGAGGAGCTGACCACCGCGGAGAACAAGATCGCCTACGCGCGGCAGTTCTACAACAGCGCCGTACAGAGCTACCACACCGCCCTGGAGAGCTTCCCCGGGAACCTCGTGTCCAGGCTCGGCGGCGCCCACGGCCTGCGTGAGTACTTCGAGGGCGGGACCGCGGCCCGGGAGACGACCCCGGTGACGTTCGCATGACCCTCGACGCCGAGCTCTACTGGGGCGGCGCCGGGCTGATCGTGCTCTGGCTCGCAGCCTTCGCCCTCTCCCTCGCCGCGACCCGCAACGGCGCCGTCGACACCGGCCCCGCCACGCAGGAGCTGGGCTCCGAACCCGAGTCACCAGCCCTGGTCGCCCTGCTCGCCAACCGGTGGCGGTCCGTCGACCACGCCGCCGCGGCCACCCTCCTGGACCTCGCGGCCCGCGGCCTGCTCGAACTGCGCCAGCCCGCCGACGACCCGGCCCACAGCACGGTGCACGTCACCGGCGAGGTGGCCGCGGACCTCACCGCGTACGAGCGCCGGGTCCTCGCCCGCGTCACCGAGCGGGCCGGCGACGAGGGTGCCCCGATCGGGGCGATCGCCTTCCGCGCGGAGGAACGCGCGAGCTCGTGGAACGGCGCGCTGCGCCAGGAGATCGTCGCCGAGGCCCGGCAGCGCGGGCTGTCCCGGCCGCGGTTCCCCCGGCTGCTCGCGAGCGCCCTGTTCGTCTCCGCGTTCGGCCCCGGCGTGCTGTTCGCGCTGGGCGCCGTCACCGGCGGGCACAACGTCCGCGGCGCGGTCGTGGTCGGGGTCCTCCCGGCGATCGCGCTGATGTACCTGCTGAGCAGGTCGCTCGGCGAACGGGCCACCCGGCGCGGGCTCGAACGCGCCGGTCACTGGGCCGGGGTCGAGGCCTGGCTCCGGGCGCACGAGGACTTCGCCCAGCTGCCGCCCGCCGCCGTCACCGTCTGGGACCGCTACCTCGGCTACGGTGCCGCGCTCGGCGTCACCGGTCGGGCGGCGCGACTGCTGGGCTTCGACGCGGGTGACAGGCGCCGCGTCTGGTCCTCCTACGGCGGCACCTGGCGCCCGGTACGGATCCGCTACCCACGCCTGCGACCCGGCTTCGGCGCCACCTCCGCACGGCTGCTGCAACTCGCCGGCGCCGCGGCGGTGGTGGGCGTGGGCCTGATCCTCTTCGCGGTCCTGCGCCAGCCCGACTGGGCGGTCACCGACGGCCCGGATCCGAGCCACTCGCTGCGCCGCCCCGGGCTGCTGCTGACGCTCGGCTGGGTGGTCATCGGGATGCTCGCCGTCGCCTCGGCGGGCCGTTTCGGCCGCTGGACGCTGTTCGTGGCCTTCCTCGCGTCGATGCCCGGCAACTACGCCAGCAGCCACGGCTGGCTGAGCCACGCCATGGAGCACCCGGGGCCCCTGGCGGGTGAGACGGTGGCGATCGCCTGTTCCGGCGCGTTGACCGCCTACTACCTGGTCCTCGCCGTCCTGGAGCGGCGTGCCGCGCACACCCTCACGGGTGAGGTGCTGCGCATGGAGCCACGCAAACGTGACGGTGCACCGCGCTTCCTCGCCCTGGACACGGGCGACGCGGACCGCACCGTGGCCTGGGCACTGCCGGCCGGAGCCCCGGTCGTCCTGCCCGGAAGCGTGGTCCGCCTCTCGGTGTCACCGGCGACCCGGGTGGTCAGGTCGGCGGAGCCGGTCACCGCCTGACCTCGGTACGCCCGGTGCGGCACCTCCGGTGCCCCGGCGCCGGGGCGGGGCTGCCGGGGCCATCGGGGGGCGGGGCCACCGGAGGGCGGGGCCATCGGGCGGGCGGGTCAGGGCTGCCCGGCCGGCCTGCCGGTGGGGACGACCGGGAGCACGATGCCCCCGTTGATCAGGCCGACCCGCGGCAGGGAGTCGCCCGTCCTGGCGGCGGTGAGCAGGTCCGGGATCTCGTACGGCTCGGCCTGGTCCACGTCCACCTGGTAGCCGAGGTCGCCCAGACTCGCCGCCGTCATCCGGCTCAGCGGATTGCCGGCCGCGGCGATCTGGGGGGACATCAGCTCGTTGTGGAACACCGACTCCCGCCAGTGGCTGTCCCGCGAGCCGGGCCCGCCGACGTTCGCGACCGGCACCGGGGTCGGCTCGCCGACCCCGAGGAGCTTGCCGAACTCGCTCATCGCGCCGAAGCCGGTGAAGGTCGGATTGTTGGTCCCGGCCCCCTGCAGGAGGTCGAAGTCGGTCCAGATGCTGCCGACGCCGAGCACATGGCCCATCTCGTGGGTGATGACGTCGACGATGGTGTGGTCGGCCACCATCTGATCCAGGTCCGCGGAGTCGAACCGCATGACGCCCTTCGCCGGGAGCCGGGCCCCCGCGGTGGCCGAGGGCTTCCGGAAGTCGGTGGGCCCCGCCATGCCCAGAATGCCGCCGACGCCGTCGATGGCGACGCCCTCGGCCTCGATCAGGAGGTCGTCGATGACGTCCTCGCCGACGACCGCGGTGTCCAGGTCACCGACGATGACGCGCGTCCAGCGGTCGGCGGCCTGGGCGAAGGCGTCCTCCTGGGTGGCCGTCAGGCCGCCGAGGAAGCGCACCTCGATGGTGAAGGGCGAGGTCGTCGCGGCGATCTGCTGGGCGCGGTCCAGATCGGCCACTGCGCGGTAGGACTTGAAGGCGCTCGTACTGTACTTACCCATGACAACTCCCGATTGGGTGCGTTGCGTGTCGGACTGACCCCCCGGCTCCCGCTCGGCGGCCCGCGCCGGCGGGGCGGCCGGGCCCCGCGCACCGCCGGCCGGATCCCGTGGCGTCCCGTGCCCGTGCAGGGCGTCGGCGCGCGCGTCGGCAGCGGCGTGGTGCTCGGCGCCGAGCAGGAACTCCCGTACGGCCCCGGGCCCGTGGAGGATCACCGTGGTCATGTGCCGCTCGCCTCGCTGCTCCGGGTGCCGCGATCGGCACGGCCCGGGATTCCAGTCGTACGGCGGGGGCCGGCCGGCCGTCGCCCGCGGGTTCGGTGTGCCGGCCCCGAACGCGGCCCGCAGGAGCAGGGCGCTCACCCGCGCGTCCGCGGCCCGGGCTACCCGGGCGCGGTGCGGTGGGAACGCGGCAGGGCGACCCGGGCACGGCGGCGAGTCCGGACGAGAGAGGCGTAGCCGGAGGGTGGAGGTGTTCGCACATGACGCACCGTCCTTCGACGGTCGCTTCCATCTTCCTCCTCGACCGGGCCCCGGTACAGCGTTCGCCTCCGCCGACCTGGCGCGACCTCGGTGACAACTCACCTGCGGGCCAGCGCCCTTCGGGGTAGTTCCACCCCTGCCGGTGCAAGCCGACGGGCGTCGGCCCGCGGTCGCCCCCGGGAGAACCGGCAGGCCACCGCCACGCCCCGGGCGAGCGGGCGGGTCGACGACGGCGCCGGCCGTGCCACCACCCGCGGCCTTTCTACCCCTCACCTCTGTGTGGGCATTTCTACCCCCTCAGCGGCGGGTGCCCGGGCCCGGACCGCCCGTGGCCGCCCGGCTCACGGGCGCGGAGCGGCCAGGAGCGGATCCGTGACGCCGGCCGGGCAGGCGAAGCCGGCGATGTCCCAGCCGGCGCGCACGGCCCCGGCCCGGTACGCGCTCTCGTAGAAGGCCAGGACGGCCGCCCGCGGGTCGGCCTCGGCACGGGCCGCGTCGTAGGGCAGCACCGCCAGGTGGCCGGAGTCGCGGGCGACCCAGCGCGCGGAGGCCGGCATGAGCGGCTCCTCGATCAGCCGCGCCGGCTCGGGAGCCGTGTAGGAGTAGAAGGCGGGCTCGCCGAGCGAGGCGTCCCCGAACCAGAACCCGAAGCTGATCAGCTCCCGCGAGTACGCCTCCCGGGTCACCGGGTCGACCTGGGCCGACTGCTCGGCGGGCCGCCCGGAGAACCGGCTGTGCGCGATGTCGAAGGAGTGCCAGAAGTGGTGGACGGGACTGGCCTTCCCGCTGAATCCCGCGGCGAACTCCTCCAGCAGCAGGGAGACCTGGGTGAGCACCAGCCAGTACCGGTACGCCAGGGCGGGATCGTAGCTCGCGTGCTCGTGGTCCTCGGCGAACGGTCGGGCCACGTCGGGCAGGTCGTAGGGCCGGGGAACGGCGATCCCGGCCCGGACACCGAGCGTGGACAGCGCCGCCGTGACGGCGTGCTGGAACGAGGCGACGGACTGCCCGGCCAGCGGGAGGGTGCGCAGGTCTCCGTCCGCCGTGGTCACGACCAGCCGGTGGTCCACGAAGTCGAAGTCGATCGTGAAGATCGGACCGCCGGGCCGCCCCATGGGACGCGTGGTGAGCCCGCGCCCGGTGAGGTGGAACGCGACGTTCCACCAGTGGTTGCGCCGCGGGCTGGAGGCGAGGCGGATCTTGCCCACGATCTGCGCGAAGCGGTGCAGCGTCTCCTTGGTGTCCCGCCACTCGTCGAGCGGCATCGGCGGGAACAGGTCCATCGGGTATCCCTTCGGGCGCTCCGGGCCGGCGGCGGCCGGACGTGGTGGAGCTCCGAACGCCTGCTCCCCACGGAGATCCCCACGCTAACCCCCGACCGCCCGTACCCGGCTGATCCCCGCCGCCCCGCCGTGTCGGCCCGGTGAGAACCGGTGCGGACCGGGTGCCCCGGCCGGCGGGCCGGCGGCCGACCGGACCGGGCCGGAGGCCGACCGCGGGCCGGGCACGGCGCCCGGCGCGCGCCGCCGACGGTCACACGGTGTCGCCGACGGGGTCACGGGGGGGGTTGGCAACGGTCACGGGGTGTCGGCGACCTGGACGATCATCTTGCCGGTGTTGGCCCCGCTGAGCATGCCGAGGAAGGCGTCCACCACCCGGTCGAAGCCGCGCACCACGGTCTCGTCCGGGACGACCCGGCCCGAGCGGATGTGGGGGACCAGGACCTCGTACAGCTCGTCCCGGGCGTCCAGGTGCTCGCGGACGAGGAAGCCCTCCAGCCGCAGGGCCTTGTGGACCACGTCGTAGAGGTTGCGCGGCGCCGCCGGCGGCTCGGTGCTGCTGTACTGGGCGACGGCTCCGCACCAGGCGATCCGGCCGTGCTGTCGCAGGCCCCGGAGCGCGCCCTCCAGGTGGTCGCCGCCGACGTTGTCGAGGTAGACGTCGATGCCGTCCGGCGCGGCCGCGGCAAGCAGGTCGCCGACCGGTCCGTCGTGGTAGTCGAAGGCGGCGTCGAAGCCGAGCCGCTCGGTGAGGTGCTTCACCTTGGCGGGCGAGCCGGTGCTGCCGACGATCCGGCCCGCGCCGAGCAGCCGGGCGATCCGGCCGGCCGCGCTGCCCACCCCGCCGGCCGCCGAGGAGATGAAGACGTCCTCACCGGGCTGCAGACGGGCGATCCGGGTCAGCGCGACGTAGGCGCTGAGGCCGGTGCCGCCGAGGACGCTCAGGTGCGCGCTGAGGGGGACGCCCGCCAGCGGCGGCAGCACCCGGGCCTCGGCCTCGGTGACCAGGGCGTGGGTGCGCCAGGCCTTCCGGTGGAAGACCACGTCACCGACCGCGAGGCCGGGCGTGCGGGACTCCACCACGCGCCCGATCGAGCGGCCCTCCAGGGGCGCGTCCAGCTGCCAGCCGCCCTCGTCCATCTCCTCGCGCATGTACGGGTCGACGGACAGGTAGATGTTCTCGACCAGGGCACTGCCCTCGGCGGGCGCGGGCAGCGGCTCCTCGACGAAGGCGAAGTTCTCGGCGGTCGGCCGGCCGTGCGGGCGGGACACCTGGTGGACGTACCGGGCGGTGGTGGTCATGGTGGGACTCCTCGGAGGGGCGGGCTGGATGCCACCACGGTAGGAAGGCCGGCGCCCGCCGGGCAGGGGCCGTCGTCGATGGAAGACCCCCTTCCATGAGCCGGATCGATGGAAGGCGGTAGATTCGCCGCATGAGCGACCTCGGGCCGCATGAACTGCGCATTCTCGTCACCGTCGAACGGGAGCGGGGCTTCACGGCCGCCGCGGTGAGCCTGGGGATGACGCAGTCCGCCGTCTCGCACGCCGTCCGGGCCTGTGAACGCAAGATCGGCGCGGTGCTCTTCGATCGGGGCCGTCACGGCGCGCGGCCGACCGCTGCCGGCGCCCGGGCCGTCGCGCACGCCCGGCGGATCCTCCGCCTGCTGGACGCCATGGGCTCCGACGTCCGGGCGGCCGAGAGCGGCACGGTCGCCGGGACGGTGCGGATCGCGGCCTTCCGCAGCATCGCCGCCCACCTGTTGCCGGCCGTCCTCGCCGGGCTCACGGCCCGGCATCCGCAGCTCGTGCCGCAGGTGACGATCGTCCGGGAGGTCGGGCGCGGCACCGCCGGCGAGGTCGCGGACGGCAACGCCGACGTGGGCCTCGCCACCCTGGACGCCGACGCGACCGCCGTCCCGGGCCTTCTGGCGGGCCGTCTCTTCGAGGAGTCGTACGCCCTCGCGCACCCGCGCGGGCAGACCCGGCCGCGCGAGCTGCCGCTGATCGACTGGGACGAGAACTGCGGCTCCTACACCGCGCACTGGTGGGCCCGGCAGGACTGGATCCCGCCCGCCACCATCACCGTGGAGGACGACACCGTGGTGCTGTCCCTCGTCGCCCGGGGCATCGGCATGGCGATCATGCCCCGGCTCACCCTGCTCGGCGCACCGGAGGGCCTGTCCGTCACCGAACTCGGCCCGCAGCCGCCCACCCGCCGGGTCGGGTACGTCACCACCCCCGAACTCGCCCGCACAGCGGCCGTCCGCGCGCTGATCCGCGAACTGCGCTCCGTCCCGCTGCCGTCCGGGACCACGCCGGTCGCCGCCGGTGGCGGCCGAGGGGGCGCCGGCTGAGCGGGCCCGGCGCCGGCCCGCAGGCTCCTCGTCGACGGTGCCTCCCCCCGCCGGAGACCGCCGGGCGCCGCTGGACGAGCGCCCCGCCACGGCCGCGCTGCGGGACCGGTTTGCCCCCGGGGCGCCCGGGCAGGAGACTGGGCGGCCGGTCCGTCGCCGACGGTGACCGGGCGGCGCGGCACCACCACGGAGGGCGGACATGCCGGAGATCCAGAGCGAGGGGCACACCGTCGACCTGACGGGATACCAGGTCGACGGTGTGGACGGCCGGATCGGCAAGGTCGACCGGCACTCGGACTACGTCGACGAGCAGCACCTGGTGGTCGACACCGGGATCTGGGTGTTCGGCCGGGAGGTGATCGTGCCGATGACGGCGGTCACCGATGTCGACGAGCAGCGGCGGACGGTCACCCTCTCGCTCTCGAACGCGGACGTCGACCGGCTGTACGAGGAGGAGACCGCCCACTGAGGCGGGCGGCGTCGCTCCCGCCGGCCCCGGGGCCGGCGGTTCACTCGTTGAGGATCGCCATCCACCACTCCGGCGCCGGCAGCGGGACGAACCCGGCCCGGGCGTAGACCTCGTGGGCGTCGGCGGTGGCCAGCAGGATGCGTCGCAGGCCGAACGGGGCGAGGTGGTCGCGGATGGCGGTCACCATCGCGGTGCCCAGCCCCTTCCCGCGGGCCGCCGGGGCGATGTAGACGTCGCAGAGATAGGCGAAGGTGGCCCGGTCGGTGATCACCCGCGCGTAGCCGACCTGGGCGCCCGAGGCACCGTCGTGGACGCCGAAGTTCAGGGAGCCGGCGATGGCCGTCTCCTGCTTCTCGCGGCTGCGTCCCAGTGCCCAGTAGGCGTCCTCCGACAGCCATCGGTGGACCAGGGCGACGTCGAGGCGGGCGGGATCGGTGGAGATCTCGTACCCGCCGGGAAGTTCGATGCTCATCACCGCATGAGATCAGGCCCGCCCGCCCGGTGGCCAGCGATATTCGACAGCCGGACGGCGGCCGACGGGCCGGCCCGCGGACGGTGGCGGCGGGCCGACCGCGTCCGCGCGGCGGGTGGCGGTGGGCGGGCCGACGGCGTCCGCGCGCGGCAGGTGGGGGCACCGGACTGCGGATACGCTCGAAAGTGTGTCCGCACCGGCCGGCCGTGAGGCCCCGGCGGCCGGGCGGGACGGACTGGAGGACGCCATGCCCGAGGACGCCGTGCCCGAGGACGGGAGCCCCGCAGGGTCGGCCGGTTCCGCGGCGGCCGTCGGCGGCGGCTACGGGGAGTCCCTGTTCGAGCCCTGGAAGCCGGGCGAGGGCGAGCGGATCGACCTGGGTTCGCTGGCCTACGACGGATTCACCCGCGCCCGCCTGCGCGCCCTCGGCGCCGGCCCCGGCATGCGCTGCCTGGAGGTCGGTGCCGGTACCGGGACGATCGCCCGCTGGCTGGCGGGCGAGGCCGGCGTGGACGAGGTGCTGGCGGTCGACCGGGACGTCCGGTTCCTGGAGCCCTACGCCGGCGGAGCCCTGCGGACGCTCGCCGCCGACGTCACGGCGCCCGACTTCGCCCCCGGCCGCTTCGACCTGGTGCACGCGCGGTTCGTGCTGATGCACCTGCCCGAGTACCGGCAGGTGGCCGCCCGACTGTGCGGACTGCTCGCCCCGGGCGGGCGCCTGGTGCTGGGCGACGCGGTGGACCTCACCACCGCCGGGCCGCCCGACACCCCGTACCGGCTGGCCATGCGCGCGATGTGGCAGGCCCTGCGGGCGGGCATCGGCACCGACGTGGACTGGACGCCCGGGTACCCCGGGCTGCTGCGGGAGCTGGGGCTGACCGAGGTCGGCGCCGAGATCCTGGTGCCCCCGTTGACGGTGGGCAGCCCGATCGCCGCGTTCTGGCTGGACACCTGGGAGCGGACCAGGGAGGAGATGCTCGCCACCGGGATCGTCGACGCCCGGCAGCTGGCCGAGGCCGAGGCCTCCCTCGCCTCGGGCACCGCCGCGGACCTCTCCCCCGGACTGGTCACCGCCTGGGGCCGGCTCCCCTGACCGCCCGCCGCGACCGGACCGGCCTCGGCACGGCGACACCACCGGACAACGGCCCCGGCCGTTCAGGGCACGTCGCCCTCCCAGTCCCAGCGGAACGGGTCACCCGGGCGAGGCCCGTAGCAGGCCCGGCCGCCAGCACCGTGGGCGCCGATCTCGGTGGGGAGGGCCGCACCGTCCGCGAGTTCCGCCGAGGTCCAGCCGGTCACGTCCAGCAGCAGACCGTCCAGCGGCCCGGCCACCAGCTCCCGGTAGGCGCGCCCCGATCTCGGCCCCGGGTCCGGGTCCTCGTGGTCCGTCCCGTACACCCGCCCCCGCATCAACTGCTCCTCCTCGTCCATGACCGCAGCATCGCACCCGCCACCGACACTTCGACCGGCGGAACCGCCGACCGGGCGACCGACGGCGGACCGAGGGAGAGCGGGGAGCGGGGCGGCGACCCGGACGGTCAGGGGCGGGGCCAGGGCCGGCCGTCCAGGTTCTCGATGTCGGTGTTGAACCGCTTGAGGTAGGCGGCGAAGCCGGCCACCTCCTCGGGCGTCCAGTCGGCCAGCACCCGGTCCAGGCCGCTCACCAGCTCCGTCCGTGCCTCCTCCAGCCGGCGAGCCCCCTCGACGGTGACCCGGAACTTGCGGGCGATGCCGCCCTCGGCGTCGGGGATCCGCTCCACCAGGTCGGCCCGCATCATCGCGGCGGTCTGCCGGTTGAGCGTGGAGGTGTCCAGGCCGAACGCCTCGCTGAGCTCGCCGATGGACATCGGGCCCTCCATCCGGAGGCGGCTGAGCAGGATGTAGGCGCTGCGGTCCAGGTTGCCGCTGGTGCGCTTGCTACGGGCGCCCATGTGGACGTACCGACCCAACAGCATGGTCTCGTACTCGATCGAGCCCGTGGGCTTCTCCATGCGCACTGTCTCCGATTCCTCGCGCCCGAAGGGCCAGTATGCCCGGCGCCGGCGGTGCGCATCGTGCCGGGAAGTGCCCCTGACCTGGTCGATGCCCCGGGGAGCGCCGGTGACGCGCCGACCCGGTTCCGCACGGACCGCGGGCGTCTGACGGACCGGCGGGAGCCGGGGCGGCTGGGGAGCAGCGGCCCCCGGGAGCAGCGGGGGAGGCGGACCGGCGACCGGGGACCTCCGACGGCCGGGGCGAGGTCGTCCGCGCGGGGGCGCTCGCAGAGGGGTGCCTGCTCGCTCTCCGCGAACAGCCTGGGCAGCCGGCCCGCCCGGTGCTTGAGTGCTCGTATGAAGATCCTGGTACTGGGTGGAACGGCGTGGGTCGGTCGCGAACTGTCCCGGCAGGCGATCGACCGCGGGCATCAGGTCACCTGCCTGGCGCGCGGCGAGAGCGGTGACGTCGCGGACGGCGCGGTGCTGGTCACCGCCGACCGGCGCGACCCCGCGGCGTACGAGCCGCTGCTCGGCCGCGACTGGGACGCGGTCGTCGAGGTGTCCTGGCAGCCCGGTTTCGTCCGCGCGGCCCTCGCCGCGCTGGCCGACCGGGCCGGGCACTGGTCCTACGTCTCCTCGGTCAGCGCCTACGCCTCCCACGCGCAGCCCGACGCCGACGAGTCCACGCCGCTCCTCACCGCGACGCCCCTCCCCGAGGTGGACCGCGAGGCGTACGGCGAGGCGAAGGCCGCCTGCGAGGCGGCGTCGACCGACGCCGTGGGCGACCGCCTGCTCGTCGCCCGCGCCGGACTCATCGGCGGCCCGGGCGATCACAGCGGACGGTCCGGCTACTGGGTGAGCCGCGCGGCGCGGGATCCGCACGGACCGATGCTGGTGCCCGACACCCCCGAACTGCCGACCCAGGTGGTCGACGTCCGGGACTTGGCGGGCTGGCTGCTGGACGCCGGGCAGGCCGGCACCACGGGCACCTTCGACGCCGTCGGCCCGAGCCTCGCCTTCGGCGACTGGATCGCGCTGTCCCGCGCCGTCGGCGGCCATGTCGGGCCGGTCGCGTCCGCCGACCCGGCCTGGCTGCTCGACCAGGGGGTGGCGCAGTTCATGGGGCCGGAGTCGCTGGCCATGTGGCTGACCGAACCCGGTTGGGAGGGCTGGTCGGCGCGCAGCGGCGCGGCGGCCCGGGCCGCCGGGCTGCGCCACCGGGCCAGGGCGGACCTGCTGGCGGACACCCTCGCCTGGGAGCGCGCCGAGGGCCTCGACCGCAGCCGGCGGGCCGGCCTCAGCGCCGGTCGCGAACGCGAACTCCTCGCCGCGCTCGGCTGACCGCCTTCGATCCGGCACGGCGGACGGCCCCCGGACAGCCCACGGGACGGGCCCGCGTCCACTTCCCCGGCCCGTGCGCCGGCTACCCGCGCGGGGCCGGCCGGTAGGTGCACACGTTCACCCCCGTACCGCTGGTCACCGTGGAGACCAGTTCGAGGGTGCGCAGCGCGCCGTCCTCGGGGAAGATCGACTTCCCGCCGCCGAGCAGCACCGGCATGATCATGAGCCGGAGCTCGTCGACCAGGCCCTCGCTCAGCAGGGTGCGGACCAGGCTGGGGCTGCCCATCATGGCCAGGTCGCCGCCGTCGGCGGCGCGCAGCTCGCGGATCCGGGCCACCGCCTGGTCACCGGGGACGAGCGTGGTGTTGGCCCAGGTGAGCTCGGACTCGCCGAGCGTCTGCGAGACCACGTACTTCGGGATGGAGTTCATCCGGTCAGCGAACGGGTCCCCCGCGCGCTCCGGCCAGGCCGCGGCCATCGTCTGCCAGGTGCGACGCCCGAACAGCAGCGCCTCGGCGCGGTCCAGCACCTCGGTGAAGGCCCCGCCGACCACCTCCGCGTCGAAGAAGGGGTGGGACCAGCCGCCGTGGGCGAATCCGCCGTCGGTGTCCTCGTCCGGCCCACCGGGCGCCTGCACGATGCCGTCCAGACTCATGAACTCACTGGCCACGATGCGCATGGGACGCACTCCTCCTCGTCGACAGGGGGTGATGACGGCGGCTCCCGTCACCTGAAGGACCATCTCATCGAGCACTGACAACGCCTCAGCTGACGCGCGGGGGCGGGCCGAAGGCACCGCTGGAGGGGCTCCGACAGCACCAGCGAGAGCGGGCGTCAGCCGACCGGCGCCCGGTGCCAGTGGGCGTCCGGGTCGTCGAAGGCCTGCTGGTAGTCCGGGGTGGCGATCGGGCGGGCGGCGAGGAGTTCCTCGGGCAGGTCGAACGCATCGACGAGCCGGCCGGCGTGGTCGGCGAGGCGGGCGATGCTCTGCTCGACCAAGTCCGGCAGGGCGGCGACCTCGCCCCCGTCCAGCCGGCCGGCGGCCAGCAGCGGCCCGGTGTGGGCGCTGATCCGGCGCAGGGCGAAGAGGCGGTGCAGGTCGTGCAGCAGGGCGGCCGCCGCGGGGTCGGCGGCCTGCTGGGCGAGGTCGAGCAGGGCGGCGCCCGCGAGGCGCTCGGCGCGCACGGTGACGGCGGTGAGCGCGAACGGCACGGCGGCGTTCCACCGCCGGAGGCTGTCCCCCGGTGGTGCGGTGCGCATTCGGGTCCGGGCCCGGGCGAAGTACTGGTCCTCGGCGGCACGGAGCAGCGACTGCAGGAAGCCTGGTTCGCCGAGCCGGCGGCTCGGGGCGGCGGAGTCGGCACCCCGGCCGGCCTCCCAGCCCGGCCCCTGCCCGGCCGGGGCAGGAACGACACCCCGGGCCGGTGCGGTGTGCGGGGCCGGTGCGGCGTCCGGGGCCGGGTCCACGTCCGGGGCCAGGAGGAGTTCGGCGCCGGCCTTGGCCCACAGGGCGAGGTTGTCGCCCTCCGCGGTGATCGTGCCCTCGATGTCGATGGTGGCCGTGACGATGCCGTTGACGGGCAGCAGCCCCTGGGCGCCGCAGCGTTCGCGGCACTCCGTCAGGACGGCGCGGGCCTGCCAGGTGGTCCAGCCCTTGGTGACGGCGACCAGGCGCTGGGCGTCGGCGACGTCCGCCGGGTCGGTGCGGTCGTGTCCGGCCCAGCGGTCGACGGCGGTGCGGTGCAGGGCGTTCATGGCGTAGGTGGTGGCGAGTGCCTCGACCAGCGGGCCGTGGTGGCTGCGATGCGACCAGACGGGCGTCCGGACGCCGGGGCGGGCGCCGGCGACCTGGCGGTGGTGACCGTAGCGGACCGCGGTGGCGAGGGCGGCGCGGGATACCCCGAGCGCGCTGGCGCTCATGCAGAGCTTGCCGAGGGTGACCCTTCCGATGCTGGTGAGGAACCGTTTCCTCCGGCTGCCGAGGGCGCTGTGGAAGGTGCCGTCGTCGGCGAGCCGGCCGTGGTCCCCGCCGAGCAGCGCCTCCTGCGGCAGGACGAGCTCGTCGAACGAGGTCAGGCAGTGGTCGACCGGGCTGCCCGGGCGCAGCGGCAGCGGCCGGACGATGACGCCCGGTCGCGGGCCGGCCTCGTCGCCGAGGGGTACGAGGAAGAGGAAGATGCCGTGGTCGGCGCCCCCGACGAGCAGCCGCGCGGCGACGACGGCGCTCTTGGGGCCGCCGGCCGGCCCGGTGTTGGGCATGAACTTCTGGGCGGCCGCGCTGGGCGTGTGCAGGGTGAAGGTGCGGTCGTCGGGGTCGTACCTGGCGACGGTCTCCAGCGCGGCGGCGTCGTTGCCGTGCCCGAGTTCCGTGCAGAGGAAGGTGCCGACGCGGTCCATCGCCGCGTACTCGTCCAGGGTGCGCTTGGGGTGCGGGTCGTGGTCGACGAGACTGCCGAGGAAGAGGTTGTAGTGGATGCCCATCAGGACGGTCAGGGCGCCGTCCAGTGGTCCGGTCCACTCGTGCAGCGCCGTGAGGCCGTACGGGTCGCGGGCGAGGGCGGTGGCGTCGACTCCCTCGTTCAGCAGGTGGAGCCGGCGGTAGGAGTCCTCGGTCTGCTCGGCGGCGCTCGCGTCGTGGCGCGGGCGGAACCGCGGGTCGGTCCCCAACCGGCGCCAGCGGCCGTGGACCTCCTCGCGGTCCTCGCCGAAGAGCAGGCGGGTCAGTTCGGCGGTGGTGCCGCGGCCCGCGGTGTCGGCGCTGCGCGCCGCGGGCGGGCCGCCCAGTGAGGTGATCATGTCCTGCTAAAGATCCACCGCACCCGGGGACACGGCTCTGTGACCGGCATCACGGGCGCCCGTCGGGATTCGCCGGCGGCAAAGGCGGAAACGGAGCGGAATTGACGGAACGTCACACTCGACTCCCGCGAGCACCTAGAGTACCGAGCGGTGTGCGCTCCGCGACCGGCGGGCGCCGGTGCCGCGGGCCAGAGGGGCCGCGCGGGGATCGGGGAGCAGGGTGGGCGGGGATGTCATCCGCGAGTCGGCCGAGGCGGGCCGGGTCGTGCTGTGGGAGGAGTCGGCCCGGGACGGCGCGCAGGCCAAGACCCTGATGCCCGCGGAGTTCCGGGTGCGGCTGGCCAGGGAGCAGGGGCGGCTCTTCGGCTCCGCCGGGCCCCGGCACGTGGTGTTCGCGGCGGGCTTCCCGGCCGTCTGCGGCGAGGAGTTCGAGGCGGTGCGCCGGGTGGCGGCCGAGGCCGAGGGCGCGGTGAGCGTGGCCGCGGTGTGCCGGGCGGGCTCGGCGGACGTACGCCAGGCGCTGGCCGCCGTCCGGGGCAGCGCGCACGCCCGGATCATGATCGTGGTGCCCGCCTCCGAGGCGATGGCCCGGGTGATGACCCACCGGGCGGCCCGCGAGGCCCTGGAGGCCGGGGTGGCCCTCGTCAAGGAGGCCAGGGACCTGGACGACGAGGTGGCGGCGGACCTCTGCTTCGCCGACGCCTCCCGTGCCGACCACGGGCTGACCGCCGAGTACGCGGCGGCGGCGACCGCGGCCGGCGCCGGCACGATCGTCCTCGCGGACACCGTCGGCCGCCAACTGCCGGGCGAGGCGGCGGCGATGTTCGGGGCCGTGCGGGCCGGAGCCGGACCGGGGACGGTGCTCGCCTCGCACCTGCACAACGACCTCGGGCTCGGCCTGGCCAACACCCTGGAGGCCCTGCGGGCCGGCGTCCGCGTCGTCTCCGCCTCCTGGCTGGGAATCGCCGAGCGCAGCGGCATGGTGGCCACCGAGCAGCTGTTGTTCCTGCTCGCCCACGACCCGCGGCCCGCGGCCGCGATCCTCGGCGCGGACGCCGAACCCTGGTGGCAGGCCCCGGACCTGACCCGCCTGCCCGGCATCGCCCGGATGGTGTCGGAGCAGACCGGGGTGCCGCTGACCGTGACCACACCGATCGTCGGCAGCGGCGTGGCCACCATCTCCACCGGCACGCCGTTCGTCCACCCCGGGCTCTTCCAACCCTTCGACCCCGCGCGGACCCTGGGAGTCGAGCCCACCGTGGTCCTCACCCAGCTGGCGAGCGCGCGGGTGGTGACGGCGGTCGCGGCCCGGCTCGGCCACCGGCTGGAGGACGCGCAGGCGCGGGCCGCGATGCGCTGGGTGAAGCAGCTGGCCTTCCGCTCCGGTCGGGCGGTCGTGCCGGACGCGGTGTTCGCCGGCTATCTGGACGGCCTGCGCGACGCCGCGGAGGGCACCCCGTGACCCCCGGGGGCGACTCCCCTCGCCGTACCGGTGCCGGCACCGGACCCGACGCCGGCACCGTGGACGCCGCCGGCGCGCGGCTGGCGCTGGGGCGGGGGTCGGCGGTCGTCCTCCCCAATCCGGCGCCGCTGACCCGGGTGGTCGCCGGCACCGACCCCCGGGCCGTGAACACCGCCAAGGGCCGCCCCGCCGACCAGGCCGTCGCGCTCTGGGCCCACGATCCGGCGATCGTGCCCGCACTCGACGCGGCCCTGGACCTCGACGCCCGGCTCCTCGCCGCGGCCCACCGGCTGCTGGAGGAGGAGCGGGTGACGCTGCTGCTGCCGCTGCGGGCGGCGGGCCGCGTCCCGTCGTGGCTCGAACCGGCCTGCCAGGACGGCTGGACCCTGCTGTTCGGCGCCCGCTGGACTCCGCTGCTGCCCGTCCTCGCCGGGTTCCCGGTGCTCTACGTGAGCAGCGCCAACCGCACCGGCCACCCGCCCG
Source organism: Kitasatospora sp. NPDC057015 (assembly GCF_042673745.1). Taxonomy (NCBI): domain Bacteria; kingdom Bacillati; phylum Actinomycetota; class Actinomycetes; order Kitasatosporales; family Streptomycetaceae; genus Kitasatospora; species Kitasatospora sp. NPDC057015. Next base: position 259,278 of record NZ_JBHUSG010000001.1, read on the forward strand.
CCGCCACCGCCGCCGAGGCGGTCGCGATGTTCCCGCCGGACGTGCCGGTCCTCGGGACGGACGCGCCGGCCGACGCACCGCCGACCGGCCGGGGCCTGGCGGGGGCACCGCGCGCCGCCACCACGACCCTGCGCCTGCACCCGGACGGCACGGTCGGCCTGCACCGCCGGGGCGCCCAGGACGCGGCCCGTCCGGACGCCGGCGACTACCTGCGGTACGTCCGGACGGCCTACACCGATCCGGGGACGGCCGGGCCCCTCCGCTGACCACCGAGTCGGTCGGGGGCCGTCACCCGCGGAGTCGAGGCCGCCTCCGGGGCCCGTCCGGGTGGCTCCACCGGTCCGCCGCCGAGGGCGGCTCCGCGTCCCAGCTCACGATGATCCGCCCGGCGCCGACGATCCGCTCCCCGCCCTCGGGGGCGGGGACGCGCAGGTCGACGCGGAACAGCAGCATCTCCTCCCCCGCCGCCCCGAACCTCGGGTCCACCGGGTCCAGCACCCAGTCGAGCCGGCACTCCAGCCCACCGGCGGCGGGCCGGACGCCCAGCGGGAACCGGACCAGGCGGGGCTGCTCCGGGTCCGCCAGTCCGACGAGCTCCTCCCGGCGCCCGCCCGGTTCGGCGGGCGGGCGGCTCAGGGAGGTGATCCGGGCGGAGAACAGCCGCAACGCCAGCACGGGCGCGGGAGCAGTCCCCGGCAGCGCTGCGACGCCCCCGCCCGGCAGGAGGACGAGGGCGTGCCCCCGCAGGACGCCGGCCCGCAGTCGGGGCTGGAAGCTCAGGGTGAGCGCGGCGGATCCGGCACCGCTCATCGCGGACGTCCCTTCGGAGGGCGGCGGAGCTGCAGAGGGGGCGGGCCACTCCCGTCGCCGGACGGCCGGACGCGGACCGGCCGGTGTCGGGAGGCGCCCGTCACCGCACGCGGCGCGGTACCGTGCGGCGGCCGAGCAGCCAGCCGAGCAGGGCGAGGAACCCGGCGAGCGGGCCCAGGAAGGGGGCCGGCGTGGTGCGGAAGACGGTGCTGCCGAGCACACCGAAGAGCTGCCAGGCGCAGCCGAGCACCGCCGGCAGGGCCAGCCAGTGCCAGCGGTCCTCGCGCACCACCGCGAACGGCAGCACCAGCACGGCGATGGTCTGGAGGAGGTAGCCGTACCGGAACCAGCTGATGTAGACGACGTCCGACCACGGCGCCCCCGGGTTCGCCCCGTGCGCGTACTCCTGGCGGAACTCCAGGAAGGTCCGATCGGAGCCGAAGGACCACCACGGCCACACGTAGAGGCCGACCAGGGTGAGGACGACTGCCACGACGGCCAGCCAGACGGCGGGCGCCTTGCTGGGCGGTGCGGGTTCGATCAAGGGCATGCGGGTCCGGTCCTCACCTCGGCGACGTCTGACGGACCGACAGCACGGTTGCCTGCCAGGCCCGGTGGCGCCCGTCAATGATCGGGCCGGGGCGGAGCCCGCGGAAGGGATTCGGCACAATTCCCGGCCGACCGTCGGCCGCCGAAGGGGCGACGGTCGGCCGGTACGACCCGGGCCGCCGGCAGCCGGGCTCAGCGGCCGTTGCGGGGGTGCCGGGCCGCGGTGCGCTCGTTGCCGCGCTTGTAGTTGCCCGTCCAGCGGGCCATCACCAGCTGCGGGTCACCGGCGGCGCTCTCGTCCAGGAACCGCGCCGCGCGCGGACCGCGCAGCCGGGCGGCGGCCTTGCCGTGGTGCCACACCACGACGGTGCCGTCGGGTCGCAGGTCGTAGCTGAATCCGGACGGGCTGGGCATGTGGTCCTCTCGGTGGACGGCGGGGCCTCCACCCTGGCAGCGGCCGGCGGGGCGACGCAACGGATTTGGCCCCACGACGGCCGGCGCCGACGCACGTAGGGTGGTGGGCATGGACTCCGGCACCGCATGGCAGGTCGCCCCCGCACCGGGCGCGTTCGTCCAACCGGTCTGCGGGCACCTGGACGAGCCCCGCGGAGGGCTGCCGCCCGCCGGGCGGCGCGGCTGCGAGGACTGCCTGCGCGTCGGCGGCACCTGGGTCAACCTGCTCCAGTGCCTGGTCTGCGGACACCTGGGCTGCTGCGACAGTTCGAAGGGGAAGCACGCGTACGCCCACGCGCACGCCGAGTCCGGCCACGACCTCGCCCGCTCCCTGAAGCGGGGCGAGGACTGGGCCTGGTGCTACGCCGACGAGGTCTTCCTCCGGCCGGCCGACTGAACCGCCGGGGCGGGCCGGCCCGGTGGTCGTTCGCCGGCCCCGGCAGGACGTGGGCGGGGCCCGCCTCCGACCGGCCGGCGGGCGGGGGATCCGTGCTCACCCTTCCGGGCGATCCCCGGCGTCGAAAGGGGCCCGCAGCCCGTGGCCGGACGTAGTCTTCGCAGATGAGCCCGGTCGAGAAGACACCGCTCCGCCGCCCCCCGGGGGCGAGGGTCCCGGATCGGGCCCGGCGGGGTCGCAGGCCGCCCGTGCGCCGGGCCGCACCGGCGGAGCGCGAGCGATGAGCGCGCCGGACCGGGCGCTGCGCGCGCAGTTGGACACCCTGGCCACCGAGGCGTACCGCCCGGAGCTCGCCGGGATCGACCGGCTCGGCACCCTGGAGATCGTCCGGCTGATGAACGCCGAGGACCGGACCGTCGCCGACGCGGTGGCCGGCCGCCTGCCGGAGATCGCCGCGGCGATCGACGCCGTCGTGGAGCGGCTCGCCCGGGGCGGGCGACTGGTCTACGCCGGCGCCGGCACCGCCGGACGGCTGGGCGCCCTGGACGCGGCCGAGTGTCCGCCCACCTTCCGCACGGACCCTGGCCAGGTGGTCGCCCTGATCGCCGGCGGCCCGGCCGCACTGGTCGGCGCCGTCGAGGGCGCCGAGGACAGCGCCGAGGCGGCCGGGCGGGACCTCGCCGCGCTCGGCCTGGGCCCGGACGACGTGCTCGTCGCCGTCTCGGCGTCCGGCCGCACGCCGTACGCGATCGGCGCGCTCGTCCACGCGCGCGCCGTCGGGGCGCTCACCGTCGGGCTGTCCTGCAACGAGGGCTCCGCCCTGGGCGAGGCCGCCGACCATCCGATCGAGGTCGAGGTCGGCCCCGAACTGATCACCGGCTCCACCCGGCTGAAGGCGGGCACGGCCCAGAAGCTCGTCCTCAACCTGCTGTCGACCGTCACCATGATCAGGCTGGGCAGGACGTACGGGAACCTGATGGTCGACGTCCGCGCCTCCAACGAGAAGCTGCGCGCGCGCTGCCGGCGGATCGTCGCACTGGCCACCGGCGCCGACGAGGACACCGTCGAGCAGGCCCTCGCCGCGACCGGCGGCGAGGCGAAGAACGCGATCCTCGTCATCCTCGGCGGGGTCGACGCGCCCACCGCCGCCCGGCTGCTGGAGGCGGCCCACGGCCACCTCCGCGAGGCGCTCGGCGCCGCCTGACGCTCGTCGGAGCATCCCCCCGCCCCTCTCCCGCAAGGCAGCAGCATGACGGATGACAGCAACCGCGCCATCGCCGCCTCGATCGTTCCGCTGGTCGGGGGCGCGGGCAACATCGCCTCCCTCGCCCACTGCATGACCCGGCTCCGGCTGCGCCTGCGCGACCCCGGCCTCGTCCGGGGCGCCGAACTGAGGGCGCTGCCGGCCGTGTTGGGGGTGGTCGAGGACGACACGTACCAGCTCGTACTGGGCCCGGGGGTGGTCGCCCGGGTCGACGCCGAGCTCCGGGCCCTGCTGGACGCCGGGCCCGCGTCCGTCCCCGGTGACGCCCCGGCCGGCGACCCGGCGGACGGCGACGGACCGGACGTCGACGGTCCGGCCGCCGCTCGGGGCGCCGAGATCAGGACCGCCCTGAAACGGCGCAACGCGACCCCCGGCAAGGTGCTGCTCCGCCGGATCGCCGACGTCTTCGTCCCGCTGATCCCCGCCCTGATCGGCTGCGGAATCATCGCCGGGCTCAACGGCCTGCTGGTCAACCTCGGGTGGGTGCCGGCGCTGGTGCCGGCGCTGACCGCGATCTCCGCCGGCTTCATGTCGCTGATCGCCGTCTTCGTCGGCTTCAACACGGCCAAGGAGTTCGGCGGCACCCCGATCCTCGGCGGCGCGGTCGCCGCCGTGATCGTCTACGCCGGGGTGGCCCGGGTCGAGGTCCTCGGCGAGCACCTCTCCCCCGGCCAGGGCGGGGTGCTCGGCGCGCTCGGCGCGGCCCTGCTCGCCGTCCGGGTGGAGCGCGGGTGCCGCCGCTGGGTGCCGCAGTCGCTGGACGTGCTGGTCACTCCCACAGTGACGGTGCTGGTGAGCGGGCTGGCCACGCTGTTCGCGCTGATGTTCCTGGCCGGCGAGGTGTCCGCCGCCATCGGTGCCTTCGCCACCTGGCTGCTCGCCCACGGCGGTGCTGCGGCCGGCCTCGTCCTCGGCGCCCTGTTCCTGCCGATGGTCATGCTCGGCCTGCACCAGGCACTCATCCCGATCCACACCACCCTGATCGAACAGCAGGGCCACACCGTGCTGCTGCCGATCCTGGCGATGGCCGGAGCCGGGCAGGTCGGCTGCGCCGCGGCCGTCTACCTGCGCCTGCGCACCAACGCCCCGATCCGGGCGACCATCAGGTCCGCCCTCCCCGCGGGGCTGCTGGGCGTCGGCGAACCGCTGATCTACGGGGTCTCGCTCCCGCTCGGCCGGCCGTTCGTCACGGCCTGCGTCGGCGGGGCCTTCGGCGGCGCCTTCGTGGGCCTCTGCAACCAGCTGGGCACGACCGTCGGCTCGACCGCGATCGGCCCGTCCGGCTGGGCGCTGGTCCCGCTGATCCAGGGCAGCCGGGGGTTCGTCGCCACCCTCGCCGTCTACACGGGCGGGCTGCTCGTCGGCTACCTGACCGGCTTCGCGGCCACCTGGTTCTTCGGCTTCAGCAGGGACATGCTGGCCGAACCGGACGGCGCGCCCGCGGCGGCGCCGACAGCCGATCCCGCGGACGAGCCGGCACCCGCCCGGTGAGCCGGTCGCGAAGCGTGACGGCCCGGTCGCGGCGGACGGCGGCGGCCGCGCGGCGGATCCCGTCCTCCCGGACGTCCGGCGGTGCACCGGTCCGGCCGGCTCCGCGGCGTCCGAACTGCTCCGCCCGGTCGCGTACCGGAGCCGCCTGCGCCACCGGCTCCTATCGTGGGACTACGGGACGGCGACGCCGAGGCGGGCAGCACAGATGACGGATGCGGCAATCGACTACGCGGCGGTGTTCCAGGCCATGCCCGGCATGGTGGCGCTGCTGACCCCGCAGCTGGTCTTCGCGGACACCAACGAGGAGTTCCTGCGGATGGCGGGACGCAGCCGCGAGCAGGTGGTGGGCCGCTACCTGTTCGACGTCTTCCCCGACAATCCGAACGACCCGCACGCCGACGGCATGCGCAACCTGGCGGCCTCGCTGCGGCGGGTGCTGGAGACCGGCGAGCGTGACGCCATGGCCCTGCAGCGCTACGACGTGGAGTCCGCGGAGCAGTCGGGCGAGTGGGAGGAGCGGTACTGGAGCCCGGTGAACACCGCGGTGCTCGGTCCGGACGGCGAAGCGGTCCTCCTGGTCCACCGGGTGGAGGAGGTCACCGAGCTGATCCGGGCCCGCGGCGGGTCGGACGGCAGCCGGACACGGGTGCTGGAGGCGGATCTGTACGCCCGGGCCAAGGAGCTGCAGGAGGTCAACGAGCGGCTGCGGCAGGCGCACGCCCGCGAGCGGGAGGTGGCGCTGGCACTGCAGCAGGCGTTGCTGCCTGCCCCGACCCCGGTCGGGCACCACCGGGTCGCCGTCCGCTACCAGCCCGCCGTCGACGCGCTGAACGTCTGCGGGGACTGGTACGACCTGGTCGACCTGCCCGGTGAGCAGCTGGGGGTGGCGGTCGGCGACGTGGTCGGGCACGGGCTGGCGGCGGCGTGCGTCATGGGCCAGCTGCGCAGCGCGCTCAGTGCCGCCTCGCGGGTGGCCGACGGTCCGGCCCAGGCGCTGGAGGTCCTCGGCCTGTACGCCCGGTCGGTCGCGGGCGCCGAGACGACCACGGCGGTGAGCACCCTGATCGACTGGGCGAGCGGTTCCATCACCTACAGCAGTGCCGGCCACCCCCCGCCGGCCCTGGTGCGCGCCGACGAGGTCGAGTTCCTGGACGCGGCCACCGACCCCCCGCTCGGTGCGCGTCCGGAGCACGTCCGGCGGCCGCAGGCGCGGACGGAGTTCGCGGACGGCGACACCCTGGTGCTCTACACCGACGGGCTGATCGAACGCCGTGGCGAGGACATCGACGCCGGGCTGGCCAGGCTCGCCGGCTCGCTCGCGGACCACCGGGGGGCCGAGCCCGAGGCGCTCGCCGACGCGGTGCTGGCCGAGTTGCTGGCGCCGGGCGGCACCACCGACGACACCGCGCTGGTGATCGTGCGGCTGTGAGCCGGCGGCCGGCCGGTCGCCACGTCCGGGAGCCGGCGCGGGCGGACGACCGGTGCGGCGGCGCGGAGGATTCTCCGAAAGAATTTCCCGAGGGCTGTCGATCCGGCCCTCCACCGTTCGACGCAAGGGTGATGAGGCGGGGAGACGCCCCGCCCGACCGACCGAGGAGTCACCATGCCGCGCTTCCTGTCAATGATCCGCATCGACGAGCAGAACGCCACCGTCCAGCAGCCCAGCCCCGAGTTCGAGGAGCGGATGGGCGCGCTGTTCAAGGAGATCACCGAGGCCGGGGTCATGGTGGACACCGCGGGGCTCGCCCCCACCTCCGAGGGCACCCGCCTGACCTGGTCGGACGGCAACCTCAGCAGCATCGACGGGCCCTTCGCCGAGGGCAAGGAGGTCGTCGGCGGCTACGCCATCATCCAGACGAAGGACAAGGCCGAGGCCCTGGAGTGGACCAGGCGCTTCCTGGAGGTCCACGACTCCTACATGACGGTCACCGCCGAGCTCCGGCAGATCGCCGAGGCCTGAGCGCCCGGCCGGTCGGCCCGAACGCCCGCCCCCGGTACGGGCGCCCGCCCCCTCGCGGGTTCCGCGTGCGGGGGCGGGCGTTCGGCCGCTCGCCTCAGGCGGACAGCTTCCGCATCAGGCGCACGCCCTGGGCCGCGGTGAGGTGCGGCAGGTAGGCCTTGCCGATGGCACGGGTGATGCTCGCCAGGGCCGCCGGATCCGGGTAGACCATGTAGAGCGGCCGGTACTCGGGCTGGAACTTGGCCTTGAACGCGAGCAGCGAGCGGAAGCCGTACACCGGCTCCAGGACCTTGCCCATCCAGTCGAGCATCCGCTGCAGCGAGGTCGGGTCCTGACCGCGGTCGGCGCGGGCCAGCGGGGCACCCGACAGCGACACGAAGCGGGCGCCCTCCTCCTTGAAGCCGAGGGCGGCGGAGGCGATCAGGAACTCCATCACGCCGCGGAACCCGTCGGAGCCGCGGCGCATGAAGTCGAGGGTCCAGCCGACCGGTCGGCCGTCCTCGTACACCGGCATCCAGCTGGTCAGCCCGTGCACCCGGCGCTCCGGGTCTACGGCGACCAGCACCCGGACCGCCGGGTCCTCCAGCTCCTCCAGGCCGCCCAGGGTGAAGCCCATCTCCGGCAGGCCCTTGTCACTGACCCACTCCTCGGAGATGGAGCGGATCTGGTCCCGGATCGCGGCGGGCGCCTCGCGGTAGGTCCACCACTCGGCGACGATGCCCTGCTTGCCGGCCTTGTTCAACGAGGTCCTGATGTCCTGCCACTTCTTGCCGGTGAAGGCCAGCTCGGGCAGCGCCACCACGGTGTCCTCGGCGACCTGCAGGGACCGCCAGCCCAGGTCGACGGCGGCCGCCCGGACCTCGGGGGTGACGCTGTAGAAGCACGGGGTCCAGCCGCGCGCGTCGCAGTGGCGCGCGAACCCCGCCACCGCCCGCAGGCGCGCCTCCGGCTCGCCGAAGGGGTCGCCCGTGGTCAGCGCGACCGTGGACAGCACCCGGTAGGGCACCGCCGCCTCGCCGGCCTCGTCGAACCAGTAGTGGTTGCCGTCCCAGGTGCTGATGAAGGACAGCGTGCTCCCGCCGTGCGCCGTGAGCAGCGCCCGGGCCCGGGCGGCGTCCTCGGCGTCCACGTGCACCACCGGCCGGCGCAGGGCCACCAGCAGCGCGGACAGCGTCACCGTCCAGAACAGCAGGCCGCAGTAGGTGACCAGCAGCCGGGCCACCGGGCCGGTGGCGATCGGGTAGTCGGCGAGCAGTTCGCCGTAGGCGGGCGGCAGGTAGGCCGCGGGCAGGCCCGCCACCAGCCGGCCCACGCCGATCTGCGGCTCGTACTGCTCGCGGACCAGGGCGCCCACGCCGACGTAGGCGGTGGCGGTGAGCAGCAGGGTGCCGGTGACCACGGCGGCCAGCCGGCGCACCACCCGGCGTCCCATCCGCAGCTGGAAGCGGTGGCGGGTGCGGACCAGCAGCGCCGTGGTCAGGACGGGCAGCAGCAGGGCCTCGACGAAGAACTCGACGACGGCGGCGGTGTCCGCCGGGTCCTCCAGCATCGCGAGGTCGTCGGCCAGCAGGCGCCCGAGCAGGCAGATCCAGATCAGCTCGGTGAGGACGGTGATCCGCCAGGCGGCCCGCAGCCCCCGGCGCAGGCCCTCGGCGAGGACCAGCAGCAGGGCGGGGACGGCGGCGGCCATCAGGCGGCCGGGCGAGTCGAAGAAGTTCTGCACGGCGTGCGCGCGGGCGCACTCGTGGACGGAGATCGAGCAGAGGTCGGCGATCTCCTCCGGCGCGTAGGAGCGCGAGAGGTAGAGGTCGGACAGGCTGTTGAAGGGGCCGATCGCGTTGTCGTACAGCGAGGCGACGAGCGGCCCGACGGCCGCCGCGACCAGGCACAGCGCCACCAGGACCCGGGTCTCGTTGTGGGAGGACCCGTAGCGGCGCCGCAACCGCCAGCCGCGGCGGCGCGGCGCCTCGGGGAGCCCGGAGCCGGCGGCGCGGGGCGGGCCCTCGCGCTGGAGCAGGGCGCCGGCGGCCAGGCCCGCCAGGGCGGCGGCGAAGCGCTGCACGCCCTGGAGGTGACCGATGTACAGGGTGGAGACCAGCGGCACCAGCACCACGAGCAGGTGCATCCGCCGCCGCCACAGGATGGTCAGGCGGTGGCTCAGGACGGCGGCGAGCGCGAACAGACCCACGCCGGGGCCGGTGGTGACCTGGTCGGAGATGTCCAGGGTCCAGCCCTCGCCGGCGGCGATGCCCAGGCGCACCAGGGCGGTGCCGAGCAGTGTCCCGACGACCTGCCCGGTGACCAGCACCAGCACGCTGCGGCGGCGGCCCAGCCGGCGTTCGGCGGTCGGCACCACCAGCAGGATCAGCACGCTGGTGAACACGTACGAGCTGAGGCCGGAGCACCAGAGCAGGGAGGTGAGGGGCGTCCACCAGCGGCCGGCGTCCAGGGTGGGCAGGCCCACGCCGATCCGGTCCAGGAGCTGGCCGGGCGGGCCGCCGCGCAGGCTGCCGGTGGCCGCGCCGATGATCCACAGCGCGGCCAGCAGTCCGAGGGTCAGTGGTGCGGCGCGCAGCCGGCGGGCCGCGTGCAGCCAGCGGGAGCGGGCCGGTTCGGGTGCCGGCGCCGTGCGGCCCTCGCCCGGTACCGGGACCGGTGCGTCCGGGCCGTCGGCGGCGGCCGGCGCGGGGGCGGGGACGGCGGGTGCGGGGACGGCGGGCGTGGGGTTGCCGGTCGCGGCAGGAGTGCCGGTCGCGGCGTGGGTCTCGGCGGGGCCGTCGGCGGGGGTGGTGGCCGCGGCGCTCATCCGATCAGACCCATGCGCTTGGTGAGCCAGGTCAGGTTGTCGCTGATGGCCGCCCGGAACACCGTCCAGTCGTGCCAACCCGGCTTCACCTGGAGCTCCACCGCCGCGTCCGCCCGGACGGCGGCCGCGTACATCTTCTCCTGCTGCGGGCGGAACTCCTGGTCGTTGGAGCCGACCACGAAGATCCCGGCGGTGTCCGGGAACTTCTTCCGCGCCAGCATGTGCATCGGGTCGACGGCCTCGAAGGCCGCCTCGTTGCCGCCGAAGGCCTCCTTGACGCTCTTCCCGTGGCTGCCGAGGGTGGGTTCCTGCTGGCCCGAGATGTTGATGAAGGAGCCGAAGACCTCGGGGGCGTTCAGGGCCAGCTGCAGCGAGCAGGTACCGCCGAAGGACAGGCCCGCCACCGCCCAGGACTTGCGGCCCGAGGCGGTCTGCAGGGTGTCGCGCACCCAGGCCGGGACGTCGTGGGCGAGGTAGGTCTGCGCCTTGGCGAGCCGGGAGTCCATGCAGAGCTGGTTCACCCAGGGGGAGCCGGTGGGGTCGGCGACGACCACGATCGGCGCCAGGCCCCGGTGGGCGGCGGCGAAGGTGTCCATGATGTCCCGCAGCCCGCCGGAGTTCACCCAGTCCTCGGGCGCGCCCGGCTGGCCCGGCAGCAGGACCAGCACCGGCAGCAGCGGCCGGGGCGTCGCCTCGTAGGCGGGCGGCAGGTAGACGAAGCCCTTGCGGGTCTTGAAGGCCGAGCGCGGGCCGGGGATCCGCACCGTGGCCAGGGTCCCCTTCTGGGGGAGGTCGGCGGGCGGCGTCCACACCTCCTCCATGGTCTTGCCCGGCGGTGCGGTGATCGTCCGGTCGGCCTGGCTGGTGCTCAGCGTCCCGGTGTCACTGATCCACGGCGCGAGCAGCACCCGCGCCGTCGGGTACTGGTCGAACTGCCGGTTGACCTGCGAGGACGCCATCAGGACGGCCAGCGCCGCGGCCAGCGCCGCCAGCGCCCGCCCGGGCCACCAGGTCAGCCTGGGCATCCGGAAGCCGGCCAGGCAGAGGCCCAGGATCGCCGCGCCGATCCAGACCGTCACCTCGTTCGGCAGACCCTCCGGGAACGGCTGCCACCAGTCGTCGACGACGACGTCCAGCAGCACGGTGAGGACCACGGCCAGTCCCACGGCGAGGGGCAGCCGCCGCCCCGCCCAACGCGGCCCGCGGTCCACCGCGAGCAGCAGTACCGCGACCCAGCCCACCGCCAGTACGGCGTAGGCAACGGGCCCGTGCGTCAGCGGCCAGTCCAGCGGGTTCCAGGTGGCGAGCGCCCGGATCATCATGCTCCTTGCTTCGCGATGCAGATGTGCACCGCACTGTCACTACGTCACGGCTTGTGGCCGTGACCGTCCTCCGCCCCCCGCGAGCGGGTGCTCCGGCGCGGGGTCCACGGCCCCGGGCCCGCGCGTCCGCGCGGCATCGGCCGCCACGGACCCCCGTCCACCCGAACCACCCGCCCCGCACCCGCCCCGCCGAACCCCCCTGCTCTGCCCCCGCGGCAGCCGCCGCGGGAACGCGGGGCGATTCCCCGTCTGCTTGTTGACGTGTCCCGCCCACCGGCGGTTGCATCCCCGATCCCCCGAACCCCGACCTCCCCGCCCCGGACCTCCCCGTCCCGGCGGCCCCCGTTCTACCAGCCCCGTTTCTACCAGCCCCCACCGCGGACCCCCGCGACCGGGGGTCACCCGGACCCCTCCGGACGCGCACCGGCCCCGGTCGGGGTGCGGTCCGGCCCGCGCGCCGGCCCGCGGTCCGGCTCACCGCGGTGGTGCCGGCCGCCGAGCCACTCGACGGCGGGAGCCTCGGTGCATAGGGTCGTGGGCGCGGCATCGCGTGTCGGTCACCGACCGGGTGAGGCATGGAGGTGGCCGCGAGTGCCTTACGGAGGCATGTCACCCATGTCAGTCGAGTTGAACCACACCATCGTCCATGCCCGGGACAACCGGGAGTCCGCCGAGTTCCTGGCGGGGATCCTGGGCCTTGAGGTCGGGGACGAGTGGGGTCCGTTCGTTCCCGTCGCCACCGGCAACGGCGTCACGTTGGACTTCGCCGCCGTCCCGGCCGGGTCGATCACCATGCAGCACTACGCCTTCCTCGTCTCCGAGGAGGAGTTCGACGCGGCCTGGGAGCGGATCCGGCGGGCCCGGATCACCTTCTACGCCGACCCGCACATGAAGCAGCCGGAAGAGATCAACCGTCACCACGGCGGACGGGGGCTGTACTTCCTGGACCCGGCCGGACACGGCATGGAGATCATCACCCGCCCCTACGGCAGCCACCCCACGCCGCCGCGGCGCTGAGGCGAGCACCCGGTAGGAGCACCGGGAGGGGCGGCCGCGCGGTGCCGGGTGCACCGGGCGGCCGCCCCGCGGACACGGACCGTCACGGCGCAGGCGCGCAGGCCCGGGTGCCCGCCCACGGGCGGCCGGCGCCGGGCACGGCGTGAGCGCACCGCTGCCGGGCCGGTCAGCCGGCCGGATCCGCCCTCCACTCGCGGCCGAGCATCGCGTAGACGTACTCGCTGCCCCAGCGTTCGCCGTCGAGGTCGTTCTCCACGAGATGTGCCTCCCGCCGCATGCCGAGGCGCTCACAGACGCCCACCGACCCGGTGTTGAGCACGTCGAGGCGGGCGAAGAGCCGGTGGACACCCAGCCCGTCGAAGGCCAGCGCGGCCGTCGCGCGCGCCGCCTCGGTGGCGTAACCACGCCCGCCGTGCTCGGGGTTGAAGACCCAGCCGATCTCGGCCTGGCGGGCCCGCGCGCTCGCCAGCTTCAGCACGACCTCGCCGACGACACCCGCCTCGCCGGCCCGGCAGACCGCGAGCACCAGGTCGTCCCCGTCCTCGGCCCACGCCGTGGCCGCGACGCGCCGCTCCAGGGTCCGAACGCACTGCTCACGGGTGAGCGGCTGCCGGTAGAGGTACCGGGCGACCTCGGGGCGGCCCTGGTAGGCGTACAGGTCGTCGAGGTCGTCCGGCGTGAACCGGCGCATGACCAGCCGCTCGGTGGTGACGGGCAGCGAAAGCGTGGTCATCGGTCGGGTACTCCCCTCCTGTGGGTGGCCGCCAGGGTATCCGGCGTCCGGCACGGCCTCTGATGCGACGTCGGGCAGTCCCCCCCCCCCCCCCCCCCCCCCCCCCGGCGCCGGGGGGGGGGGGGGGCCCCCCCGCCCCCCCCCCCCCGGTGGGGGGGCGCCCGGGTTTCCGGGGGCCGGCCCGGCCTCTGTTGGGCCGGCGGGCCGGCCCCCCCCCCCCCCCCCCCGGAGCCGGCGCTCCGGTCGGGCCCACCCAGCCGTTCCCGAACGGCGGGGTGGGCCCCGGGGGCCGGGTCAGGACGCCGACTGGCCCAGGCGGTCGCGGACGCCGGTGAGGACCTCGGCGACGTCCGCCAGGTCGGGCCCGGCGCAGCGCCCGATGGCCGCGGTGAGACGCCGGCGGGCGGCATCGGTACGGCCGAGGGTGCCGCCCTCGACCAGGGCCGCCACCCGGACCGCCTCGGCCCGGGGGCGTTCGCCGTCCGGGCCGCCCGCCTCGTAGGCGGTGATCGCCAGTTCGGCCGCGGCGAGCGCCTCCTCCGGCCGCTCGGCGACCGCGTAGGCACGGGCGCGCTCGTAGTGCCCGGCGCCGGTCAGGTACCAGGCGGTCACCGGGTGGCCGCCGGCCTCGGCGCGCTCCCGCAGGGTGTCGGCCTCCGCCAGCCGCTCCAGCGCGGAGTCGAGGCCCGCGGGGCCCTCGGCCGCCATGGTGAGGCGCGCGATGTCCCGCAGCATGTCCGCGACCTGGTCGGGGCGGGGCGCCCGCCGGTGGGCGGCGAGGGTCCGCTCGCGGGCGTCGTGGGCGGCCTCCCAGCTGCCGGCCTCCGCCAGTGCGAGGGTGGCTTCGCACGCCACCATCGTGTACGTGTCCCCGTCCTCCCACCCGGCGGTCTCCTCGGCGAGGTGCAGGAACTCCTCGGCCGCCTGCCGGTGTTCGCCGAGGCCCGCCAGGCCGCGGGCCAGGTTCAGCCGCACCTGGGCGACGAACCGCGGGTCGAGCGCCGCCTCGGCGCCCGGCTGCAGCACCGACTCCAGCACCGCGACCGCGTCCGCCGGCTGCCCGCTCCGCTCCAGGACGTCGGCGAGCTGGAGGCGGGCGTCGGCCGCCTCGGTGGCGTCGCCGGCGCGGTCGTACCGGGCGGCGGCCTCGGACAGCGCGCGGACGGCGCCGCCGTGGTCGCCGGAGTGGGCGCACGCGTGCCCGAGCATGGCGTACGTCGCCGCGACCGGGAAGTCGTCGTCGCCCCAGCGGGCCGTCTCCGCCAGCGCCCGGTGGAACAGCGGGACGGCGTCGGCGGGTTCGCCCTGGAACAGCTTGATCTGGCCGAGCAGTCCGAGGGCGCGCGGCGCCCGCCAGGGGCGGCCGCTCCGGTCGAACAGGTCCAAGGCGAGCGCCAGTTCGCTCTCGGCCTGCTCGAACCGGCCCTGGCGGGCCGCCAGGTCGGCGCTGAACTGGAGGGAGCCGGCGACCCGGTGCGGGTGCCCGTAGTCCTCGGCGGTCTTCCGCAGGACGGCGACCTCGGCTTCGAAGCGCGCCGCGCACTCCTGGAGCCGCTCGGCCCCGGCCGCCGACGGCTCACCCGAGGGTCCGGCCTCGGGGAGGGCGGACGACACCTCGTGGTGCCGGCCGAAGACCCGGATCTGCAGGACGGTCAGGTGGTCGTCGGGGTCCAGCCGGCCGTCGGCGAGCAGCTCCTCGGCCTGCCGCAGGTACGCGTCCAGCAGCGCCCAGTCCACCCGCCGCCGGTCGCCACCGTCCTCGCCACCGTCCTCGGTACCGGACTCGGTACCGGACTCGGTACCGACCTCGGTTCCGTCCTCCGGGCCGTTCTCGGTACGGTCGTCGCCACCGCGGCTGCCCAGGTGGGCGACGGCCTCGCGGGTGCGTGCGGCCAGCGCCCGGCCGGGCAGGCCCTCCTCCTCGAACAGCCGGGCGGCGGTCCCCAGGGCGCTGCGGAGCGCCGCGACGTCCTCGCCGTCGGAGTCCACGGCCGCGTGGTCGGCGAGCTCCGCCCGGATCAGGCGCTCGCTCCCCGCCCCGGCGGCGTCGGGGCTCTCGCCGGCCGCCAGCCGCTCCTCGACCCGTCGCCACAGTCCGGCGGCGTGCGGGTGGCCCTGCCGGGTCAGTTCCCGGACCCGGGCGAGCAGGTCGCCGAACCCCTCCGGCTCGGGTTCCGTCGCCCGGTGGGCCGCGGCCTCGCCGGCCGGCGCCGGACCGGGCCCGGCGGTGGCGGTGGCGGGGCCGGTGGCGCGTACCCCGAGGGCGAGCGGCTCGGTGAGCAGCGGCAGCCGGGCGAGGCGGGCCCGGCGGCGCGCGCCGACGGCGTCGGTGCCGTTGCGGGCGTCGAAGCGGGCGGCCAGGGCGTCGCCCTCGGCGCGGACGTGGGCGAGCAGGGCGTCCGCGGTCCAGGCGGTTCCGGGCGGTCCGCCGACGGCGAGCCCGCCGTGGCCGAGCTCGACGAGCCGGGCGGCGAGGATCTGCACGCCGGTCAGGAACTGCAGTCGGGCGTACGGGTCGCCCTGCCCGTCGAACAGGTCCCGGTTGTCGGCGAGGACCTCCAGGCCGCGCGGCTCGTTGCCGGACAGCGCGCAGAACTCCAGGTGCAGGCCGATCTGGGTCGCGGTGCTGCTCTTGCCGCGGGCCCAGCGGTAGCCGGTCAGGTGGGCGGAGCGCGCCTCGTCGGCGCGGCCCTCGCGGAGCAGCGGCAGCAGGGCGTGGGCCTGGCTGGTGTAGGGCTCCTCGCTGCACGAGCTGCGGCCCTCGAAGACCGGCTGCCAGACCTCCAGCGCCCGGGCGTCGTCCCCCGAGCGGATGTGGTGCAGCGCCTGGGCGCGGATCTCGCAGGCCGCGCAGTCGCTGAGCCGGCTGCGCGGCCGGGTCGCCCAGAGGTCGAACTCCTGGTCGGCGCCCAGGCCGGTGTGCGCGGCCAGGTGGTGGCGCTGCGCGTAGTACGGCTGGAGGTCGAACTCGGCGGCGCGGTAACGGTCGCGCATCTCGGTGTGCCAGCGGTGGATCGCCGTCAGCGGCACGTCGGGGGTGCCGCGCAGGGCGGCGGCGACCCACTTGAAGCGCCAGAAGACCTGGTGGCGCGCCCAGTCGCTGAAGACGTCGGGGTGGGTGTCCCAGAGCTTGAGGACGCGGGCGAAGACGACGGGTGACTTGCGGGCCTCGCCGTCGTACTCGTAGGCCTCCATCAGCTCCAGCAGGGCCGTCGCGGACAGGCCCGGGTCGTCGAACTGGTCGGCGGCCTCGACGAGTTCCTCGGCGGTCACGGTCCGCTGCCGGCCGTAGGGGAGGCCGTCGTTCTCGCGCAGGGCCTCGGTGACGGCCTCCTTGCTGTCCAGCATTACGCGTCCTTCCCCGGAGCGGCCGTCTCGTGGCCGAGCATGGCGTGGTCGAGCAGGCTGATGAACGACCGGTTGATCAGGGCGCTCTCGCTGGCCAGCAGCGGGCGGCGGGTGAGCAGCACGGCCTGGCCGTAGAGCGCCTCGACGGCCGTCACCACGAGGTCCCGGTGGGTGATCGAGGAGGCGCGGCGCACCAGCGGGTTCAGGTGGTTGAGCACGAGTTGCGCGCGCGGTGCCTCGGCGCGCAGCGAGCCGAGGATGTCGGCCCACAGGCCGTCCGCCTCGTCGGCGAGCCGGGCGCGGGTGCGTTCGTGGCGCGCCTCCCGGTTGTCGAGCAGCAGGGCCGGGGCGCTGGTGGGGTGGAAGCTGCGCAGGGCGACGTCGCAGTCGAAGCGGCCCACCACCTCGCGGGCGACGGTGAGGAAGGCGGCGGCGGCGAGTTCGGCGGCGGGGTCGACGGTGTCGAGGTGGGCGGTGACGGTGCCCGGGTCGAGGTCGGCGACGGAGCTGCCGGGGCGTATCTCGGGCAGGCGGTGGACGAGGTCCCGGTCGTAGGTGTAGCCGCCGTTGACGACGCCGAGGCCCGCGGCGCCGGCGATCGGTGCGACCTGGCGGAACTCCTCCACCGTGCGGGCCACCAGGATCACCGGGTGGGAGCGGGCGAACTCGTCGAGGGTGACGTTGCCGTCGGTGGTCTCGAACGGGAGCCACGGGAGCAGCATCCGCAGCAGCTCGTCGTCGTAGCGGGCGAGCGCCTTGACCGCGAGGTGGTGCACGCCGAGGAACCGGTGGAGCAGCGCCGGGTCGCTGGCGGACAGGCCGGTGAGCCAGTCGCGGATGCGGACGCCGAGGGCGTCGCGGACGGCGGCGAGGGTCTCGTCGGCGTACAGGGCCTCGCGGGAGGCGGTCGGGCGCAGGCCGTCCGTGTCGACCACGCAGCGGACGAAGAACGCCCATTCGGGCAGGAGTTCGTCGGCCTGCTCGGAGAGCAGCATGCCCTTGAGGTGCACCCGGTGGCCGGCCCGGCGGGACGTCGGGGCGGCGTCCGGCAGCACGTAGGCGACGCCGCGCAGGCCCACCAGCGGCAGGTCGAGCTCGATGCTGTCCAGCGGGGTGAAGTCGAAGGTGCTGCGGCAGTGGTCGGCGAGGGCCTCGCGGCGGGCCTGCGGGGAGGCGTGTCGCTGCTCCCACGGCGGGGTGGCGTTGACCCTGGTCCGGTTGCCGGCGGCGTCGACCACGGTCACCTCGTGGCGCAGCAGGCTGCCGTAGTTGCGGGCCAGTTCGAGGACCTGGCCGGCGCGGGTCCACTCGGCGGCGTCCGCGCGGGGTGTCAGCGTGACGGTGGTGCCGGGCTCGGGCTTCGCCGCGGCGGGCAGCGTCCTGATGGTGTAGCGCCCGTCGGAGCCGCCGCGCCATTCGATGACGGGCGCCCCGGGGGTGGCGGCGGAGCGGGTGACGACGGTGATCTCGTCCGCCACGACGAAGCAGGCGAGCAGGCCGATGCCGAACTGTCCGATGAAGTCGCCGCGGGCGGCGGCCAGGCCGGTGCCGTCCAGGCGGCCGTCGGCGTCGCGCTTGGAGCTGCGGCCGATGGTGGCGAGGAAGGTGTGGACGTCGGCCTCGGTGAGCCCGACGCCGGTGTCGGTGACGGTGAGTTCGTCGTCGGCGTGGACGGTGATGGCCGCCGGCGCGGTCGGGTCGAGTGCCCGGCGGGCGGAGATCGCGTCCACCGAGTTCTGCAGGAGTTCCCGCAGGTAGACCCGCGGGCTGGAGTAGAGGTGGTGGGAGAGCAGGTCGACCAGGCCGCGGAGGTCGACCTGGAAGGTGTGTGCGCTCGTCGTGGGGTCGGGTTCGGACACCGTGGATTCTTTCGCTACGAGGGGTACGGGGTGGCGGGCGCGGGCCGGCCGCGGGGCGCCGGACGGTCGGGCACCGGACGATCCGGCGCCGGACGGTCGGACGCGGATCGCTCCGGGGCCGGGTCGGCCGGGTGCAGGTCAGCGGGCGCAGGCGTCCCGGGCGGTCCGGTACGCCTGCACCGGATCCCGGTCCAGGTAGTGCCACGGCGCCTCGGTGACGGTGCCGCCGAGTTCGCGGAACAGCAGGTCGGCCGCCTTCGGCTGCCCGGCGACGTAGAACGCCATCGCGAAGGTGTTGTAGGCCGACTTCCAGCCGCGCGGGCGCTGGTAGTCCGGGTGGCGGATCGAGCGGTCGGCCGCCTCGTGCAGCTGATCGCGCACGGCCTGGCCGGCCATGTGGGCGCGGTCGGCCCCGGAGTCCAGGTCGAGCCAGTGCTCCAGGTGGGCCAGCGCGACGAGCTCGCCCAGGGGGCTGCCCTCCGGGGCGGAGAGCATGGCCGTACGGGCGAAGTCGTGCATCTGCTCGTGCGATCCGCCCCACTTGGCACACACCTGCTGGAGCCGCTGGCGGTGCGAGCCGAGGTGTCCGGGCCGGCGGCGCACCGCCGCGTCGAAGCGGTAGCGGCCGACGTCGGGTCCGAGCGAGGCACCACGGGCGCTGATCTGGAGGAAGTACCAGGGGGCCAGCCACTGCGGCTCCCGCTCGGCCACCTCGTACAGCTGCTCCTCGGCCACCGCCAGCCGCTCCCCGAAGGTCTTCCACTGCTCCTCGGACACGTACTTGGCCCGTGCCCCCGTACGCGCCTCCCAGGCCCAGGCGATCTGGCGGGCGCCGGAGAGCAGCAGGGGCAGCGCCGAGTCGGGTTCGGCGGCGACCGCGTCGGGGATCCACCGCTCGATGCCGGGCACCTCGGAGAGGACGGCGAGGAGCCAGGTGAGGTCGGCCTCGTCGGGCACCTCGGACAGTCCGTCACGGACGGCCGCCCAGTCGCCCACCGCCGCCCGGGCGCGCAGCCCGGCCAGCTCCTGGTCGCCGTACGCCGGGTCGAGCGCGGACGCGTCGGATCCGGCCCGTCCGCGGAACAGGCCGCGGAGTCCGCCGTCACCGCCGGCGGACTCGCCGTCGGTTCGGCGTCGGAACAGCGGCATCGGGGCCCCCAGGGTGTCGGTACGTCAACCGGCCGTGTCGACGGTCGCTCGAACGCAGTACTTATCACGGACGCGAGCCGCCGCCTGCGCCGCCCCCGGGTGTTCGTGTGCCGAACGCCCCTGCTGAGAGGGGCAAAAGCGGCATCCCCGGCCACGACCGACCGTCAGCCGGCACCCACCGCGGCCGGCGTTCACTACCCGAGGAGTTCAGCGAAGCGGTCCAGCGCACGATCGGTGCGGTGGCGGTCGCCGGTCGCTGTGAGATCGAACAGCAGACCCCGGACGACGGCCATGACCAACGTGGGCGTGACGGTGTCCTCGGGGCCGGTGGAGACGTCGCGGAAGGTGGCACCGAGAGTGTCGAACCAGTCGGTGATCGCCTGCCCCTGGTCGGGGTAGTGCTCGGGGTGGACCAGGCCGTCGGCGTGCACCTCGAAGAACAGCCGGACGAACGGCGCACGTTCGTCCGCGCTCATCCATGACCAGATGCCACGCAGTCGCTCCTGCACGGAGCCCGTCGCCGCCGGACGGTGCCCGGCCAGGCGCTCGGCACCTCGGCGGCGGGCCTCGGCGAGGACCGCCGCGACCAACTCCTGTTTGCTGCCGAAGTCGTAGAGCAGCATCCGTGGGCTGCTGTCGAGGGCCGCCGCCAGTGGTCGCAGGCTCAGCCCGGCCAGGCCGTGCGCCAGCACGTAGTCGGTCGCCAGCGCCAGTGTGCGCTCGCGACGGGCCGGATCGGCGGGTCGCCCCACGGTGGATCTCCTCTCAGCAGGCCGGAGTTGAACCAGCATGAGCGAGTTTATGGTACGACTGTTTCAATAACGAGGGGAGACCGCTTTGCACACCTTCGACCGAGCACTCGTCCTGGGTCCGGGGGGTCACGTCGGCACCGCCTGGACGGCGGGACTGGCCCACGGACTGCGCCGCGACGGCGTGGATCTGGGCGAAGCCGACCTGATCGTCGGCACGTCCGCCGGCGCGATCGTCGGGGCCCTGCTCGCCACCGGGCAGGACCCGGGGCGGCTCGCGACGTCGGCCCGCCAGCCGGCCCACCGGGTCAGGGCGGACCCCTCGCGGATGGGCCAGGTGTTCGCCGTGCTGGGCGACCGCGGCCTGGAACCGGGCGAGGCCAGGCGCCGCGTCGGCCGGCTCGCGCTCGACACCACCGACCCCGAAGCCGAGCAGGCGCTGATCGCGGGACGCGCCGCCCTGATCGGTGCGGACGCGTGGCCGGAGCGACGACTGCTGATCACGGCCGTGGACGCGACCACCGGTGAGCCCGTGGTGTGGGACGGCGACAGCGATGTGCCGTTGGTGCACGCGGTCGCGGCGAGCAGCGCCTTCCCCGGGGCCGCGCCGCCGGTTGCCATCGACGGCCGGCGCTACCTGGACGGAGCGCTGCGGGCGGGCACCAACGCCGACCTGGCGGCCGGAGCCCGCGTGCTGGTCGTGGTCGAGCCGATGGCGCACCTGTTTCCCCGTGAGCCGCTCGACCGGCAGCTGGAGGCCGTGGGGGCGGACACCGTGGTGACCATCGGCCCCGATCCCGCCTCGGTACGGGCCTTCGGCTCGGACCCGGGCGACCTGGCGGCCTGGGAACCGGCCTACCGGGCGGGGCTTCGCCAGGCCGGCGACGTCATCGCACGGCTCCGCTCCGCGTGGAGGGCGGAGGCCGACGCGGGCTGACCGCCGATCAGGCTCGGCCGGCCGCCCACGCAGCCCGGCGCCGAGTCGACCTCAGGACGGTTCGGTCGGCCAGGACGGCAGGGCAGGCACAGGCCTCCCCGGTGATCACGGAGTGTCGCGCCTCTGTCATCACCGCGAGCTGGGCCCGCCCTGCCCCCCGGGGTGCCGTCGCCGTGGCCCGTCCGCGCGAGCGCTTAGCCCGATCGGGCCGTCCGGCGGGCGGGTGCGGTGGGCGGCTGCGATCTTCGGAGCAGGTGGCCGT
Source organism: Kitasatospora sp. NPDC057015 (assembly GCF_042673745.1). Lineage (NCBI taxonomy): Bacteria > Bacillati > Actinomycetota > Actinomycetes > Kitasatosporales > Streptomycetaceae > Kitasatospora > Kitasatospora sp. NPDC057015. The sequence goes on from NZ_JBHUSG010000001.1 coordinate 280,384, forward strand.
GCCCGCGGTCGCCGTGGTTCTGACGCCCGGAGGCCCGGATGTGGGACGCTCCCCCTGACGCTTCACCGGTCCCGGCCGAGTTCCTGCCGGTGCTGGACATGCCCGAGCCCGGCGAGCAGAACCGACTGACCGTGTTCTTCCGCCTGCTGCTGCTGATCCCCCAGTTCATCGTGGTCTGGGTGCTGTCGGTGGTGGCCTTCTTCGTGGCCGTGATCGGCTGGTTCGGAGCACTGGTGCTCGGGCGGCTGCCGGACTTCGCCGCGACGTACCTGGCGGGCTACGTGGGGTACGAGACCCGGGTCAGCGCGTACGCCATGCTCACCCACGACAGCTACCCGCCCTTCGCGTTCCACCCGGCCGACCATCCGGTGAGGGTCGTCCTGAAGCCGGGGGAGCTGAACCGGCTGGCCGTGTTCTTCCGGTTGATCCTGGCCATCCCCGCGGCGATCATCCAGAGCGTGCTGGTCACCGGCTGGTGGACGGTGTCCTTCATCAGCTGGCTGGTGGTGCTGGTGCTCGGCCGGATGCCGCGACCGCTGTTCGAGGCGACGGCCGCGATCGTGCGCTACCGGATGCGGTTCGAGGCCTACCTGCTGATGCTCACCGCCGCCTACCCCAAGGAGCTCTTCGGCGAGGAGCCGCAGAGGGCGCCCGAGGGCCCGGTGCCGGCCGCGTCCGCGACCCGCCCGCTGGTGCTCGGCAGCGCGGGGCGCGGACTGCTGGTGGCCTTCATCCTGATCGGCATCGTCGCTTCGGCCACCTCCTCCCTGACGGGGACGTTCACCTCGGACGATGACGACGACGACCACGCCCGCGCCCGCGTCACCGGCCCGCGCACCCCGGGGGCGGCCCTCGCGGACCGCCCCTGATCGATCCGCGAGGCCCTGACCGGCGCCGGCGCCGGGTCGGCCCGCGGGTCGGCTGCCTGGCGGCTCCGGGTCAGCTCCCGACTGCGGGAGCGACCGGGTGGCGCCAGAGCCCCCGGGTGGCGAGCAGCGGGAGGACGCCCTCGCCGACCTGGTAGGCCTCCTCCAGGTGCGGGGTACCGGACAGGATGAACTCGTCGACGCCCACCCGGTGGTACTCCTCGATCAGGTCGGCCACCTCGCGGTGGCTGCCCACCAGCGCGGTGCCGGCGCCGCCGCGGACGAGCCCGATGCCGGCCCACAGGCCCGGGTGGACCTCCAGCCGGTCGGCGGCGCCGCCGTGCAGCTCCCGCATCCGGCGCTGGCCGTCGGACTCGCTGCGGGCCAGCGCCGCCTGGGTGGTGCGGATCCGCTCCTCGCTCATGCCGGCGAGCAGCCGTTCGGTCTCCGCCCAGGCCTGTTCGGAGGTGTCCCTGGCGATGACGTGCAGCCTGACTCCGAAGCGCGGCTTCCGGCCGTGCTCCGCGGCGAGGCGCCGGATCCACTCGATCTTCTCGCCGACCTGGGCCGGCGGCTCACCCCAGGTGAGGTAGACGTCCGAGTGCCGGGCGGCCACGGCGCCGGCCGCCGTCGAGGACCCCCCGAAGTAGATCTCCGGGACCAGCTCCGGCGGCTGGGTCAGCGCGGCGTCCTCCACCCGGAGATGGGCTCCCCGGTGGTCGACCCGCTCACCCGCCCACAGCCGGCGGACGATGTCGAGGAACTCGTCCGCGCGGGCGTAGCGGCCGTCCTTGTCGAGGAAGTCCCCGTACGCGCGCTGCTCGGGCGACTCGCCGCCCGTCACCACGTTGAGCAGCAGCCGGCCGTGCGACTGGCGCTGGTAGCTGGCCGCCATCTGGGCCGCCAGGGTGGGGCTGATCTGCCCGGGGCGGAAGGCCACCAGGAACTTGAGCCGCTCGGTGACCTGGGTGAGCATCGCGGTGGTCAGCCAGGCGTCCTCGCACCACACACCGGTCGGGGTCAGCGCCCCGGTGAAGCCGAGCTGTTCGGCCGTCCGGGCGATCTGGCCCAGGTAGGCGACGGTGGGCGGCCGGTCGACCACGCCGGGGGTCGAGCCGTGGCCGCCGCCGACCACCTGGCGGCTGTCGCCGGTGGTGGGCAGGAACCAGTGGAAGGTCAGGGTCATGCGGGGACTCCTGGGGACGGACCGGGCGGGCGCCGCGAGCCGGGCGGCGGGAGCGGGGAACAGCGAGCGGGAGCGGGGAGCAGCGAGCGGAGCCGAGTGCGGGGAGCGGCGAGCGGGTGCGGGCCCGCGGAGGGCCGCGGGCGGTCAGTCGTCGTGGCCGGCGCCCGCCGCGGGGGTGAAGCCGCCGAAGGCTCCGTCATGGTAGACCAGCGGACCGACACCGGGCCGGGCGAAGGTGTCGATCACCTCGCCGACCACCAGCAGGTGGTCGCCGACCTCCTGGAGCAGCACCGGACGCGCCGTCAGCCAGGCGGCGACGCCGGACAGGACGGGCGTGCCCAGCTCGTCCGGGGCCCAGTCGGTACCGGCGAAGCGGTCGGTCCCGCTGCGGGCGAAGCGCGCCGCCAGCTCCTCCTGGCCCCGGCCGAGGATGTGCACGGCGAAGCCGCCGGCCGCCCGGACGGCCGGCGCGGCCGAGGCGGTGGCCGACACGTAGAAGGACACCAGCGCCGGATCCAGGCTGACCGAGGTGAAGGAGGTCGCGGTGAAACCGGCCGGGCCCGGCACGGTGATCACGGTGACGCCGGCCGCCTGCCGGCGCAGGGTGCGGCGCAGCCGGTCGGCCACGGGGGCGCGGTCGGCGGCCGGGTCGCCGGCGACGGGGAGGAGCGGCGTGGTGGGGAGCAGGTTCGTGGTGGGGAGGTCCTGGACGAGGGACACGGGGGATTCCTTCCGGGGTGGTGACGCAGGGCGGAGATCGGTGGCGGCGCCGCCCCCGCGCGCGGGGCGGGGGCGGGGGCGGCGCCGCCCCCGCGCGCGGGGCGGGGGCGGCGGGACGTCAGCGGGGCAGCTCCTCGACGGTGAGGACGGGCGGCAGGTCAGGGCCGCCGCGCAGGCGCTCCAGCCACTGGACGGCCTGGGCGGCCACGCTGCGGTGCGCGGCGTCGTTGAGCACGTCGTGCCGGCCGTCCTCGACCAGCACCAGGACGGCCGCGGGCAGCCCGGCCACGAACCGGCGGACGGCCTCGGGCGGCGCCACCGGGTCGGCCGCGCCGTGCAGGGCCAGCACCGGTGGCAGTCGCCGTCCGGGCTGCTGCCGCTCCCCCGCCGGGCCGAGCGCGGAGGTGAGCAGCGTGTCGGGGACGGGCCCGGCGAAGCCGCCGCGGGCGAAGTCCGGGTCGGCGGTGAGCACACCGCGGTGCGCCGGGCAGGACGTCCGGGCCGCCAGTTCCTCGTCCCAGTCGGCGGGCGCGGGGTCGCCGTCCGCCAGGGGCAGGGCCGCGAGCAGCAGGCCGTCCGGTCCGGCGCCGGCCTCCCGGACGGCGGCGAGGGCCAGCAGGGCGCCGGTGTCCGAGCCGGCCAGCACCACGGGCGCCGGGGCCCGCTCGGCGATCGCGGCGAAGGCCGCCGCCACCGCCTCGGTACGCCGCGACGGCTCCGAGCCGGGCGCCGGGTCCGTACCGGGCGCCGGGTCCACGGCCGGGGCGAGCGCGTGCACCAGGTACCCGTCGGCCGCGAGCCGGCGACCGAAGCGCTGGTAGACGGCGGGGTTCTCGCCGCGTCCGGGCAGCAGGACCACGGTGCCCCGGCGGGCCGCGCCCTCGGCCGGGAGCCAGCTGCGGGCCCCGGCCGGAACGCCGTCGACGGCGGTCGCGGCGGTCGCCGGCGTCTGGGGTCCGACGGCCGCGAGCGGCGCGGGTGCGGTGGCGGCGCTCATCGGGCGCTTCCCGCGGTCACCGGGGCGGCCAGGCGGGCGGCGGCGTCCCGGGCGGCGTCCGCGCGGTCGCGGCGGGCCACCTCCTGGCGGACCAGCGGCAGCAGGTGGCGGCCGTAGTCCAGCGCGTCCTCCAGCGGGTCGTACCCGCGGATCAGCAGGGTGCTGACGCCGATGTCCACGTAGTCCAGCAGCGCCTGCGCGACCGTCTCCGGAGTGCCCACCAGCGCGGTCGAGTTGCCCGCCGCACCGGTGGCGGCGGCCGGCGCCGTCCACAGGGCGCGGTCGTGCCGGTCCGCCTTCGCGGCGGCGGCCAGCAGCCGCTGGGAGCCGGCGTTCTGCGGCCGGGCCTCGGGGCCGACCGGGAGGATCGCCCGCTGGCCGACGAAGGAGCCGCCGCCCCGGCCCCGGTTCCGGATGGTGTCCAGGATCCGGTGGGCCCGCTCCCAGGCCTCCTCCTCGGTACGGCCGAGGATCGGGCGGAACGAGACGCTGATCCGCGGCGGGGTGCTGCGTCCGGCGGCTTCGGCGCCCGCCCGGACGGCGGCGATCTGCTCGGCGGTCTCGGCCAGCGGCTCGCCCCAGAGGGCGAACACGTCGGCGTGCTTGCCGCCGACCCGGTACGCGGCCTCCGAGGAGCCGCCGAAGTAGAGCGGGATGCGCGGCTGCTGGACGGGCCTGACCTCGGCGTGGAAGTCCTCCAGCCGGTAGTACGGGCCGGTGTGGTCGAAGGGCCCCTCGCTGGTCCAGGCCTTGGTGAGGACGTCCAGGTAGTCGTCGCTGCGGGCGTAGCGCTCGTCCTTGGGCAGGTAGTCGCCGTCCCGGCGCTGCTCGGCGTCGTGGCCGCCGGTGATGATGTGGACGGCCACCCGGCCGCCGGAGAACTGGTCCAGGGTCGCGAAGGTCCGCGCCGCCAGGGTCGGGGCGACGAAGCCCGGCCGGTGGGCGACCAGCAGGCCGAGGCGTTCGGTGTGCGCGGCCACGTGGGCGGCGACCTGGCTGCCGTCCGGGCTGGAGGAGCCGTAGCCGATCAGGATCCGGTCGAAGCCGGCCTCCTCGTGCGCCTTGGCGAAGCGCCGGGTGAAGTCGGCGTCGACGACCGGGCCGCTGGCGGGACGGGTCTCGGAGACGTCGGTGGTGCCGATCATGCCGATGAACTCGACGGGCATGGTGTCAGTGGCCTTTCGTGCGGTGGCGGCGGGAAATCGCCGGTCGTGCGGGGACTCGGTGGTCGTTCGGGGGTTCGCTGATGGTTCGGGGAGTTGTCGGGCGTTCGGGGGCTCGGCGGTCGCGCGGACCCGGTGGTCGCCGTCGGGCGGCCGCGGGCGGTCAGGGGCGGGTCCGCAGCAGGGCGCGCTGCCCGGCGGCGAGCAGCACGGTGTCGTCCTGCGGGGTGTGGATCCGGGCGCAGAGCACGTTGCGCAGGTGGCGCTGGAGCGGGTTGTCGTAGGTCAGCGCGTTGTTGCCGATCAGGGCGACGGCCTGTTCGACCGCGCCGATCGCGGCCCGGGTGCCGAGCACCTTGGCCCCGGCGGCCTGTTCGGCGGCGGCCGGCTCGCCCGCGTCGACGGCCTGTGCCAGGGCGGTGACCAGCCGCTCGGCGCCGTCCAGCGCCACCTCGATCTCGCCGACGGCGTTCTGGAAGCGCGGCAGGCTCGCGAGCGGCGCACCGAGCGCGGTGGGCACGCGCTCGTGCAGGAACCCGGTCAGCCACTCCAGCGCCGTCCGGGCCACCCCGAGGTAGAGGGCGGTGAGTCCGAGCGAGTTCCAGGCCCCGGCCGCCGGGTCGCGCCCGCCGTCCGCACCCGGCCGGGCGAGCCCGAGGACGTGGCCCTCGGGGACGCGGACGGCGTCCAGCAGGACGTCGTCACTGCGGCTGGCGCGCAGGCCGAGGTGGTTCCAGGTCCGTTCGACGGTCAGGCCGGCGCTGCCGGAGCCGACCAGGAAGCTCCCGACCCGGGGCTCCGGCTCGTCGGTGCGGGCCCAGACCAGCATCCAGCGCAGCGCCTCCGCGCCGGTGGAGAAGATCTTCCGGCCGGTCAGCTCCCAGTGCCCGTCGCGCAGGCGGGCCACGGTGGCCGGCAGCCCGCCGCGGACCGGGGTGCCGAGGTCGGGCTCCACCCGCAGGGCGTTGACCAGGGCCGGGCGCGCGGCGGACTCGGCCAGCAGCTCCGCGTACGCTCCGGCGGGCCAGTGCGGGGTGCGCGCCTCCAGGGCGTGCGTGAACAGGGTCATCGCCGAGACCAGGGCGACCGCCGGATCCCCCGCGCCGAGGGCGCCGAGGATGCGTACGGTGTCGGCGAGTCCGCCCCCCGGGCCGCCCGCGTGGGTGCCGACGGTGGCGGTGAGCAGACCGGCGCGGTGCACCTCCTCGATGCCCTCGTAGGGGAAGGAGGCGTCGCGGTCGTGCTCCTCGGCACGGGCCGCCAGGGCGGCCGTGACGACGGGCAACCGGTCGAGGTCCGGCGGAGCGAGGGCGGGCGGGTGCAGTTGCTGGGTCATCGGGGTTCGTCCGTCTCGATGGTGGTCGCGGTGTGCTGGATGTGGCCGGTGGTGAAGGCGGGCGGGGTGCGGACGGTCACCGGGGGCGGCTCGTCGCCGGACCACCCCTCGATCTGGACCAGGGCGTGTTGGCCCACACAGCCCTGGGAGAGGCGGGAGCTCGGCAGGTCCGCGGTCAGCACGTTGGGGTTGCCGTGGGCGCAGAGCGGGGGCTCCACGCCGGGCACCGGGTCGAACCAGGCGCCGGTGGGCAGCCGCACCACTCCTGGCCGGACCCGATCGGTGACGACCGCGCCGGCCAGGCAGGCACCCCGGTCGTTGAAGATCCGGACCAACTCCCCGGTGCTGATGCCGCGTTCGGCGGCGTCGGTGGGGTGCAGCTGCACGGCCTCGCGGCCCGCCACCTTGGCGGCCAGGCTGACAGCCCCGGTGTCGAGCTGGCTGTGCAGCCGGGTGGCGGGCTGGTTGGCGATCAGCAGCAGCGGGTGCCGGTCGGCGGCCGGGGAGCCCAGCCGTTCCTCCGGTTGGAGCCAGCTCGGATGGCCGGGGCAGTCCGGCAGCTCCATCGCCGCGATGGTGGCGCTGGCGAGCTCGATCCGCCCGCTGGGGGTGCGCAGCGGGTGCCGCGCCGGGTCGGCCCTGAAGTCCTCGAACAGGGTGAACTCGTTCGGCCCGCCCGGAAGTTGCCACTCCCCCGCCGACCAGAAGTCAGCGAAGGCCGGCGGCCGTGCCCGGCCGGTGGCGGCCAACTCCTCGGCCCACTCGCCGTACAGGTGCTCCAGCCACTGGCGCGGGGTGCGGCCCTGCGTGAACTGCTCGCCGAAGCCGAGGCGTTCGGCGAGGCCGGCCAGCACCGCGTGGTCGTCGCGGGCCTCGCCGCGCGGTGCGACGGCTCGGTGCATCGCGATCAGGTGGGTGTCCCGGCGGCCGCCGCCGAAGTCCTCGCGTTCCAGCGCGGTGGTGACGGGCAGGACGATGTCCGCGTGCCGGGCGGTGGCGGTCCAGTGCGGCTCGTGGACGATGACGGTGTCGGGGCGGGCGAAGGCGCGGCGCAGCCGGCCGAGGTCCTGGTGGTGGTGGAAGGGGTTGCCGCCGGCCCAGTGGACGAGGCGGATGTCGGGGTAGGTGAGGCGGGCGCCGTCGTAGTCGAACTCCTCCCCCGGGTGGAGCAGCAGATCGGCGATCCGGGCGCACGGGATGAAGTCGGCCACCGGGTTGGCCCCCTGCGGGAGGAAGGGCAGCCGCAGCTGCGGGCCGGTGTCGCCCACGTCCCCCATCGAGCCGTAGCCGTGCCCGAACCCGCCGCCCGGCAGCCCGATCTGGCCGAGGGCGGCGGCCAGCGCGAGGGCGGCCCAGACGGGCTGCTCGCCGTATCGGGCGCGCTGCAGCGACCAGGTGACGGTGACCAGTGTCCTGGTGCCGGCCATCCGCCGGGCCAGCCCGCGGATCCGGTCGGCGGGGATGCCGCAGATCCCCGCCGCCCAGTCGGCGTCCTTGACGATGCCGTCCGGCCGCCCGTGCAGGTAGTCGGCGAAGGTGTCGAAACCGACCGTGCAGGCGTCGAGGAAGGCGCGGTCGTGCAGGCCCTCGGTGATCAGGGTGTGGGTGAGGGCGAGCATCAACGCGGTGTCGGTGGCCGGGGAGATCGCGAACCAGTCGGTGGCGGGCCCGTCGGGGAGGTCGTCCCGCAGCGGGCTGACCAGGGCCACCTCGACGCCCTGCGCGGCGAGTTCGGCCAGGTGGCCGGGCGTGCCGTGGCGGGTGACACCGCCCGGGGTGACGTACACGTTCTTGGCCGGAATGCCGCCGAAGGCCACGATCAGGCGGGTGTGCCGGGTGATGGTGGGCCAGGAGGAGGCGGCCCGCAGCACCCCCTCGGCGTCGCCGACCAGGTGCGGCAGCAGGACCAGCGAGGTACCCAGACTGTACGAGTTGCGCGAGCCGGTGAATCCGCCGAACTGGTTCAGGAACCGGTGGAGTTGGCTCTGCGCGTGGTGGAACCGGCCCGCACTGGCCCACCCGTAGGAGCCGCCGAACACGGCCTGGTTTCCGTGGTCGCGGCGGACCCGGTCGAGCTCCGCGGCCACCAGGTCCAGCGCGTGCTCCCACTCCACCTCGACGAACGGCTCGGCGCCGCGCGCCGCCGAGGGCCCGGGGCCGTGCTCCAGCCAGCCCTGCCGGACCGCCGGACGGCGGACCCGGGTCGGGTGGTCGAGGGCGCCGGCCACTCCGCCGAGCAGCGGGGAGGGCGCCGGGTCCTCCGGGTGCGGCAGGACCTCGACACCGCCCCGCGCGTCGGAGCGGACACCGAAGGCGCCCCAGTGCGAGGTGCTGGGCGAGCCGTGGAGTGGGAGCTTCGCGGTGGTCATGCGCGGACGGCTCCCGCGAGGACCGGAGTGTCGGAGTCACCGGCGGTGGGGGCGACGTCGCCCGCGCCGGCGTCGACCTGGTCGCGGACCAGGGTGACCAGCTTGCCGTAGTCGCGGGCGTCCGCGAGCGGGTCGAAGCCGCGGATCAGCAGCGTGCCGACGCCCAGCGCGGTGTAGTCCAGCAGCGACTCCGCCACCTGCTCGTACGAGCCCACCAGCGCCGTGGAGTTGCCCGCCGCGCCGGTGGCCTTGGCCACCGCCGTCCAGAGCCGCTTGTCGTGCACGTCGCCCTCGGCCGCGGCCGCCAGCAGGCGCTGCGAGCCCTCCTGCGCGGAGTGGTCGAGGTTGAAGGCCTTGCGCAGGTCGCCCACCTTCTCCCGGGTGAGCCGCAGGATCTCGGCGGCCCGCTCCCAGGCCGCCGCCTCGGTCTCGGCCGGGATCGGCCGCAGGCTGACGCTGAACTCCGGTGCCCGGCCGTACGGTCGGGCGGCCTCGCGGACCTGGCGGATCCGCTCGGCGATGCCGGCCAGCGGCTCGCCCCAGAAGGCGTAGACGTCGGCGTGCCGGCCACCGACCCGGACGGCGTCCGCGGACGCGCCGCCGAAGTACACCGGGATCGGGCGTTCCGGCCGGACGGCGGACAGCGCGCCCTTGACGGAGTAGAACTCGCCCTCGTGGTCGAAGGGTTCGGCGGACTCCCAGGTGCGTCGGACGATCTGGAGGAAGTCGTCGGTCCGGCGGTAGCGGGTCTCCTTGTCGCTGAAGTCGCCGTCCCTGGCCTGGTCGGCGTCGTCCCCGCCGGTGATCACGTGAAGGGCGATCCGGCCCGGGTGGAAGGCGTCCAGGGTGGCGTACTTGCGGGCGGCCAGGGTGGGCGAGACGAAGCCCGGCCGGTGTGCCAGCAGGACGCCCAGGCGGGTGGTGTGGGTGAGGACCTGGTCGGCGACGGTGAACCCGTCGGGGCTGGCCGAGGAGTGCGCGACCAGCACCCGGTCGAAGCCGGACTCCTCGTGGGCCAGGGCCAGTTCGCGCAGGTAGCCGGGCTGGACGATCGGGCCGGTGTCCTGGGTGTCGGTCTCGCTGAAGGGCTTGGTGGCGGCGATGCCGATGAACTCGACGGGCATGGCGGTACTCCAGACGTGGATCGGTGACGATCGGTGAGGGGGGGTGGGAGGGGCCCCGGGCGAGGGCGGAGGCCCCGGGCGTCAGCGCGACGCGGTGGCGAGGCTCTCGCGCCAGTCGTCGGCGCGGTGGCAGGCGACGGCGCGGTCGCGGCCCTGCTCGGCGACGGCCGGTGCCTGCCGGCAGTCCTCGCCGGCGAACGGGCAGCGGTGGGCGAACGCGCAGGCTGCGGCGGCGGGTTCGATGGTCCAACCGGGTCGGGGGTCGCGCGGGCGCAGCTCGGCCGCCGTGATCCGGTGCTCGCGCCGGACGCTGGGCGCGGAGGCGGTGAGCAGCGCGGTGTACGGGTGCAGGGGGTTGGTCAGGACGTCCTCGGCGGGCCCCTGCTCGACCAGTCGGCCCCGGTAGAGGACGGCGATCCGGTCGGCGATCCCGGCGAGCGAGCTGAGGTCGTGCGAGATGATCACCACCGCGAGGCCGAGGCTGCGGCGCAGTTCGTCGAGCAGCAGCAGCACGTGGTTGCGGTTGGAGGCGTCCAGGGCGCTGACCGGTTCGTCCGCGAGCAGCAGTCGCGGGCGGGTGACCACCGCGCGGGCCAGCGCGACCCGCTGGCGCTGGCCACCGGACAGCCGTCCGGGCGTGCGTTCGGCGAACTCGGCCGGCAGGCCGACGAGTTCCAGCGCCTCCAGGACGCGGGCCGGCCGCTCGGCGCGGGGCACCGCGGTGCCCACGGTGAGCGGTTCGCCGACCAGCTCACCGACGGTGAGATCGGGGTCGAGGGAGCGCAGCGGGTCCTGGAACATGTACTGGATCCGGCCGCTTCGGCGCAGCGCGCGCAGCCGGCGCCCGCGCAGGCCGGTCACCTCCTCGCCGTCGACGGTGATCCGGCCCCCGACCACCGGGGCCAGGCCCACGACGGCGCGGGCGAGGGTGGTCTTCCCGGATCCGGTCTCGCCGATGACGCCGAGGATCTCACCGGCCCGGGCGTCGAGCGAGACGTCGTCGAGGACGCGTTCGGCCGCCCGGCCGGGGCGGCGGCCGTAGGCGACGCCCAGTCCGCTGATCCGCAGCAGCGGGTCGGCGGCGGTGGTGACCGGGGCCGCGGCGGGAGCGCCGGTGGCGACCGGGGCGGGCGTGGTGGCCCGGCCGGCCGCGGCGGGCGGGGCGGCGCCGTCCACGCCCGGGAGGGCGGTGGTGCCGGCAGTGGTGGTGGTCGGGCTCATGCGGTCACCTCCTGGAGGGCTCGGTCGGCTTGGTCGGACACGGTGGCGGGAGCGGTCACGGTGGCGGGGTCCGTCACCGTGGCGGGAGCGGCGAAGGCTCCGCTCAGGGCCAGTTCGTCGGCCCGGGTGCAGCGCACCCGGCGGCCGTCCGCCCGTACGGTCAGCGGGACGGGCCCGTCGGTGCAGGCGGCGGTGGCGAACGCGCAGCGCTCGGCGAAGCGGCAGCCGGCCGGGGCCGCTCCCGCCTCCGGCGGGCGGCCGGGGATCACCGCGAGGTCGCGGCGCCGCCAGTCGCCGATCGAGGCGACCCGCAGCAGGGCCTCGGTGTAGGGGTGGGCGGGCGCGGCGACGACCTCGGCGGTCGGGCCGTCCTCGACGATCTCCCCGGCGTAGAAGACCAGGATCCGGTCGCAGACCTCGGCGACCACCGCCAGGTCGTGGGTCACCAGCAGCAGGGCGAGTCCGCGTTCGGTCCGCAGCCGGGCCAGCAGTTCGAGCACCTCGGCCTGGACCACCGTGTCCAGTGCGGTGGTGGCCTCGTCGGCGACCAGCAGCTCGGGCTCGCCGGCCACCGCGATGGCGATCAGGACGCGCTGGAGCATGCCGCCGGACAGCTCGTGCGGGTACCGGTGGTAGACCTCCTCCGGCCGGTGCAGGCCGACGGAGGCGAACAGTTCGACCGCCCGTTCGCGGGCCGCGGCGCGGTTCAGTCCGAGCCGTACCCGCAGGGGTTCGGCCAGCTGGCGGCCGACGGTGATCGAGGGGTTGAGGTAGGAGGCCGGGTCCTGGAAGACCGCGCCGAGCCGGCTGCCGCGCACCTGCTCCCACGCGCGGGCGGACAGCGCGGTGAGCTCGGTGCCGGCCAGGTCGATCCGGCCGGCGGAGACCGCCACACCCGGGGCGCCGACCCCGAGCACCGACCGGCAGGTGAGGGTCTTGCCGCTGCCGGACTCGCCGACCAGCCCGACGGCCTCCCCGGCCCGGACCCGGAAGGAGACGTCGCGGACGGCCTCGGCCCGGCCGGAGCCGACGGTGATGTGCAGCCCCTCCACGGTCAGGACGGGTGCGCCGGGGCTGGCGGCGGCGGTGTTCGGCTCAGACGGTGAGAGCGGCATCGGCCTGCTCCTTCGGTGCGGGCCGCTCGGCCTGGCCGGGGCGGCGCGGCGGTTCCACGGCGGCGGACGCGCCGGCGGCGGCCCGTGCCCGGACGGGCTCCGTACCGGCCGCTCCGGCGTCGCGGACGGCGTCGGCGAGGAGGTTGAGCGCACCGACCGTGATCATGATCAGGGCGGCCGGCAGCACCGGTGCCCAGGGCTGCTGGGCGAGGTAGCCCAGATCGCTGGCGAGCATGCCGCCCCAGGTCGGGGCCGGCGGCTGGACCCCCACCCCGAGGAAGGTCAGCGAGGTGACCGTCAGCAGGGCGGTGGCCAGGGCGTGGGCGGTGGTGACGGCCACGGTCGGCAGCACCTTCGACCACAGGTGGGTGCGCAGGATCCACCGGCGCGAGGCTCCCATCAGCTCCGCCGCCTGGACGTACTGGGCCTGGGTGAAGCCGAGCGCCGCGGCCCGGGTGACCCGGAAGAACAGCGGCGAGAGCAGCACGCCCAGCGCCAGCATCGCCTGGTGCAGGCCGTTGCCGAAGACCCCGACCGCGGCGATCGCGAACAGCGTGAACGGCAGGGTCATCAGCGCGTCGACGGCCCGCAGCGACACCCACTCGAAGGCGCGGCCGAGCCAGATCGAGGCGATCCCCGGGACGATCCCGAGCAGCATCGCCGCCGCGACCGCCTCCAGGGCGCCCGCCACCGAGTCGGTGGTGCCGGCCAGCAGCCGGCTGAGCACGTCACGGCCCAGGTAGTCGGTGCCGAGCAGGTGCCCGCCGCCGGGGGCCCGGAGCAGGTTCGCGGTGTCCTGGGCCAGCGGGTCCTGCGGGGCGAGCGCGCCGCCGAACAGCGCGAGCAGGGCGATCGCCGCGAGCACCGGAAGGGCGATCCGGGCGGTGCGCAGCCGAAGCGTCCGACGCAGCGTCCTCATGCCGTACTCCCCTGCTCGGGCCGGGACTTGGCGGCGCGGCGGGCGGCCGGATTGAGGGCGAGCAGGCCGCCGTCGACGGCGAGGTTGGCGATCAGCACCACGGCGACGGTGACCAGCAGCGTGCCCTGGATGACCGGCACGTCGTGCTGCTGGGCCGCCTGCAGGGAGAGCTGGGCGATGCCGGGCAGGTTGAAGATGCGTTCGGTGACGACCGCGCCGCCGATCAGCATCGGCACGCTCATCCCGAGCACCGTGACGGCCGGCCCGGCGGCGTTGCGCAGCACGTGGCCGAAGAGCACCCGGCGGCCGGGCAGTCCGCGCATCACGGCGCCGGTGACGTAGTTCTCCCGCAGCGCGCCGACCAGGGAGGTGCGCAGCTGCCGGGCGATGCCCGCCGCCGCGTCCAGGCTGAGCGCCAGTGCCGGCAGGACGGCGAACCGCAGCCACTCGCCCGGGTCCTGGCCGAACGGCACGTACCCGCCGGAGGGCAGCAGCCCAGCCTGCACCGAGAGGACGGCGATCAGGCCGATCGCCACCACGAAGGCCGGCAGCGTGCCGAGCACCGAGCAGACGCCGGTGATCGCCAGGTCGAGCCGGCCGCCGTTGCTGCGGGCGGCGGCGATGCCGGCGGCGCCGCCGAGCAGCACCGCGAAGAGCAGCGCGAGGCCCGCGATGGACAGGTCGACCGGCAGCGCGGCGGCGATGCTGTCGGCCACCGGGAGGGTGGTGAACCAGGAGTGCCCCAGGTCGCCGGTGAGCGCGTGCCCGAGCCAGCCCGTGAACTGGTCGGTCAGCGGCCGGTCGAGGCCGAACTCGTGGTTCATCCGGGCGATGTCGGCCGGGGTCGCGGTCTCCCCGAGGACGGCGGCGCCGGGGTTGGCCTCGGAGAGCGCGCCGAGCCCGAAGGTGATGAGCGAGGAGATCAGGAAGACGGTCGCGGTGGTGAGCAGGGCCCGGGCCGGGCCGCGCGGCGCGCGCGCGGCCCGTCGGGCGAGCAGCCGGCCCCGCCCGGCCTGACGGGCGGGAGCCGGTGCGAGGAGCACCGTCACGGCGCGGTCACCCCCTCGAAGCGCTGCACCACGGTGAACGGGGGGATGGCCGAGACGCCCTTCTGCCGGGCGAGGATGCGCGGCACGCTGTACAGGAAGACGTTGGGCATGGTGCGCACGGCCAGTGCGGTGGCCGCCTGGAGGTTCTTCGGGTAGTCGGGCGAGTCCAGCGGGGTACGGGAGACCAGGTCGACGGCCGCCTTCAGCTCGGGGGGCGTGCTGCGGCCGGGGTTCATCAGGCCCTGCTCGCCGAAGAGCACCTGGAAGGCCTGCGGGGCGGAGTCCCGGCCGGCGAACTGGTCGGTGAACAGGGCGCGGGAGTGCTGGATGTAGATGATCTGGGTCGCCTGGGCCGCCGGGATCACCTCGATGGTCGTCTTGATCCCCACCTCCTTGAGCTGGGCCTGGAGTTGCTCGGGCAGGCCCTGCGCGGAGGTGGTGGTGATGGTCAGCTCGACCCCGTCCGGGTGCCCGGCCTGCGCCAGCAGCTCCTTGGCCTTGGCCGGGTCGTGCGGGAAGAGGTCGGCGGAGCCGGCGTCGTAGCCGACGTAGCCCTTCGGGAACGGCTGGTAGCTGACGTCCCCGAAGCCGAACTGCTGGGTCTTGAGCAGGGCTTCGCGGTCGATGGCGTACTTCAGGGCCTGCACCACGAGCGGGTTGTCGAACGGTGCCTTGGTGGGGTTGACGTCGAGCACGGCGACCACCAGCGACGGGATGACCTGAACCTCCAGGCCGGCGGCTTTGGCGGCGGCCACCTGGCTGCCGGGGATCTGGGCCACGTTGTACTGGCCGGACTGGAGGGCGGCCACCACGGTGGAGGCGTCCGGCAGCGGGTAGATCTCGAAGTTGTCCAGCTTGATGTTCGCCGCGTCCCAATAGGCGGGGTTGCGCTTCAGGACGGCCTTGGCGTTCTGGGTGTAGGAGTCGAGGGTGAACGGGCCCGCGCCGACCGGGCGGGAGGCCAGGCCGGCCGCGTCCCCCTCGAAGGCCTTCGGGCTGACGATCATCCCGGTCTTGCCGGCGAGCAGGTTCGGCAGCTGGTAGTCGGCCTGGGTGAGGGTCAGCACCACGGTCTGCGGGTCCGGTGCGGTGACCTCCTTGACGTGCACCAGCTGCGGCGCGATCAGGGACTTGGGGTCGGTGCGACCGCGGTCGAGGCTCTTCTTGACGGCCGTCGCGTCCAGGGGGGTGCCGTCGCTGAAGGTGAGACCGCTGCGGAGCTTGAAGGTGACGGCGGTGCCGTCCGGGCTGTACGTCCAACCGGTGGAGAGCGCCGGGACTGCGGCGCCCTTCTCGTCGAGCTTGGTGAGGCCCGAGTAGACCAGCGAGAGGTCGTGGACGTCCCAGCCGGCCGAGGAGAACACCGGGTCCCAGGAGGTGGGCAGGGCCCAGCCCCACTTGACGGTGCCGCCGGCCGCCCCACCGGCCGTGACGGGGGTGCCTGAGCCGCAGGCGGTGAGGGCGAGGGCCGCGGCGGTACCGAGCCCGAGGCCGAGGAAGGATCGTCTGGCGAGAGTCGAACGGGTGCGGAGGGGGGCGTTCATGATGGTGCGTCACCTTTCGGGTGCATGCCGGACCGACCCTCGGCGGGGCGGGCGGGCAGTGCAGGGGGGCGCCACGTCGGGGCGGGCCGACGGCGCTGGACGGCAGTACGGGGGAAGGGCGGGGAGGTCGACGGAAGGCGGGGAGGACGCCGGGACCGAGCCGTGGCGCGGTGGGCGGGGACCGGTCGTGCCGGGGCGTCCGGGCGTGGCAGGGCCACTGGTCCGGGATGCCCGGCGAAGGGGGGGTCGGCCCGGCACGATGGCGACGGGCGCGGCCGCTCAGGCCTGACGGGGTGCGGCCGGGGCGACGGTCAGGCCGTCGGGGGCCGTGGATCGGCAGGTGTGGTGGCGGCCGGGGGGCGCTTGGTCAGCGACAGAGAGCGCTGCTGGTGCGCCGGAGGTCCACGAAGCGGCACACCACACCGGGGTGCGTCGAAAGCATGCGCTCATCCTGGCGGCGGCGCGCCGCGCTGTCAATGGACACCAAACGGTGTCTCATTCGTCGGACCGTCAGGTGCACGGCGAACGCGCCGGTCAGCGCCCCGCACCGGTGGCCGCACCAGGCCGGGGCCCGGGGGCGGAGGGGCTCAGGCCGGCTCCTCGGCCGCCCCCGCACCCCAGCAGGCCGGCCCGCGGTCACCGCCGGGACGGCCGCCCGGCGGCCAGGGCGGGATGCCCCTCGGCGTAGGCCGAGGCGAACCAGAGCGGGCCGTTGCCGCTCTCCACCAGGACGGCCCGGGTGGGCGGGCGCCGATCCACGACGAGGAGCTCCAGGTCGGCGCGGGTCAGGCTCAGATGCCGCTCCAGCGCCGCGTCCGCGTCCGGCAGCAGCCCGCCCTCGGGGTCGATCCGCAGATCCGGTGCCACCGCGCGGACGGCGTCGAGATACTCCCCCAGCGGACGCCAGCCGGGCACCACCCGGCGACCGGCCGGGCCGGTGAGCAGCAGCGTCGGCAGGGCGTACCGGTACCCGTCGCCGGCCTCCCGGGCCGCTCCCGGGTGCGGCCCGGGGCCGTGCAGTCCCAGCACCTCGCGCACCGGGGACCGGGTCTCGGCTCGATCGGCCGCCAGCCGGTCGATCGTCCGACGCTCCGTCATGTCTCTTTCCAGCAGGGCCTCGTCGAGGCCGCGCAGTCCGGCGACCGCGGCCAGCACCCGCTGCGGGGTGTCGGCCGGCTCTCCCAGGACGAAGGCGCTCTCCCGCAGCCGGCGCAGGACCGCCGCCGACACCCGCACCCCCTGCCGGTCCGCCGCCAGCGCGGCCAGCGAGGCGGGTCGGCTGCTGGCGGCCACCCAGCCGAGCCGGGCGGCGCGCGGCGCACCTGTGTGCGCGGTGATGTCCGCGACGTAGCCGGCGTACCAGGCGGTCTCGGCCGCCGGGTCGGGCGCCGGGTCGTCCTCCTCCTCGTCGAAGAGCACCCCGTACACCGTCCGCCAGGCGGCCCGGCCGGCCAGCAGGGCGCGCAGCCTGCGGAGTCTGGGTTCGGAGCCCCAGGCCCAGGGACAGACCGGGTCGGTGTACTCCACCACCTCCAGCCCGCCGGGCGGCGCCTCGGCGGCCGGTACGGGAGTGGCGGCCGGCGCTGCGGGGGCGCCCGGCAGGGCTGGCGTGGCCGCGGGGAGGCCCGGCACGGCCGGAGTGGCCGCGGGCGGAGCGGGTTCGGCCGGTTCCGGGGGGGCAGCTGTCATACCAGGACGTCCGTCCGCTCCGGAACGGCCGTCGCCGCGGGGGCGGGCGCGTCGACCAGGGTGGAGATGGTGACCCGGCCGAGGATCTCGGCGGCGCTGTCCTCGACCGCGCGCCAGACGCCGGGGAGGCCCTGCGCCGGTGCGGGGTAGTGGAGTTCGGCCAGCGGCTCGCCGCGCAGGGTGATCAGCCCGCCGTCCACCGCGCGCATCACGTCGAGCAGGCTGATCTGCTCGGCCGGCCGGCCGAGCCAGTAGCCGCCCTCACAGCCGCGCTGACTGCGCACCAGCCCCGCCCGGCGCAGGTCGCCGACCACGGACTTCAGGAAGCGGAACGGAATTCCCTGGGAGGAGGCGATGCTCTCACAGGTGAGCGGACGGGCCGTGTCGCGGGCGAGTTCGACCAGGGCCCGCGCGGCGTAGTCCGCCTTCGCGGAAATATGCATGTGCACCATTATCCCCACTCGGGCCGCCATCACCAGGCCTTTCGGCCACGGACGACCGCCGAAGCGGAACGATCGGCAGAATGGACACCTCTTGACATCCTTTTCTCCGCAGCTCTAGCGTCCTGTCCATGCCCCGCCGTGTCCAGCCCCGCGCCGCGACCCGCGCCGACCGCACGTCGGTGCCGTCCGCACGCTGTCGCGCCAGCTGACCGACCCCGGCTCCCGCCCTGCCGTCGCCGCACCCGCACGGCCCGGGCACCCCCGAACCCACACGACTCCGCGCCGCGCCGCGCCCGCACCCGGGCCCCGCGACCACGCACGGCAACTCACGGCACCTCACGCGCAAGGAACGTCATGACCTCAGCAGCGCACCCGCACACCCACAGCGCCCAGCCGCACACCGGCGCGGACACCGGCACCGAAACCGGGACGGCCGGCGGCAGCGCCGACGGCCCGCGGCCGGCCACCGAGGCCGGCACCGGCTTCCACCCGCACCTGCCGGACCGTCCCGCCCGGAACGCCGGCCTGGCGTCCAGGTTGCACCACGTCCGCGCGGGCGAACTGGACGGCGACACCGCCCAGACCGGTGGCATGCGGCGGTTCGCGGCCGTCAGCGGCCAGACGGTCGGCTCGGAGAAGCTCTGGATGGGCCAGACCCACGTCGCGCCCGCCACCTCCTCCGCGGACCACCACCACGGGGAGTCCGAGACGGCGATCTACGTGGTGAGCGGACGTCCGGTCTTCGTCTTCGCCGACGACGCCTCCGGGGAGCTGGAGGAGGTCCGCCTGGAGACCGGCCCGGGGGACTACGTCTTCGTCCCGCCGTACGTCCCGCACCGCGAGGAGAACCCCGACCCGGACGAGGAGGCCGTGGTGGTGATCGCCCGCAGCACCCAGGAGGCCATCGTGGTCAACCTGCCCGGTCTGCACCCCCTCGACCGGGGCTGAGGATCCGCGGCCCGGCTCGCCGTATGGGTGACGATGTGTCAGACCTCCCGCGAGACAGCCTCCTTGGCCGGGTCCGGCGCGGCCGTCCGCCGGTAGAGTCGGCGGGATGAGCGAGGAACTTCCCGCCGGTGGCGTCGAGATCGGCGAGGCGGAGGCCGCGGTCCGGTGGACGGACGCCTGGACGCCCGCCCAGGTGGCCGCCCGCCTGGCGGGCGTGTCCGCACCCTGGTGCGTGGCCGGGGGCTGGGCCCTGGACCTGTTCAGAGGTGAGCGGTCCAGGGACCACAGTGACATCGAGATCGCCGTCCCGGCCGGATCGTTCGCCGAGATCCGCGCGCGCTTCCCCGAGTTCGCCTTCGACGCGGTGGGCCCCGGGCGGGTCTGGGACACCCTCACCCCCGAGGTGATGGAGGCCACCCACCAGACCTGGTTGCGCGATCCGGCGACCGGCCGCTACCTGCTCGACGTGTTCCGCGAACCGCACGAGGGACCGACCTGGATCTGCCGCCGCGACCCCTCGATCCGGCTGCCGTACGAGGCCGTCGTCCGGCACAACCGGGACGGGATTCCCTACCTCGCCCCGGAGTTGGCCCTGCTGTTCAAGGCCAAGGCACTCCGTCCCAAGGACCGGCAGGACTTCGCCGGAGCGCTCCCGCTGCTGGACGCCGCCGGGCGCCGCACCCTCGCCGACCTCCTCGGTCGGGTGCATCCCGGGCACGGCTGGCTGGCCGCCCTCTAGGCGGGCGGCGACGAACCGAACGACGACGGACTCGGCGGCGACGTCCGGCTTGCCGTCCGGTTCGCCATCCGGTTCGCCTTCCGGCTTGCCGTCCCGGTCCCACCGCTCGGGGCCGCCACTCGGGGCCCCGGCGATCTATGCTGCTTCCATGCATGTGCATCCGATGCCCGACGGGCCGGAGACCGGCCCCGCGTCGCCGAGCGACGACCTGGAGGAGGTCGGACGCCTGCTGGGCGGGCGCGGTGTCGCCGTCCTGAGCGGCGCCGGCCTCTCCACCGAGTCGGGCATTCCCGACTACCGGGGGGCGACCGGCAGCCTCCGCCGCCACACGCCGATGACCTACCAGGAGTTCACCGCCGGCGAGGACGGCCGGCGGCGGTACTGGGCGCGCAGCCACATCGGCTGGCGGGCGATCGCGCGCGCCGAGCCCAACGCCGGCCACCGGGCCGTCGAGGGCCTGCGGCGCTCCGGCCACGTCTCGGCCGTGATCACCCAGAACGTGGACGGGCTGCACCGCGCGGCCGGCACCCTCGGCGCCGTCGAGCTGCACGGCGGTCTCGACCGGGTGGTCTGCCTGGACTGCGGGCGCACCAGCGGGCGCGCGGACCTCGACCGGCGCCTGGACGCCCTGAACGACGGCTTCCGCGCGGCGGCCACGGGCACCCGGCTCAACCCGGACGGGGACGTCCAGCTGCCGCCCGAGCTGGTCGACGCCTTCCGGATCGCGCCGTGCGAGGTCTGCGGCGGGATCCTCAAGCCCGACGTGGTCTTCTTCGGCGAGAGCGTCCCCAAGGCGCGGGTCCAGCAGTGCTACGACCTGGTGGACGCCGCCCGGGCCCTGCTCGTCCTCGGATCCTCCCTGACGGTCATGTCGGGCCTGCGCTTCGTCCGGCACGCGGCCCGGTCGGGCAAGCCGGTGGCGATCGTGAACCAGGGCGCCACCCGCGGCGACCCGTACGCGACGACCAGGGTGGCACTGCCCCTCGGCGCCGCACTGACCGGCCTGGCCGAACGGTTGGCGGGCTCGCCGCGCTGACCGGCCTGGCCGAACGGCCGGCCGGTCCGGGCCGGCCCTGCGGAACGGCCGGCGGGCCCGCCGCGCACCGGGTGTCGGCGGGCGCCCTACAGGGGATCCCCGAGCGGCCCGTGCTCCTCCACCAGGGCGTCGGCCCAGTGCGCCGCGAAGTCGGGACGGCTGCCGTCGGCGTCGGTGAACCCGTACTCCCGGTACAGGCCCCAGGTGGCCAGGGCCCGCCCGGTCCTGGCCATCACCGCCGGGTCTGCGGCGAGCGCGACGACCGCGCGGCCCAGGTACGCGGGTGACTCGGAGTGGGCGAAGTGGGGATCCTCGGCCACGCCGTCCCGCCAGTTGGCCTCGGTGACCCCGAAGTGGTCCAGCATGGCCTCCGAGCGCAGGAAGCCGGGCGTGAGGGCCACCGCGGCGACGCCGTGCGGCTTCAGTTCCGCGGCCTGGGCGACGGCCAGCCGGATCACCGAGGACTTCGCCAGGTCGTAGAAGAACGAGCCGCGGTAGCGGGCGGTGTTGCCGTCGGTGACCTCCACCACCAGCCCGCTGCCCCGGGCGACCATGAGCGGCAGCGCGTACCGGCTGGTGATCACGTGGGTCTCGACGGCCTGCCGGAGCAGGCGCAGGCCGGTCTCCAAGTCCTGCTCCCACAGGGGGTGTTCCCAGTCGGTCAGGGGGTCGCCGCCCCAGACGGAGTTGACCAGGACGTCGAGCCGCCCGTCCTGCTCGGCCGCGATCCGGTCGACCAGGGCGCGGACCTCCTCCGGCCTGCTGTGGTCCGTGCGGACGGGGATGCCCAGGCCGCCGGCGGCGGTGACCCGCTCGGCGGTCTCCTCGATGGTCTCGGCGCGGTCCAGGTCGGAGCGGCCGGCCGCACTGCTGCGGCCGGTGACGTAGACCGTCGCGCCGGCGGCACCGAGCTCGACGGCGACGCCCCGGCCACCGCCCCTGGTGCCGCCGGCCACCAGGGCCACCCTTCCGGCCAGTGCCTTGGCGTCGGTCGTCACGATTCCTCCGGATGGTCGTGGTGATGCTGGGACTGGTGGGGTTCGACGTGGTTGTCGGACCGGCCGGACCCGTGCAGCTCGACGTGGTCGTCGGACCGGCCCGACCCGTGCGGCTCGACGTGGTCGTCGGACCGGCCGGACCCGTGCGGCCGCCGGGGCTCCTCACGGGGCGCGAGGTGCGGGGCGACCGCCGTGGCGAGTTCCTGCCGCAGCCGCTGGGCGAGGGTGCCCCGGCGGTCGAGTGCCCAGGTCAGCCCCGCACCGGCGGTGACCGTCCGGACGGATCCGGCCAGCGCCCGGACATCCGTACCGGCGCTGAGTTCACCGGCCGCGACGGCCTCCGCGAGCAGTGCCTCGACGGCCCGGCCCTGTGCCCAGTGGACGGCCAGGGCCCGCTCGTGGAGCTCCGGATCCGTCAGGTCCAGGCACAGGAAGGCCAGGTGGTTGGCGAAGCTCTCGGGTGTGGCCATCGGAGCGGCCGACTCGACCGTCAGCGCGACCAGCGCGCCGAGCGGCGACGCGTGCTCCTGCCGCACGCGCGCGGCCAGGGCGTCCGCGTCCTCGACGGACCGGTCGGCGAGCGCGAGCAGGAGGCCCCGCTTGGACCCGAACCGCTGGACCAGCGTGCCGGGCACCAGTCCGACCTCGCGGGCGACGGCCGCCAGGGTCAGCCCCGCCGGGCCCACCCGTCCGATCACCTCGGTCGCCGCGCGCAGGATCACCACGTCGTCGATCCCCCGGGGACGTCCGGCCACCGCAGCCCACCTCCCGCCTTTAATAAATGCTCGTTCATTTATTAAAGCGCCCGGTCGGTGCCGAGGCAAGCCGGGACTCCGGCCACCCCCTCCCCTGCCGCACCGGAGCCTCCGAGCAGCAACAACCGCCTCCACCGGACGACGTGCCTACCCTGGATACGCCCGCCCCACCACGCACCCGCACGTCACCAGGACGTCCCACCGACACCACGCACCACCCCACGCAGCGCACCCCCCGACACGACACACCACCCCACCCACCGCCCCACACACCGCACGCACCACCCCACGTCGCAGCAAGGAGCTCACGGTGAACGACTACCGGGACTACCCGGCGGCCCTCGTCCGGGTCGACCACGTGGAGCCGGTCCCCCGGCGGATCCGGGCCGTGCTGGCCGGTGAGACCGTCCTCGACACGACCCGGGCCCGCTACGTCTGGGAGATCCCCCCGTATCCGCAGTACTACATCCCGCTGGCCGACGTCCGCGCCGACCTGCTGGTCCCGGAGGAGGGCGACGGACACGGCCCCGAGGAGGGCCCGCGCGGGCGCACGCACCCGTACGGGCTGCGCGTCGGATCGACCCACCGGCCGCACGCGGCGCGGGTGCTGCGCGAGTCGCCCGTCGCCGCCCTCGCCGACACCGCCCGCTTCACCTGGACGGCGCTCGACGCCTGGTACGAGGAGGACGAGCGGGTCTTCGTCCACCCGCGCAACCCGTACGCCCGGGTCGACGCGCTGCGCTCGACCAGGGCCGTACGGGTGGAGCGCGACGGCACCGTCCTCGCGGAGTCGGTCTCACCGGTCATGGTGTTCGAGACCGGCCTGCCGACCCGTTACTACCTCGACCGGACGGATGTCGACTTCAGCCGTCTGGTCCCCAGCGACACCGAGACCGCCTGCCCCTACAAGGGGGTCACCAGTGCGTACTGGTCGGCGCGGATCGGCGACCGGACCCACCCCGACCTCGCCTGGTGCTACGACTTCCCCACCCACCAGTTGGCGCCGATCGCCGGCCTGGTCGCCTTCTACAACGAGCGCACCGACATCTTCCTCGACGGCCGACCGCTCGACCGCCCCCGGACGGCGTTCTCGCGCGCCGGCCGCCCGCAGCAGGACTGAGCCCGGGACGGGCCGGGACGACGAGGTCGGCCGGCCCCGTCCACGGTCTCCCGCGCGCGGCCGGCCGACCTTCGGGTCACCCGGCGGGCTGAGGATCACTCACGGCCGGGGCCCCGGTCTCGCCGAAGACCACGGCGGACGGATCGGGGCAGGGGGCGCTGCCGGCCGCCGCCATCGTCCGGCGCACGGCCTCCAGGCAGGGCGCGCAGTAGCGGTCCGGAAGCCCGTCGGGGCCTCCCGGGCCGGACGACGGCGCGGGGGCGGCCGCCAGCAGGCTGCACCCGCAGAGGGACCGACCCCCGTCTTCCTTCGCGACCACATGCCACAGCAGACTGCGCCCGTGAGTACTGTGGTCGGCTTCGGCTCGCATCTCGTGCACGGGACCCTCCCAGGTCACTCGGGAATGGCTTGACTTCATGCAACCGCCGGGCCGCGCGGACGGCCAGCCGGCACGACCCGCCGGCGGCCGCCGGCGACCCGTCCTCCGGCCGCGTACGGACGGCCTGACCTGCCGTCCGTCCCCTCGGCGGTGGGCACCGGCGCCCGCGCGAACCGCGGTCCGCATTGCGCCGAAGGGGGGATCGGCCGGTGCCGGCGGGCACCCGGAGGTGCTCGGCCCGACGGGGCCGGACGGCTTACCTCCAGACGCGGACGTAGTCGGCGGCGAAGGTGATCGGCTGACCGTCGACGGGGGCCGGATGGTAGAGCCCGGCGCTGACGGACAGGTTGAGGATGAGGTAGGCCGACCACTGGCTGCCGACGCCCGTCCGGTCCGACCAGACCTTGAGGTTGTCGACGTACCAGTCGTTCGAGGTGGCGCCGCAGAGCACGCCGATCGTGACCCAGCCACCGGGGGTGACCGTCCGGGGGGCGGAGTAGTCGGTGTTGCCGCCGCGGACGTGGTTGGTGAGTTCGAGGAGGTTCGGGTGGTCCGGGTGGTACTCGAAGGCGTCCACCTCGTTGCCGCCGTCCTTCCAGGTCCACAGGGCCGGCCAGGCCCCCGTCCGGGTCGGCAGCTTCACCCTGGTCTCGATGTAGTCGCCGGTGCGGACCTTGAAGCCGCGCACCGAGCCCTCGGTGGTGAGCAGGCCCGTCGTCCAGGACCGGGCGCCGTTCTCCAGGGTCCGCGGGCCGGGCCTGGCGGTGAAGGTGGCGACTCCGTCGGCGACGGTGACGGCGTCCTGGGTGAGCCAGTCCAGCTTGTTGTCCTTCGGGTTGTGGTCGCCGTACTGGTAGGCGCTGGTGGTGCTGCCCACCCACGTCCCGCCCCAGTCGACCGGACGGCTGAAGTCCTCCAGGAAGACCGGCGACCTGCCGGCCAGCGGCGGGGCGGTCACCGCTGCACCGCCGACGGGCGCGGTCGCCGGCGTCCCGCCCGGTGACGGTGACGGTGACGGACCGGGGCTCGGCCCGGACGACGGCTTCGGGGTCGGCGATGGCGATGGCGACGGACTCGGGCTCGGGCTCGGGGTGGCCCCCGGGGTCGGGGTCGGCGTCGTGGTCGGGACCCCGCCGGCAGCAGGGCGCACCGTCAGCATGGAGCCGAACAGGTTGTGGTAGCCGCCGGCGTCCCGGTAGAAGCCGAACTGGAGGTAGCTACCGGCCGAGAAGCTGCGCGGCCCGGTGGTCAGGGTCACGCCGGAGGGGCAGATCCGGACGTCGGCGGCCGTACCCGGGTAGTCCAGATTGTGCCCGGCGGCGTCCCGGACACCGACCCCCAGCGAGCGGACCGTCAGACAGCGCGAGGAGAGCACCCGGAGCGTGGCCGTGACCGGAGCCCCGGCCGTGGCACTGCCCGGGGTGAGGCGCAGTTGCAGCACCACCGGCGCGGCGAACGCGGCCTGACCGGGCAGCACGGCGAGTGAGAGGACCAGAGCGGCCGAGACCGCCGCGACGGACCTACCTATGCTGATCATGGAAACCTTGCGGACCACGGATTCTTCCCTTCGTGGGGTCGAGCCCCTGGAAGACCGGGCCGCCGATTCGCGACGGCCCGCCGGGTCGGGGGGCGCGGCTCTTCACCACGTCGGACCTGCCGCCACCCAGGAAAGCTCAGCTGTACAAAAACGATCACACAGGACGGCACGGGGCTCCCGGGGTGCTGGGCCAACTGGTCCAACCCACCGTCAGGCCCCGGCCGGACCGTCCGTCAGGGACCCCCGCACTCCCGGTCGCCCGCGGGCGCCGGTGCACCTGACGGGGGTTCGGAAGCGTCCCGCGGGCGCCGGCCGGGCCCGCCGTACGGCCGGGGCGCCGCAGGGCCGATCGGGTGGCGTGGCTGCTCCGGGCGGGTGACCCGGCCCATCCGGGCCCGGCCCGGTCGCGAAGGCGCGGTGGAGTGCGGTCTTCGTCCCGCTCCGGCCCTCCCGGGGCCGGCGGGCATGCCGCACGCGAACCGGGCGACCCCCGTCGCCCCCAGCGGAAGCGAGAACGATGAACCCTGTGTTCGGGCGCGCCCGATCCACGTCCACCCTCCGCGCAGCGGCCGCCCTCGGCGCCATGGGCCTGGCCCTGGCCACCAGCGCCCTGGCCGGGCCCGGAGCCGGGGTCGGCGCGGCCTCCAGCCACCGCGAGGCACCGCTGACCGCCGCTGACCCGCAGGTCGACAACACCGACCTGTACGCCTTCACCAGCCCCGACAAGCAGGACACCGTCACCCTGGTCGCCAACTGGCTGCCCTTCCAGGAGCCCAACGGCGGTCCGAACTTCTACCCCTGGGCCGACGGCGCCCACTACGACATCAACATCGACTCCCAGGGCACCGGCAAGCCCGACCTCACCTACCGCTGGACCTTCCACACCGAGGACCAGCGCGGCACCAACACCTTCCTCTACAACAACGGGGTGGTGAACAACCTCACCGACCCCACCCTCCTCTTCCGCCAGTACTACACGCTCCAGGAGATCCGCTCCGGCTGCGAGCCCAGGACGCTGGTCGAGCACGGCACCGCCGCGCCCTCGAACACCGGCAAGGCCTCCATGCCGAACTACGGTCAGCTGCGCAGCCAGGCCACCGTCCAACTACCCAACGGCGGGCAGACCGTGGCCACCCAGGCGGCCGACCCGTTCTTCCTCGACCTGCGGGTCTTCGACCTCCTCTACGGCGGCAACCTCTCCGAGGTCGGCCAGAACACCCTCGCCGGATACAACGTCAACACCCTCTCCATCCAGGTCCCCAAGAGCGAACTCGCCTACAAGGGCGACGCCACCCGCAACCCCGTCATCGGCGTGTGGAGCAGCACCGAGAAGCGGACCATGAAGCTCAGCCCGGGCAAGGAGGAGCCGACCGGCAAGTACGTGCAGGTGTCGCGGCTCGGCAATCCGCTCGTCAACGAGGTCGTGGTGCCGGCCGGACTGAAGGACGCGTTCAACGCGCTGCCGCCGTCCGAGGACCACAACCAGCCCGCCGTGGTCGCCAAGGTGCTGGACCCCGAGGTCCCGAAGCTGGTGCAGGCGATCTACGGGCTGCCCGCCCCGGCGACGCCGCGCACCGACCTTCAGGAGATCTTCCTCACCGGCATCGCCAAGGCGACCGGCGGCCCGTTCGCGGTCGACCTCAACTCGCAGCTGATGAACCAGGACGTCAACCCGAAGCGGTTCGTCCCGGCCGAGGAGCTGCGACTCAACATGTCCACCCCCGTCACCGCCAACCCGAACCGGCTGGGCATCCTCGCCGGCGACTTCCAGGGGTTCCCGAACGGGCGGCGGCTCGGCGACGACGTCGTGGACATCGCACTCCAGGTGATGGAGGGCGCCACTCCCGGAAACCTGATCGGCGCGCTCGCCGCCGGTGACGGCGTCAACCAGGCCGACCAGCCGTTCGCCGCCGCGTTCCCGTACGTGGCCCTGCCCTATGCCAAGGCCGTCAACCGGGCGAACTAGCCGAACCGGCCGTGCGCGGCGGCGTGGACCCGGTCCGGGACGACCGGGCCCACGCCCCGCACGGCACCGCCCCCGCCTGCCCGACCGAAGGATCCCCCGATGCGCCGACTCCCCCTGCTGCTGACCACCGTGGCGCTCTGCGGCTCGCTGGCCGGGCTGGGAGCGCTGGGACGCGAAGGGCCACCCGCCGCCGCACCGCCCCGGGGCGCCGATCGGCACACCGCCGAGAACGCCCCCGGCGACAGCGCCCTCGGCCGGAGCATCTCGGCCGACCAACGCCGGTTGCACGCCGATCCGGGGGACGCCGCCGGGTGGGCCAGACTGGGCGCCGAGTACGTCGAGCAGGCCCGGCTGACCGCGGACTCCTCCTACTACCCCAAGGCCGACGAGGCGCTCAGCCGCTCCCTGAGCCTGCGGCCACAGGACAATCCCGACGCGCTGACCGGCCTCGGCGCACTCGCCAACGCACGCCATCTCTTCGCCGTGGCAAGGGATTTCGCGGACCGGGCGATCGCCATGGCACCGCTGCACTGGCAGGCCTACGCCGTCCTCGCCGACGCGCGCACCCAGCTCGGCGACGACACCGGCGCCACCGAGGCCGTCCAGGGCCTGCTGGACCGCCACCCCGGCACCGCCTCCTTCACCCGCGCCGCCTACGAGCTCGAACAGCACGGCCGCGTGGACGAGGCCCGCCAAGCACTCCAGCAGGCCCTCGACGGCTCCTTCGACCCGGCCGACCGCGCCTTCTGCCGGCACCAGATCGCCGAACTCGACCGCACCTCCGGCCACCCCGAGCTGGCGCTGGCCGGATACCGGCAGGCGCTGGCCGACGACCCCTCCTACACCCCGGCCCTCGCCGGCCAGGCCCGCGCCGAGGCGGCGCTCGGCGACACCGACGCCGCCGTACGCGACTACACCACCGCCATCGCCCGGGTGCCGCTGCCCCAGTACCTGCTGGAACTCGGCGAGCTCCACGAGTCGCTCGGCCGGCGCCCGGCCGCCGAGGAGCAGTACCGGCTGCTCGCCGCCGAACAGCAACTGGCCGCCGCCAACGGGGTGCTGGACGACCTCACCCTCGGCCAGTACCAGGCCGACCACGGTGACCCCGCCCAGGCCGTCGCCCTGCTGCGCGCCGAGTGGGAGCGCCGCAGGTCCGTGCTGGTCGCCGACGCCCTGGCCTGGGCCCTGCACCGGCAGGGGCACGACCGCGAAGCCCTTCCGCTCGCCGAGCAGGCCCAGCGACTCGGCTGGCACAACGCCCTCTTCTCCTATCACCGGGGCGAGATCGAACGCGCCCTCGGGCACGCGGACGCCGCCCGCGAACACCTCGGTGAGGCGCTGCGCACCGACGCCTGGTTCTCCCCGCTGCTGGCGCCGCAGGCCCGCCGCGCCCTCGCCGACCTCGGAGGCACCCCGTGACGACGACCCCCTTGCCGACTCCCTCGACCACGCGCTTGACCACTCCCTTGACGGTGACTCCCCCGGTGGCGACCCGTCACCTCGTGCGGGCCGGGGCCGCCGTAGCCGGCTGCGCGCTCTGGCTGCTCGGCGCCGGCGCGCCCGCCGCCCAGGCCCACCCGCTCGGCAACTTCTCGGTCAACCACTACACCGGGCTGACCGTGCACCCCGACCGGGTCGAGGTGCTGGCCGTCACGGACACCGCCGAGATCCCCACCCTGCAGGCCGCGCCCGGCGTCGACACCGACGGTGACGGAGTCCAGAGCGAGGGCGAGCGCGCGGCCTGGGCCACCACCCGCTGCGCCGACACCGCCGGCCGCCTCGTGGTCACCGCCCGGCAGACCGGCGGTGCGCGGGGGCTCGCCTGGACGGTCACCGGCGCCGGCTTCGAGTACCGGCCCGGACAGGCCTCGCTGCGGACGAGCCGCCTGGAGTGCCGGCTCCGGGCACCGCTGGACCTGACGGCCGGCCCGGCGGCGCTGCGCATCGACACCGGGGCCGACCCGGCCCGGGTCGGCTGGAACGAGATCACCGCCAGGGGTGAGGACGCGCACCTGCGGGACTCCCGGGTGCCCGAGAACTCCCCCTCCGACGAGCTCCGCGACTACCCCCGCGACCTGCTGGACGCCCCCCGCGGCGACACCAAAGCCGAGTTCACCGCCGTCGCGGGTGCGGCGGGCTCCGCCGGGACGGGCAGCGGCGTCGCCCGGCCGGGTACGGCGGCCGACAGCGGCCCTGCCGCCGGGATCGAGTCACTCTCGCGGCGGCTGACCGCGCTGGTGGGGGCGGACCGGCTGACCCTGCCGGTCGGACTGCTGGCCGTGCTACTGGCGGTCGTCCTCGGAGCCGGCCACGCGCTGCTGCCGGGCCACGGCAAG
The DNA here is from genome assembly GCF_042673745.1 of Kitasatospora sp. NPDC057015. Classification (NCBI taxonomy): domain Bacteria; kingdom Bacillati; phylum Actinomycetota; class Actinomycetes; order Kitasatosporales; family Streptomycetaceae; genus Kitasatospora; species Kitasatospora sp. NPDC057015. The sequence goes on from NZ_JBHUSG010000001.1 coordinate 309,939, forward strand.
ACCGTGATGGCCGCGTACCTGGCCGGCCGGCGCGGGCGCACCCGTGACGCCGTGACGGTCGGCGCCACCGTCACCCTCACCCACACCGCCGGAGTCCTGGTCGTCGGACTCGCCCTGACCGCCTTCTCCGCCCTCGCGGGGGACACCGTGCTCGCCTGGCTGGGCCTCGCCGGCGGGGCCCTGGTCGCCGCCGTCGGCGCGGGGCTGCTGCTCGACGCCCGGCGCCGGCGGCGAGCAACGCCGGCACACCCGGTGCCCGCCGAGGCGCCGGGTGCACCGACCGCTGCGGACCGGCAACCCGCCCTGGTCGGAGCCGCCGGGACCGGCGCGGACGCTCCACCGGCGGGCGCGACCACCCACCGCGCCGCACACGGGCACGGGCACGGGCACGGACACGGCGACGACCACCCGCACGGTCACGGTCACGACCACGACCACGACCACGACCACAGTCACGACCACGGTCATCCGCACGGAACCCACCGCCACGGCCTGTTCGGGCATCACCACTCCCACGGGCCGGTGCAGATCGAGGCGGCGCCCTTCACCACCCGGGGCCTGGTCGGCCTGGGGATCGCCGGCGGACTCGTCCCGAGCCCCTCGGCCCTGGTGGTGCTCCTCGGTGCCGTGGCACTCGGCCGGACGGTGTTCGGCGCGGGCCTGGTGGTGGCCTACGGACTCGGCATGGCCGCCACCCTCACCGCCGTCGGCCTCCTGCTCGTACGGATCGGGGACGGACTCGGCCGGCTCGCCGAGCGGCCGGCCTTCGCCCTGCTCCGGCGCCTCGCCCCGCACACCGCGCGCCTCACCGCGCTGCTCGTCCTCGTCGTCGGGCTCGGGCTGATGGCCCGCAGTCTGCCTCCCCTCCTCTGAATCCGGAGCCCCGCCGTGCGCCCACGCCCCGCCCTGCTCGCCGTCCTGATCGCGGCGGCCGCCCTCGGCGGCTGTGCCGCCTCCGACGAGGGTGCGCTCGACACCCAGGCCGGCACCGCCGCCCCGGACTGCCTGGTGCACCAGGCGAAGTCCCCCGGCAGTCGCTACACCGCCGGTACCGGCGCCGACACCGGCGCGGTGCTGGAGATGATGCGCTACTACACCGCGAACGGGACCAAGGGCTTCTGCGACGGCAAGCCGGCCACCGCTACCGACCGCCGCTGGACGGACCTCTACACCACCCTCGGCGGCGACCGCGCCCACCTGGCCGCGCCACCCCGCACCCCGTGACGGCCCGCATCGAGCCTCGACGGTCGTGCCGAGCCCCCCGCTGCCACACCGCACCGCACACGGCCGGACGGGCCAAGGCGGCGGACGGCGGACGGCGCGGCCCGCCCCCGGCAGCGGGGTTTTCTGGTGGGTCGGCCACCCGGCGGGCCCCGGAGGTGGCACGGTGGGGGCATGTGCGGTCGCTTCGTCACCACCTCCTCCGTCCAGGACCTCGTCGAGCTCTTCGGCCTGACGGTCCCGCCGCCCACCGAGGCCCTGGCCCCGCGCTGGAACGTGGCGCCGACGGACCCGATCACGGCGGCCGTGCAGCGGGTGGACCGGGAGACCGGTGAGCTCACCCGGCAGCTGCGGCAGATGCGGTGGGGCCTGGTGCCGTCCTGGTCCAAGGACCCCGGCGGCGGGGCGCGGATGATCAACGCCCGGGCGGAGACCGTCCACGAGAAGCCGGCCTTCCGCAAGGCGTTCGCGGCCCGCCGCTGCCTGATCCCGGCCGACGGCTACTACGAGTGGAAGCCGGTGCCCGCGGCGGACGGGCGCAAGGCCTACAAGCAGCCCTACTACCTGGCCCCGGCCTCCGGCGCCCTGCTGTCGATGGCCGGGCTGTACGAGTTCTGGCGCGATCCCGGCGTGCCGGAGGACGACCCGGCGGCCTGGCTCACCACGGCGACGATCATCACCACGGACGCCACCGACGCGGCCGGCCGGGTCCACGACCGGATGCCGCTGACCATCGCCGTGTCCGACTTCGAGGCCTGGCTCGACCCGGAGCTCACCGACCCGGTCGAGCTGCGCCGCCTCCTGCACACCCCCGCCGGGGACGAGCTGCGCGTGCGGCCGGTGTCGACGGCCGTGAACTCCGTCCGCAACGACGGCGCCCGGCTGCTGGAGGAGGTGCCGGACCCGCTGCCCGTCACCTGACACCACGGCCCGGCACCGGCCGGCGACACCGGGTGGCGACGGGCTCCAGACACCGGCCGTACACGGCCTCCCGACACCGGCCGCACAGGGGACGGACCGGGCCCGCGAGCCGGCCCGAGACCCGGCACGGCCGCCGGTGAGGCATCTCTCAGTACGGGCGGACGGTGTTTGATCGGGGACGAACGGGTCAGACGGGTGCGGTCAACGTTCCCGAACGAAGAGCGGACCCTTGAGCCCAGCGTCATCGAGTGCCGAACCGTCCACCCGCAGCGCCGCTGCCGGCGCCGCCGCGCCCGTAGGCCGTCCGGCCCACGGCCCGGCCGGCGGCCCGCCCCCCGGACCGGCCGGCGGCCTCGCGGTCGGGGACGTCACCGTCGTCGAGCCCGGGATGCTGCGCCGGGCGGTGTCCGCCGCAGCCCTCGGCAACGCCATGGAGTGGTTCGACTTCGGCGTCTACAGCTACCTCGCGGTGACCCTCGGCAAGGTCTTCTTCCCGACCGCCGACGGCACCACCCAGCTGCTCGCCACCTTCGGGACCTTCGCGGCGGCCTTCCTGATCCGACCGCTGGGCGGTCTGGTGTTCGGGCCGCTGGGCGACCGGATCGGCCGGCAGAAGGTCCTCGCGGCCACCATGATCATGATGGCGGCGGGCACCTTCGCGATCGGACTCATCCCCTCGTACGCCACCATCGGCGTCTGGGCGCCCGTCCTGCTGCTGTTCGCCCGCATGGTGCAGGGCTTCTCCACCGGCGGTGAGTACGGCGGCGCGACGACGTTCATCGCCGAGTACGCCCCCGACCGCCGCCGGGGCTTCCTCGGCAGCTGGCTGGAGTTCGGCACCCTGGTGGGCTACGTGGCGGGCGCCGGCCTGGTGACGCTGATGACCGCCGCGCTGGACGAGGGCAGCCTGCTCTCCTGGGGCTGGCGCCTGCCCTTCCTGATCGCCGGCCCGCTCGGCCTGATCGGCCTCTACCTGCGGATGCGGCTGGAGGAGACCCCGGCCTTCCGCAGGCTCCAGGACGAGGCCGAGTCCGCCGAGCGGCAGCGGCCGAAGAGCGGGCTGCGCGAACTGGTGACCACCCACCGGCGCGCCCTGCTGCTCTGCATGGCACTCGTCCTGGTCTACAACGTGACGGACTACATGCTGCTGTCGTACCTGCCCACCTACCTCACCGCCGAACTCGCCTTCGACGCCACGCACGGCCTGCTGGTGATCATCGCGGCGATGGTGCTGATGATGGCCGTCAACGGCCCGGTCGGGCACCTCTCGGACCGGATCGGCCGGCGGCCGGTGCTGATGGCCGGCTGCCTCGGGTTCCTGCTGCTCTCGGTGCCCGCACTGCTGCTGATCCGCGACGGCGAGCAGTGGGGCGTGCTGGTCGGCGTCGGCGCCCTCTGCCTGCTGCTGACCTGCTTCACCGGCACCATGCCGGCCGCACTGCCCGCGCTCTTCCCGACCCACATCCGCTACGGCGCGATGTCGGTGGGCTTCAACGTGTCGGTCTCGCTGTTCGGCGGCACCACTCCGCTGGTGGTCACCTCGCTGATCGACGCCACCGGGAACCGGATGACGCCCGCGTACTACATGATGGCCGCCGCGGTGGTCGGCGCGGTCGCGGTCCGGCTGATGCCGGAGAGCGCGGGGCGCCCGCTGCCCGGTTCGCCCCCGGCGGTCGCCTCACCCAAGGAGGCCCGAGAGCTCGTGGCCACCGCGCGCCGCCGGGCGGCCGGCGTACGCGGCGCACCGGCCGTGGCCCGGTAGCCCCGGCAGGACGCCCGCCCGGTGCCGTGAGGCTCCCCTCCGCCGTGGCGTTCCCCTCCGGGGGCGGGCCGGCCGCCCGCCCCCGGAGTCGGCCGTCAGTAGACCAGGATGTCCCAGTGGCTGCCCTCGTTGCAGTACAGGTTGCCGGAGGCGGCCTGCCACTGCGGGTAGCCGTCACCGCGGTACCCGATGTACGTGAAGCTGTTCTGGACGTACGCGTCGATGCAGGAGTTGCGCGAGATGTCGACCTTGTAGCCGTTGTAGTGGCTGTAGGTACCGGAGGCGTGTCCCACCTCGGTGCCGCCCGTGATGTTGATGGCGCAGCCGCTGGAGTTCTTCAGGGTGATGATCGTGCTCACGGTGCCGGAGTTGATCTGCTCGAACGAGGTGCACGTGGAGTTGGATCGCGTGGTGCAGTTGCCGCTCGAGCTCCAGGTGATGCCGGCGCTCCTGAACTGACTCGCGGCCGTCGACTGCGACACCTTGGTACCACTGGCGCCGGCCGTGGGCGCCGAGAGGGCGAGCCCGGCCATGGCCAGGGCGACGACGGTGACTGCGGTGCGGGGCTTCATCGGCTCTCCCGGTGAGGACGGTGGACCTCGGAATGGAGCAACCCGCGCCCTCACCGCCCCGCCGGCCCCCGACGTCGACCTGCCGGGCGGGCAGGCGGACTCCGGGACCGGCGGGGCCGACGGGCGGGGATCGTGAAATGGGTTCCGTACAGCGGTACTTCGGTACGGCGGCGGCACGTCGGTGGGACTGTGCTTCGGTACGGCAGTACGTCCGTACGGCAGTACGTCCGTACGGCAGTACGTCCGTCCGGCATGCGTCGGTGCGCGGGGGCGGAGGCCCGGGACGGACGATCCGCCCCGGTCCGCTCGTGCTGGCCGGCAGGGTGCCCGGTACGCCGGTGAGAGGGCCCCGCCGACCGGGACGGTGACGGGGTGACAGGCGGTCCGGGGCCGGGCTGGCCCTGCCGACACGGGGGGAAGAAGAGTGCAACACGGGGGGAAGGGCGTCGGTGCGACTACGGGGAAGGGGTGCCGCACCAGGATGACCCGCGGGCGTCTATGCGGGTAGACCCCCGCCCGTGAATTTCGCGTGACCGTCATGTATCCGACAAGGGTAGAGACCGGCCGCCCGGCACGGCGACGGCCGTCCCGCCTCCGCTGGGACCCGTGCGGGCGGTGCTGGGCCGGATGCCTCGCCGGGCGGGTGAACCTGCCCCCGTCCGCGCGACGCCCGGCCCCACCGATGCCAAGACTGATGGGGAGGTGTCGCCACGGGCCGTCATCCGGCTGGTGGTGGCTTCTTCATGACCAGGCACCATCCCCTCAGGAATGGAGAAGACCGTGAAAGACCTCCGCAGGGCTCTCGTCCTCGCCGGCGCCGCTGCCGCGCTCGTACTCGGATCGGCCGGCGCCGCGAGCGCCTCGGCCAGCGCAGAGGGCGTCGCCTTCGGATCGCCGGGCATCCTGTCCGGCAACGTGATCCAGATTCCGATCCACATCCCGATCAACGTCTGCGGTAACAGCGTGAACGTGCTCGCCGCGCTCAACCCGGCGTTCGGGAACACCTGCATCAACGCGGGCTGACCCACCCCACACGTAGCGGGGCCGGCGGCCGCCACGGCCGCCGGCTCCGCGCCGTCCCGGGCCCGCCCGCCGCCGACAGCCGGGCCCCGCGCACCTGCCGACAGCCGGCCCGCACACTCGTACGACCGTCGGGCCCGGGTCACACCCCGACGTCGGCCACCGCCTCGCGGATCCGGCCCAGCAGCGCCCGCAGTTGATCGCGCTCCGCGGGCGCGAGCGCCCCGGTGGCGGTGGCGAGGGCGACCCGGTCCAGCTCCTCCGCCTCACGATGGCAGCGGGCCCCGAGCTCGGTCAGCGTCAGCAGGAAGGCCCGGCGGTCCGCCGGGTGGCGGACCCGCTCGACCAGGCCGTCGCGCTCCAGCCCGTCGACGATGGCGGTGGTGGTCCGCGGGGCGTTGCCGAGCAGGTCGCTGAGGTCCCGCATCCGCAGCGGCTCCCCCGTCCTGGCGAGTACCCGCAGGGCCCGCAGGCGGGCCACCGAGGCGCCGTGCTCGCGCAGTCGGCCGTCCACGAAGACGCGCAACCGGTGGGTGGTGGCGAAGAGTTCGTCCACCAGGATGTCACTGCTGCCGAAGCCCTGCTCGTCCGTCATCGCGCGCTTCTCCTCGTCCCCGCACTTTATGAGCACCATCATAGTGAGTATGCTCAGCTTCTATGAGCACTCGCCTCAGCCAGCGCTACGTCGTCCCTGTCATGACGGTCTCCATCACCTTCATCTGCATCGTCGACGGTGCCATCACCACCGTCGCGCTGCCCAGCATCGCCCGCCAGTTCCACCTCACCGCGGCCGCGCTCGATTCCGTCGTCGTCGTGTACCCGGTCTGCCTGGGCATGATGATCCCCTCGTCGGCCTGGCTGCTGGAGCGCTTCGGCGGTCGCCGGATGCTGCTCTGGTCGCTCGGCGTCTTCACCGCCGCCTCCGTCCTCTGCGGCGCCGCCCCCGACCTGCCCTCGCTGGTCGCCGCCCGCGCCCTGCAGGGCCTGGCCGCCGGACTGCTCACCCCCACCTCGCAGGCCCTGCTGTTCCGCACCTTCAGCCACTCCGAACAGGTCAGGCTCTCCCGGCTGCTGATCATCCCTCAGCAGATCGCCCCGGCCGTCGCCCCGCTGCTGGGCGGCGTGCTGGTCACCGGCCTCTCCTGGCGCTGGGTCTTCTACGTGAACGCGCCGATCGGCCTGCTGGCCGTGCTCTTCGGGCTGCTCTTCCTCGCGCCGCACCGCGACCAGGCACCCGGACGGCTCGACCTGCGCGGGCTGCTGCTCTGCGCCGCGGCCACCGGCGTCCTGATGTACGGCCTGTGCGCCGGCCCCGAGCTGGGCTGGAGCCGGCCGCTCGTGCTCGGCTCGCTGGCCGGCGGCGCCGTGCTGCTGGCGCTGGCGATCCGGACCGAACTCCGGGTGCCCGAACCGATCATGCGCCTGCGGCTCTTCCGCGACCGGCTCTTCCGCGACACCAACGTGATCAGCCTGGTCGGCTTCGTCCCGGTGCTGGGCGCGATGTTCCTGACGCCGCTGTTCGTCCAGGACGCCCTCGGCGGCAGTGCGCTGGACAGCGGCAGCGTCACCTTCACCGAGGCGTTCGGCGTGCTGCTGACGATGCAGGCCGTCGGCGCGCTCTACGCCCGGATCGGCCCGCGCGTGATCATCGGCACCGGACTGCTCGGGGTGACCGCCGCCCTGCTGCTCTTCGCCACCGCCGACGCGCAGACGGGCCTGTGGACGATGCGCGGCTACATGTTCCTGCTCGGCCTGTCCATGGGCGCGTTCTTCATGCCCACCACGATCGCCTCGTTCACCACCGTGGCCAGGAGCGACGTGGCCCACGCCGCCACCCTCAACACCGTGGTCCGCCAGACCGGGGCCGCGCTCGCCCCCGCGACGGTGACCACGCTGCTCGTCCTGCACACCTCCGGCGCCGGCGGCGGTGCGCAGCCTCCGCTGGCGGCCTACCAGCACACCTACCTGGCGCTCGCCCTGATCGCGGCGGCGGCTGCCCTGATCGCCTTCACCGTGCCCGACGCCGGTGCCCGCCGGGCGGCGGGCGCCGCGGGGCGGCCGGCCACCGGGGCGGGCACGGCGGAGGCCGGGGACACCGCACCGCAGACCGTCCCCGACGACCTCACGACCGGCCACGAGAAGGGCCGGGCGAGCGGCGCCTCCCCCGTCCTCGAAGGTCAGTCGACCTCCAGGTAGCCGACCACCACCACCGTCCGCAGGACCGTCACGTGGTAGACGACCAGGACCCGGTCGACCTCGTCGCGGTACATCCTGAGCCGGCCGCCCGGGCGCAGCTCGCCGATGTCGGGGCGGACCGAGAGGACGGCCAGCACCCGGTCCAGCGCCCGGACCTGGCCGGTCGAGAGGCCGGCCAGCTGCTGCTCCGCGAACGGCGAGAGGACGACCTGGGCGCGGCGGGACGGGTTCCTGGCTGACACGTCCGCCAGTCTGCCCTGCCCCGCGGCGGCGCAGGTGCTCTTCGTCGATTTCCGGACCGGCGCCGCCGGGCGCCGACCGGAGCCTGCGGGGCGGACGGCAGCCGGGCCGGCGGACTGGACCGCGGGACGGACGGCAGCCGGGCCGGCCTGGTGGGTGGCGGCTCGGCGGCCCTCGCCCCGCACTACGCCGTGGCCCGGGCGGCCCGGCGCCGGCCGTCGTCCAGCAGCGCGGAGACGTCCGCGAGGCGGCGGGCCGTGGTGTCCAGGACGCCCCGCGAGGCGGCGCTGGTCAGCTGGTCCGCGAGGCCTTCGGCCAGCTGCTCCAGGCTCCGGACGGTCGTGGCGAAGGCCGCCAGCAGCTGGTCCTCGTCGCCGAGCCGGAAGCGCTGGTCGCGGGCCCGGCAGACGGGGTCGACGACGGTGCGGTGCAGCCGCAGGTCGACGTCGTGGACGGCTTCGGCGATCGGGTGGCTCTCGGTGCCCATGCGGGGCCCCCTCCGGTCCGCGGGATCGGCCCGAGCGGCCGCCCTCCTCCGTCCTACCACCGCTCCACCGCCGAGGCGGCCCACGGCGCCGAGCCCCGCCCGCGGGGTCACCCGGCTGCCGTCAGGTCAGCGGGCGGTGAGCTCGCGCACCACCCGCATGTCCTCGAACGGCAGCACCTGGTCGCCGATCAGCTGGTAGGTCTCCGAGCCCTTGCCCGCGACCAGGACGATGTCCCCGGGGCCGGCGTGCTCCAGGGCGTGGGCGATGGCCGCGCGCCGGTCGGTGATCCGCTCGTGGGCGGCGCCGGTGCCGGCGAGGCCCTCGGTGATGGCGTCCAGGATCGCCTCCGGGTCCTCGCTGCGCGGGTTGTCGCTGGTCAGCACCACGAGGTCGGAGTAGCGGCCGGCGATCGCGCCCATCGGGGCCCGCTTGGTCGCGTCGCGGTCGCCGCCGCAGCCGAACACCGTGATCACGCGCCTGGTGGCGAACCCGCGGACGGTCGTCAGCGCCTTCTCCAGCGAGTCGGTGGAGTGCGCGTAGTCGACCACCACGGTCGCCCCCGTCGGGGTGGCGAGGGACTCGAACCGGCCGGGGATCTGCGGCAGCCGCTCCAGGGCGCAGAGCACGTCCGGCACGGCGTGTCCGAGCACCTGGCAGGCGGCGACGGCCGCGAGCGCGTTGTAGACGCCGAACAGGCCCGGCACCGGCACCCGGGCCCGGTGCGACCGCCCGGCGTGCTCCAGCCGGAACGCGCTGCCGGCGGCGGTGACCACGACGTCGGTCGCCCGGAACCGCGCCGGCCGGTCGATGCCGTACGTCACCGCCTCCGGCATCAGCGCCAGGATCTCCGCGGCGACGGGGTCGTCCGCGTTCACCGCCGCCTGCTCGCAGAGACCGTCGAACAACCGCAGCTTCGCCCGCTTGTAGGCGTCCATGGTGCCGTGGTCGTCCAGGTGGTCCGGGGTGAGGTTGGTGAACACGCCGACCTTCGCGAACACGTGGTCGGTGCGGTGCTGGGCGAGGGCCATCGAGGACACCTCCATCACCACCGTCCGGGCCCGCCGGTCGCGCAGGTGGGCGAGGATCCGGTGCAGGTCGACGGCCTGCGGGGTGGTCGGGGTGCTGGTGGCCAGCGGCACCGGCCGGCCGCCGAGCCGCAGCCCCCCGGTGCCGATCACGCCGACCGGGGCCGGGGTGAGGTCGCCGACGACGCTCTCGATCATCGCCGCGACGGAGGTCTTGCCGTTGGTACCGGTCACGGCGACGACGTCCACGGCCCGGCCGGGCTCGCCGAAGTAGCGGGCGGCGGCCAGCGAGGCCGCCACCCTGGTGTCCGCGACCAGCACCACGCACAGGCCGTCGGGCGGCGCGGTCGGGGCGGTGCTGACCAGGGCGGCCGTCGCGCCGGCCGCGGCGGCCCGGTGCAGGAAGGCGTGGCCGTCGGTGTGCCGGCCCGGCACGGCGACGAAGAGGGATCCCGGGCCGGCGTCCTCGGAACTGTCCGTCACGCCCCCGGTGATCTCCACCGCCGGGTCGCCCCGCAGGACGGTACAGGGGTGGCCGGCCAGGAGGTCGGTCAGCTTCACTGGGGGCTCCTAGGGTCGGTCGGGTGCGGGGTCGGTCGCCGTACGGCTCGGTCGTGGTGCGGGGTCGGTCGCCGCACGGACCAGGTCGCCGTACGGGGGGCGGGGGCGCTGGGGGCGGGCCCGGCGGGCGGGGGCCGTCAGGGCGGGCCGGGGCGGGTCACCACGTCCTCGCCACGGCCAGCAGGCGCTCACGGACCAGCTCCACGTGCGGGTTGGCCGCGGCCTCAGGTCGCCGCACCAGGTACGCGGTGTTGATCGGCGGGTCCGCCGGCTCGTGCAGCACCACCAGGGCGCCGGAGGCGAGTTCGGCGCGGAGGAGGTAGCCCGGCATGACGCTGAAGCCGGCGCCGGCGGTCAGCATCGACAGGACGCCGCGCAGGTCCGGTACGGTCACCGCGGCCTGCCGGGCGAGTCGCCGGCCGAAGACGTGCCGCCAGTAGCGGCGGGCGATGGGCAGGTCGTCGGCGTAGCTGATCAGCGGCACGTCGTGCAGGCCCTCGGGCAGCTCACGGCCGGCCAGGTGCCGCGCCCAGCCGGGCGCGGCGACCAGCACGAACTCCTCGTCGGCGAACGGTTCGGCCCGCAGCGTGCGACCGTGCGGCCGCCGGGTCGCCACCACGAGGTCGTGGTGACCGGCCAGCAGCTCCTCCAGGAGGGGTTCGGTCAGGCCGGTGGCCACCCGCAGCCGGACACCCGCGGTGACGAGCGGGGCCAGCGCCGGGAGGAGGCAGGCACTGAGGAACTCGGCGGGGCCCGCCAGGTGCACCCGCCCGGCCGGCGGCGGCTTCCCGTCGGCGCCGGTGACGGCGGCCAACCGGTCGAGGGGGGAGGACAGTTCACCGGCGAGCTCGTCCGCGTGCGGCAGCGGGGTCACCCCGCGAGGCCGGCGCTCGAACAGTTCGCGGCCGAGCCGGCGCTCCAGGCTCCGGATCTGGGCCGTGACGGTGGACTGGGACAGCCCGAGCCGGTGCGCGCCCGCGGTGAACGAGCCCGCGCGGTGGACGGCCAGGAAGGTACGCAGCAGATTCAGGTCCAGGGGGCCGTGCCCGGTGGCGTCCCGATCGCTCATGAGCGCGAGTCTACGGGTCGCCGCGGCCGCGGCGGACCAGCGCACGCGGGGGCGACGGGCAACTCCGCCGGGGGGCGCGATGTTCCCTGACGAGGCATCGGAGTTCCGATGCCGGGTATCGGCGATTCCATTGGTGGCCGCCGCCGGCACGCGGCTACGTTCGACGACACGAGCGCTCCGCACGTGCCGCCTGCGGGACGGCGGAGCGCGGCCCACGAACCCCCCGGAGTGAACCGCCATGGCAAAGATCCTTTTCGTGTTGACCGGCGCCGACCACTGGACGCTGGCCGACGGCACCAAGCACCCCACCGGCTTCTGGGCCGAGGAGGTCGCCTCCCCGTACGAGGTGTTCCGGGCCGCCGGCCACGACGTGGTCGTGGCCACGCCCGGCGGCGTGGTCCCGACCGTGGACCGGGGCAGCCTCGCTCCGGAGGTCAACGGCGGCGAGGAGGGCGCGCGCAAGGTGGCGCAGACGCTCGCCGCGATCGCCGGGATCCAGCACCCGATCGCCCTGGAGGACGTGGCGCTGGACGAGTACGACGCCGTCTTCTACCCCGGCGGCCACGGCCCGATGGAGGACCTCGCCGTCAGTGCCGACTCCGGCGCCCTGCTCACCCGCGCCCTGCGGTCCGGCCGGCCGCTCGGGGTGGTCTGCCACGGCCCGGCCGCGCTGCTGGCGGCCCGGGACGAGGACGGCGGCTCGCCGTTCGCCGGCTACCGGCTGACCGGCTTCACCAACGTCGAGGAGACCCAGGCCGGCCTCGCGGGCCAGGCGAAGTGGCTGCTCCAGGACCGCCTGGTGGAGCTCGGCGCCGACTTCCAGGAGGGCGAGCCGTGGGCTCCGCACGTGGTCGTCGACCGCAACCTGGTGACCGGTCAGAACCCGGCCTCCTCCGCCCCGCTGGCCGCGGCGCTGCTGGAGAAGCTGGCCTGACGCACCGGACGGCCGGCCGGCCGCCGCCGGGCGGGTCAGCGCGCGGGGCGCCACATGGTCGTCACGACATGGCCGTCCGGGGCGGTGATCCGGCCGTGGGCGGCGAACCCGGCGCGCCCGTACCGGGCGAGGTTCGCCGGGTTGGAGGACTCCAGGTAGGCGGGCGCGCCCAGCGCGTCGATCCGGGCCAGGCTCTCCGCCAGCAGACCCATCCCGAGCCCCTTGCCCCGGTGGTCGTCGTGGGTGCCCAGCAGGGTGAGGTAGTAGTGCGGCTCGTCCGGGCGGACCTCTTCGAGACGGCCCAGGATGTCCAGGATAACGTCGGCCGCCCGCCGACCCGCGCCGTCGACCAGCAGCGCCTCCAGGGCGACCTCCTCCTCGGCGGTGAGCTCGTGGCCGCCCGGGGGGATCCAGACCGCCGCGGACTCCACGTGTTCGGTCACGAGCGTCCACGGGTACCGCAGCGCCGAGGCGAGGAACAGCCGCCACATCGCCCCGGCCTGCTCCGCCCGCCGGTCCGCGTCGGGGAAGGCCGGGCCCCACAGCGGGTCGTCGAAGAAGGCGGTCGTCATGGTGGCGACGAGCGCGTCGACGTCCGCGGGGACGGCGATCCGCGCGGGCACGGGCAGATGTCCACTGGTCACCCGTCCACCCTAGCCTCGTGCCCCGGCCCCTGCGGTGTCAGCAGGGGCCGGGGCACCGCCGTACGGGGGCGCCGCCCGGCGACGCGATCCGGGAGGACGCCCCGGAGACGCCCCCCGGGGGCCCGGGCCGGGCGCGGCGGCGGTCCGCGGCGCCCGGCCCGGGAGCCGGGTCAGGGGCGGCTCTTCGGCGCGTTCTCGGCGGTCCGCGCCGGGTCGGTCTCGGCGACCGGGGCGAGGATCTCGTCCATCGCCTTCAGCAGGCCCTCGTCCAGGGTGACCCCGGCGGCCTTGACGTTCTCGGCCACCTGCTCGGGCCGGGAGGCGCCGATGATCGCGGCGGAGACGTTGCGGTTCTGCAGCACCCAGGCGACGGCCAGCTGCGCCAGGGTGAGTCCGGCCTGCTCGGCGAGCGGGCGCAGCAGCTGGACGCTGTCCAGGACCTCGGGGCGCAGCCAGCGGGAGACGAAGTTCGCGCCACCCTTGGTGTCGGTGGCCCGCGACCCGGCCGGCGGTTCGGCGCCGGGGAGGTACTTGCCGGTCAGCACGCCCTGCGCGATCGGGGACCAGACGATCTGACCGATCCCGAGCTCCTCGCAGGTCGGCACCACCTCGGCCTCGATCACCCGCCAGAGCGCGCTGTACTGCGGCTGGCTGGAGACGAACGGCACCCGGAGCTCCCGGGCCAGCGCGTGACCGGCCCGGATCTGCTCCGCCGTCCACTCGGAGACGCCGATGTAGTGGGCCTTCCCGGCCCTGACCACGTCGGCGAAGGCCTCCATGGTCTCCTCCAGCGGGGTGCTGGTGTCGAAGCGGTGCGCCTGGTAGACGTCGACGTAGTCGGTCTGCAGGCGGCGCAGCGAGCCGTCGATGGACTCCATGACGTGCTTGCGGCCGAGGCCCCGGTCGTTGCGACCCGGGCCGGTCGGCCAGTAGACCTTGGTGAGGATCTCCAGGCCCTCGCGGCGCTCGCCCTTCAGGGCCCGGCCGAGGACGGACTCGGCCCGGGTCTCGGCGTAGACGTCGGCGGTGTCGAAGGTGGTGATCCCCGCGTCGAGGGCGGCGCGGATGCAGGCGGCCGCCGCGTCCTCCTCGACCTGGGAGCCGTGGGTGAGCCAGTTGCCGTAGGCGATCTCACTGATGATCAGACCGCTGCGGCCGAGATGGCGGAACTCCATGAGGTGCATCCCTTCAGTACGGGTGTCGGGTCCGATCATGCCCGCCGGACCGGGCTGCCGGAAACATCGGCGGGCCGACGATCCGGACCCGGCGCACGGCGCGGGGGCGGGCCGACCCTGCGGACCGGTCGGCCGATCACCGGCGGCGCACCCTTGAACCGCACACCGGTGAGGTGGCACCGTCGGAGGGCGGACCGGTCGCCGCCGGCGGGTCCGGCCCGGCCGCCACCGCCGCCGGCCGTTTGATCTACGGTGTTTTTGACGCACCGCCAGACACCGGCCCGGCGCCGGCGGAGGTCCGCACGTTCCCGCACCACCGTCTCCTCCCGCACCGCCGCTGTTCGCGCACCACCCCCGCACCGCCGCCTTCCCGCACCGCCTTCCCGCACCGCCGCCTTCCCGCACCGCTCCGACGACCCCGAAGGACACCCGATCGTGCCGCTGCCCGTCCCCGCCAGTCCGTGCCCGGTCCATGGCGTCTCCGACAACTGCGCCGACCTGATGAAGCAGATCGCCCAGGCCCGGCAAGGCGGCCCGGTCGAGCCGCGCATCGTGGTGGTCCAGGAGTCCTCCACCGAGCCCTACGTGGACGCCAGGACCCTGCAGGCCCGGGCCGCGAACCGCGACTCCCTGCGCAACGCGATCTGGATCGGCGTCGCCGTCATAGCGGTCATCGCCGGTCTCACCGTCGTCAAGCTGCTCGGCTGGATCAACGGATCCATCCCGGTCCAGCAGCCCTCCCCCGCCGCCACCGTCACCGTCACGGCCGGCCCGTAGCGGGCACGCCGGCGCGGGCCTCGCGCTCGCCGTCCCGCCGGCCGGCCTCTGGGCCCGGGCCCACCGGCTCGCCCGGCGCCCCGGGGCCGTCGGCGGGGGCGGGGCCGTCCAGCGCCCCGGGGCCGTCGACCGGGCGCAGGATGCGGGCCGAGCAGGCCGCCACCACGCAGAAGGCCACCGGCAGGACGAAGGCGACGTTCAGCGGCACGAACCCGGTGAGCGGCCCGATGACGGCGGGCCCGGCGAGCATGCCGAGGTACCCGAGGCCGGCCACCCGCGAGACGTTGGCACCGGCGCTGTCGGCGTCGGCGTGGCCCGCGGCGCTGAAGAGCTGGGGGATGCAGCCGGAGAGTCCGATGCCGAACACCGTCCAGCCGGCCAGGGCCACCGGGACGGCGGGGGCGAGCACGACCGCCGTCAGGCCGGCGGCGGCCAGCGCGGAGCCGTACCGGACGATGGCGACCGGACCGAACCGCGCCGCCACGCGGTCCCCGAGCAGGCGGCCGACCGTCATCGCGGTGGCGAAGGCGCCGTAGGCGAGCGCGGCGGTGCCGGCGGAGGCGCCCAGGACGTCCCGCAGGTCGAGAACGCTCCAGTCGTTGGCGACGCCCTCGCAGAGCATCAGCATCAGGGCGAGCCCGGCCAGGGCCCAGATCCGGGCGGGTGTCCGGCGCCGGGCGGCGCGGCCCGGGGAGCTCGCACCCTCGGTGGCGGGGGCGGCCCGGCCCGGGGCGGGCGGCAGCAGTGCCGGGGCCGCGAGCAGGGCGCCGAGGACGGCGAGCAGGGCGGCGCCGGCGAGGGTCGCGGCCGGGCTCCAGCCCCGGCCGAGGGTCCAGGCGCCGACCACGGCCGCGATCGCCCCGCCCACCGAGAACACCGCGTGGAAGGCCGACATCACGGGCCGCCGGTACGCGCGCTCCACCTGGACGGCGTGGGTGTTCATGGCCACGTCCAGGCAGCCGTTCCCGAAGCCGAACAGCAGCAGGGCCGCGCCCAGCCCCCACGGTCCGGCGGCCAGCCCCGGCAGGACGAGCGCGGCGCCGCACAGCACCGCGCTCACGGGCACCACCCGGCGGGCCCCGAGGCGGTCGGCGAGCGGCCCGGCCAGCTGCATGCCGGCGAAGGCGCCGGCGCCGAGCAGCAGCAGGAGCCAGCCGAGCAGGGCGTGGCCGATGCCGGCGCGCTGCTCGACGGCGGGAATGTGCACGATCCACATACCGAGGACGAAGCCGTTCAGCACG
Source organism: Kitasatospora sp. NPDC057015 (assembly GCF_042673745.1). Classification (NCBI taxonomy): domain Bacteria; kingdom Bacillati; phylum Actinomycetota; class Actinomycetes; order Kitasatosporales; family Streptomycetaceae; genus Kitasatospora; species Kitasatospora sp. NPDC057015. The sequence continues at coordinate 325,785 of NZ_JBHUSG010000001.1, forward strand.
AAGTAGGCGAAGGTGGCCAGCCGGGCGGCCCGCAGTGATCTTTCCATGTTTTCGAACATAACAAACATTTCAGATGTTCGTAAGATGGACTATCGATCAGTGATCATGTTCAATGGGCACATGGCAAGTACTGACCGACTGCGGCAGATCACCGACGCCGTGCGCGAGGCCGGCGAGCTGAGCGTGACCGAGCTCGCCGCGATCACCGGGGCCTCCGAGATGACCGTCCGGCGCGATCTGGAGGCGCTGGCCGCCCAGGGCGTCCTGGAGCGCTTCCGGGGCGGGGCCCGGAACCTGCTGCTGCGCGGCGAGGAACCCCCCTTCGGCCTGCGGGCCCAGGAGGGCCTGGAGGCCAAGCGCCGGATCGCCGCCGTGGTCGCCGGGCTGATCGCCGACGGGGAGTCGGTCGTCCTCGACAGCGGCACCACCTGCCTGGAGGTGGCGCGCGCCCTGACCCACCGCCGCCTCACGGTGATGCCGCTCTCGCTGCACGCCGCGAACGCGCTGACCGGCGCGCCCGCACTGCGGCTGCTGCTACCCGGCGGCGAGCCGCGGGCGGGCGAGCTGGCCCTGACCGGCCCGCTGACCGAGGCCGCACTGGCCTCCCTGCGCTTCGACACCGCCGTCATCGGCTGCTGCGGCCTGAACGCCGCCGACGGCCTGACCGCCTACGACCTGGCGGACGCGGCGGTCAAGCGCGCGGCGATCACCTCCTCCCGCCGCGTCATCGCCGTCGCGGAGGCGGCCAAGTTCGGCCGGACCGCCCTCGCCTTCGTCGCACCCACCGCCGCCCTGGACGCCGTCGTCACCGAGTCGACCGCCCCGGAGGAGGAGACCGCGGCCCTGACGGCCGCCGGCGTCACCGTACGGACGGCGTGACCGTGGCGGCGGCGTGACCGTAGGGGCGGCATCGATCGCACGGACGGCCCGACCGCACCGGGACGGCCGCCGGTTCGACTCCCGGTCGGTACGCCCCGGAGGGCGCGGCCGCCCGCACCGCGCACCGGATCGGGCGAGGTCGGAGACCGGCCACCGGAAGAACGGGCCGCGGTGGGACGTTGCACCCCACTGAAGGTGCGACCCTTGGGAGCGTGCGGGCGCCGAAGCCCGCGCGCAGCCGCCGGCCCGGGCGGCACCGGGCGGGCGGCGGTGACGTGCCGGCTCGTCGCCGGAGAACCGCTCCGGACCCGGCGCGGGGTCGCCGCGGCTGCGCGCCCCCGGCGCGAGGCCGAGCGGACACCACCGTCCCGACCCGCCCGGCGGGAGGGACGGGCGGTGATGCACACCCCACGGGCCCCACAGGAACCGGGGCGTCTCCGACAGCCGCACGTACGCCGATGTAACGTTCGGTGTTCACCGGAACACCTGTGGATCGTGGAAGGCGCGGTTTCGACCGTACCGACCACCCACAGAGCACCACGAGATAAGGAAGACATGTGGCAACCGACTACGACGCTCCGCGCAAGGGCGAGGACGATGAGTCGCAGGACAGCATCGAGGAGCTGAAGGCCAGGCGGACCGAGAAGTCCACCTCCAGCGTCGATGTCGACGAGTTCGAGGCCGCCGAAGGGCTGGAGCTCCCGGGCGCCGACCTGTCCGGCGAGGAGCTGACCGTCCGCGTGCAGCCCAAGATGGCGGACGAGTTCACCTGCTCGAGCTGCTTCCTGGTCCAGCACCGGAGCAGGCTCGCGCGTGAGAAGAACGGCCAGCCGATCTGCCTCGACTGCGACTGACCGGGCCGCCGAACCCGCCGCCCGTCACCGACGAGCCGTCACCCTGAGACCGGGGGCGGGCTCGTCCGGGCGGCCGGCGTGTGCGACACCGGCAGGCGGCCCGCCCCTCGCGGGCCGCCCCGGCGTCCCCGAGCCGGGGACGGACGGCCCCGAGCCGGGGCGCGGGCCGCGGAACCGGCACAGGGCGCGCGACGGCGCACGCGGACGACGGCTCCGCGCCCCCGGGTGGTGCACTGCTCATACGCAACTTCCAAGCTGCACATGAGCAATATGGAAGAAGTGGGTCCGGCTCGCGATCGGCAGACTGGCGTGGCTCAACGGCGCGCCCCCCGCATGACGGGCCGGCGCTGCCCCTCTTTGGCATCCATCCCGTCGGGAGCCCTGATGGCCACGCTCACGAAGCCGGTTGGGCAACGCCCGGCCGGCCTGCTGGACCGACTGAACGTCGATCACCACCGCGCCGCCCTGAACGTCTTCGTCGTCATCGTCATCGGACACTGGGCGGAGCACCTGGCCCAGGCCTACCAGATCTGGGCGCTCGGCTGGCCCGTCAAGAAGGCCAAGGGCGTCCTGGGCCTCTCCTACCCGTGGCTGGTCACCTCGGAGTGGCTGCACTACGGCTACGCACTGGTCATGATCATCGCCCTGTTCCTGCTGCGCCGCGGCTTCACCGGGCGCAGCCGCACCTGGTGGACCGTCGCACTGGGCATCCAGTTCTGGCACCACATCGAGCACCTGCTGCTCCTGCTCCAGGCGCAGACCGGGCACAACCTGTTCGGCAAGCCGGTCCCGACCAGCATCCTGCAGCTGGTGGCGCCCCGCGTCGAGCTGCACCTGTTCTACAACACGATCGTCTTCATCCCGATGGTGATCGCCATGTACTTCCACCTGCGGCCCAGCCCCACCGAACAGGAGGCCATGACCTGCAGCTGCCGCGTCGAGCACCGCAGCCACGACGTCCTCACCCCCGCATGACGGTGACGATGACGGAGACCGGCGCGGGACCGGCGGCGAACGGGACTCCACCCCGGCCGCCCGGGACCGCCCGGTCCTTCCAGCGGCGGATGGTCGGCGCGCTGGCCGTCCTGGCCGTCCTGCTGGCCGCACTGGCGTGGGCCAGCTCGTCCGTTCCGGTCCGCCTCACCGCGGTGACCCCGGGCGACGGGGGCGCGGTGGCGCAGCCGCCGGAGCAGGTGGAACTGACCTTCTCCGGCTCGCTGACGCCCGAGTCGGTGTTCGTCCAGGTCAGTTCGGCGGACGGTGCCTCGGTCAGCCGGGGCCGGCCGACCGTCGAGGGGCAGCGCCTCCTGGTGCCGGTGTCGATCACCGCTCGGGGGACGTACCTGGTGGTCTACCGGCTCGGGCTGGGCGGCGACCGGGAGGTGGCGGGCCGGACCGGGTTCACGGTGGGTCCGGTTCCGCTGGTCGGGGCGAGCTCGGAGCTCGGCCAGGCCGCCGACGACTCCGCCGCCCATGACCACGCGCACGCCGAGGGCCCCTGGAACGGCGCCCTGCTGGTGCTGGACGCCGGCCTGGTCGCGGGCGTGGTCGTCCTGATGGTGCGCCGCCCCCGGGCACGCGCGCGCTGAACGCGGGTACGGGCCCGCCGCAGCCCTCGATCGGCTGCGGCGGGCCCGCACCGGGTTGGAGACCCGTCCCCGCCGAGGAGACCCGCGGCGGGCGGGGGCGGCCTGGTCAGGGGCTGGTGAGCACGACCAGCTGCCGGGTCGCCCGGGTCATCGCCACATAGCGGTCGACCGCTCCCTCGACACCCTCGCCGAAGGTCTGCGGATCGACGAGGACGACCAGGTCGAACTCCAGCCCCTTCGACAGCTCCGGGGTCAACGAGCGGACCCGGGAGGGATCCCGGAGCGTCCCGACGTCGATCCCGCCCACTCCGATCCCGCCGCCTTCGAGCCCGCCGCCTTCGAGCCCGCCGCCTTCGAGCCCGTCGGCGGCGAGCCCGTCGGCGGCGATGACGCAGGCGACCCCGTCGGCGTTCGCGGCGAGCCAGCCGTCGAGCACCGACGCCAGCTCCGAGACCGACCCGTACGTGACGGGCAGGCCGCTGCTGCGGATGGAGGTGGGCACGTTGGCGTCCGGCAGCACGGCCCGGATGACCGGCTCGGCCTCCGCCATGACCTCCGCCGGCGTCCGGTAGTTGATGCCGAGGGAGGTCACCTCGATCCGGTCGAGCCCGGCCCGCTCCAGGCGCTCCCGCCAGGACCCGGTGAACCCGTGCCGGGCCTGGGCCCGGTCCCCGACGACGGTGAAGCTCCGGGACGGGCAGCGCAGCAGCAGCATCTGCCACTGCGCGTCGGTCAGTTCCTGGGCCTCGTCCACGACGATGTGCGCGAACGGTCCGGCGAGCCGGTCCGGATCGGCGCCGGGCAGCACGGACTCGTCGACCAGGCTGCCGCGCAGGTCCTGCCCGCGCAGCATGGTCACCGCGCCCTCGCCGTCGTCGTCGGCCTCCAGCAGGTGGTCGATGACATCGGCCATCCGCGCCCGTTCGGCGGCGATCGCGGCCTGCTGCCGGCGCTTTCGCCGGGCCGCCTGCGGGTCCCCCAGCCGCTGCCGCGCCGCGTCCAGCAGCGGCAGGTCCGACTCCGTCCAGGCCTGGGCGTCCTTGCGCTGGAGCCTGCGAACCTCCTCGGCGCTGAGCCCGGGAGCGCACATCCGCAGGTAGGCGGGCACCGACCAGAGGTCTCCGACGAGGTCCGCGGCCTCGATCAGCGGCCACGCGCGGTTGAGGGTCGCGACCAGGTCCTCGTCCTGCAGCAGCGACCTGCGGAACGCCTCGACCGGGACTTCGTCGTCCAGCCTGTCCAGCAGGATCGTGACCAGCTCGTCCCAGATCTGCTCGCGCGCCTCGTTGTGCGCGGTGCCGGGCTCCACCGCCTCGAACGCCTCGGCCCAGTCGTCGGCGCTCAGCCGGAGGTCGGCCCAGTCGGTCGAGACCGTGATCCCCTCGGTGGGCGGCTCCTCGTAGATCCCGACGGCCTTCTCGACCGCCTTCACCAGGTCGGCGGACGACTTCAGCCGCGCCACCTCCGGGTCGGTCTCCACCGTCGCCGCGGCCCCCTCGGCGACGAGGTCCCGCAGGGTGCAGGTCTGCACGCCCTCCTCCCCGAGACTGGGGAGGACGTCGGCGACGTACGCCAGGTAGGGCTGGTGCGGACCGACGAACAGCACGCCGCCACGACGGTGCCCGAGCCGCGGGTCGGCGTAGAGCAGGTAGGCGGAGCGGTGCAGGGCGACGACGGTCTTCCCGGTGCCCGGGCCGCCGTCGACGACGAGCGCGCCCCGGGATCCGGCCCGGATGACGGCGTCCTGGTCGGACTGGACGGTGGCGAGCACGTCGCGCATCCGGGCCGTCCGGTTGCCGCCCAGGCTGGCGATGAAGGCGGACTGGTCGTCGAGCGCGGCGTGCCCTTCGAGCCCGTCGGCGGTGAACACCTCGTCCCAGTAGTCGCTGATCCGGCCCCGGGTCCACCGGTACCTGCGGCGGCTCACCAGGCCCATCGGGTCGCCGTGGGTCGCCGCGAAGAACGGCTCGGCCGCCGGGGAGCGCCAGTCGAGCAGCAGCCGCCGGCCCGCGCTGTCGGTGAGTCCGAGCCGTCCGACGTACCGGGGCTCGGGGTCGTCCGCGCTGACGACGTGTCCGAGGCAGAGGTCCAGCCCGAAGCGGCGCAGCGCGCGCAGCCGGGCGGTCGACCGGTGGATCTCGGCGTCCCGGTCCATCGCCTCGCGGCCGGCGCCGCCGGGCGCCCTGCGCAGGGCGTCGAGGCGGTCGGACAGCTCGGCGACGGTCTGCTCCAGGCTCTCCTCGATGGCCGCGAAGTGCCGTTCGTCGCCGGCGATCAGCATCGGGTCGGCCTTCGCGGCGAGGCGGTCGGGCAGGTCGAAGGCGCTGGTGGTCAGGTGGTTCATCTCATCGGCTCCGATCCGAGGTCACGCCCGCGAAGTCCGGTACGCCCGCCGGCGCCCCGGCTCCGGACGCCCGCGGTGCGGGCTCCGGCGCCGGCCGGACGCCACCGCACGACCTGTGAACCGACAACAACACACGCACGTCGTGAATCTCCCATGTCCGCAGTTCCGGCCTCAGCGAGCGATTCTGCGGTACGTCGGGGGCCTTGCCGCAAGCCCCCCGGTGCGCTATATGTTAGGAGTGGCAAGGGATGGGTTCTCTCCCTCGCTCTTCCCGTCGGCCCTCCTCGTACTCCTCGTACGGTGGACGCACGCCCGCTCCGCGCGTCGGCGACCGGCCCGGTACGACGGTCACACCCTGATACCACGGTCACGCACCGGTACGGCGGTCACGCCCCGGAACCGGTGCCGGTCCGACGGTCCGGCCCGGTCCGACACCCGGTCCACCCCGGTCCACCCCGGTTCGGCCTGACGGTCCGTCGGGCGACGGCGGCGTCGAGCGCGGCCCGGCGGGCCGGTGGACGGCTCAGCCCCGCCGCTCGTAGGTGACCGCGCAGCCGCCCGGATCGGTGACGGTGAAGCGGCCGGCGGCGACCTCGACCGGGTAGCTGACGAGTTCGTCACTGGACGTACTCATCAGCAGCGTCGTCGCGTCCGGCATCCGGGCCGTGCCGGCGTCCCACACCGGCATGCCCTGACCGGGGCCGCGGGCCCCGAGGTAGCGGGTCCCCGGACCGATGGTGAGCTCGGCGGGGTATCTCCGGGCGCACTCGGAGTCGGTGACGCGACGCCAGCGGCCCGAGACGAGCCGAGGTTCGGAGGCATCCGGATCCGTCATGGTGAGGCCGATCGTCGGTGGTCTCTCAGGGGCGGGCACCGGGGCGGCCCGGTCGCGAAGGCGGCAGTCGCCTCCCGCCGGGCCGGGTCGGGACGTTCCGTGATCGGGCCCGCACTCTCCATGTTGCCGCGCCCCCACGACCGGCGCAGGCTGTGTGGTAGAGGTCTCTGTCGCGTCCAGGCCGCGCGCCGGGAGCTACTGGAGGGTCGGGGCCGGTGAGGACGAGGACTCCGTCACCCCGCGTATCGAATCCAGGAGTTCCTCATGTGTGAGTGCAAACCACAGACGTCCGAGGTGGCCGATCACCTACGGCCCAACAGTGCGAACGTGACTCCCCCGGGGATCCCGGTCGCCTCACCCATCGTGGTCGAGAAGAGCGGGCCCGGGTCGCCGGGCGGCCCCGGCCCGCAGGACGGCCCGGTGCCGACGATCCCGCCGGTGTTACCGGTACCGCAGGTGCAGCGGTGCGACCTGGACTTCCGGGACGGCTGCTACCAGGTCAACATCACCCCGTCCCACTCGCTCTTCCGGAACGTCGTCGGGACCCTGCGGATCGACCGGGCCGCACCGGCCGCCGGAGCCGACGGAGTGATCGTCAGTGGCGACCTCTACCGGGACCCGCCGCCGCTGATCCACCCGGCCGGGGGCGTCCCGGGCTCCACCCCGTCGTCGGCCGGCGCCCAGGACGGGGGCACCCGAGGGATCCCCGGCACCGCCGGGGAGTCCGTCGCCGCGGCGGCGAGTCGGGGGCTGCTGCCGCTGCCCTTCCCGCGGCCGCGGATCCCGATCTTCCCGCGGGACAGGTACCGCTCCTACCTCAAGGGCACCCGACTGGTGGTGCCGACGCTCACCCTGCCGGGCCGGCCGTGTCAGATCACCGTCGAGGTGGACGAGTTCGACTACACCCAGCCGGCGGCGGGTTCGTTCCAGGGCTCGTTCCCCGACTCGCCCAGCAGGTCCCTGCGGTTCGTCCTCACCGAGGTGCCCGGCACCGGGCACCAGCTCGTGAGCGGCCCGCGGTTCGAAGGCCGCGTCCTGGAGGGCGGCACCGACCGGGGAGCGGTGACCCTGACCTGGGTGTCGAGCTTCCTGCGGCGCGCCGTGCTGGAGATCGACACGCTGCACGGGGCGGTCGCACCGCAGCCGGTCCCCGACGCGGCCGGCACCGGGACGCAGTTCTTCGACACGGTCTACGCGACCGCCCGTTGGCAGCTGGTCATCGACCGCGTCGAGGGGCAGGCCGACCTCCCGGTGCCCGCGGGCGTCAACGCCAACGCCTGCTGGTCGGCCGCCGACCTGCACGCGCTCATGACGAGCGTGCGCAAGGCGAGCACCGACCTGGACGCCGAGTGGCGCACCCACCTGGTGGTCGTCCCCGCGACCATGGGCTGTTCACGCGGCGTGATGTACGACCAGATCGGGGTGCCGCGCGAGGGGTCCGCCAGTTTCAGCGACGACGGGTACCCGAGTTCCGACTCGTCGAACTTCGGGGTCGCGGAGAACGACCGGCAGCGCAACGTGCCGCGGGCCTTCCTCCGGTCGGCGACGCACGAGGTGACCCACGCCTTCAACCAGATCCACCAGGAGTCCGAGACCGCGGCGGACAACTCGATCATGACCACCACGCCGAGCGTGGCCGACGTGCTGGGCGGACCCGCCACGGGTGCGCCCGGAGTCTTCCCGGACCAGATCAACCTCGGCTTCAACACGACCGTGCGCAACCACCTGGCGCACATGCCGGACCCGGTGGTGCGCCCCGGCGGCTGGCCCTTCGCCGGCTGGTTCCCGGCCGGCGCCCCGCAGGCGTCCGACCGCAACCTCTTCTACCCGGGCGAGCTGGAGTTCGAGGTCACCGCGGAGACCGACCGCGCCGCCCTGGGTGCACCCGTCACCGTCTCGTGGAAGGCGACCAACACCTCCGACGCCCCCCTCCTGGTGCCCAACGACGTCAGGCTGGAGGCCCTGTTCGCCACCATGTCGAGCATCGACGAGAGCGGCGAGCAGCGACCGGTCCGCCCCTTCGTGATCACCTGCGAGGCGGCGAAGCTGGCCCCGCTGGCGCCCGGGGACTCGCTGGAGGCCGCCTACCGCGTCTTCTGGAGCACCGACGGGTTCCCGCTGGAGCGACCGGGACGGCACACGGTGACGGTGACGCTCGCCTGGTCCGCCGGCGGTGTACCGGTCGGCGTGACCGGCAACTGCGACATCTGGGTGAACCGGCCCACGTCCGACGCCGAGAACCGGGACGCCGCGCTGGTGCTGCACCCGGAGGTAGGCAAGTGGGTCGTGCTCGGAGGCGGGGCCTACCACCTCACCGAGGCGGTCGACCGGCTGCGCTCGCTGGAGGGCGGCGGCGAGGCTCTGGGCCTGGACGCGGGGGACGCGAACGGGCGGACGGGCGTCGCGGCGGCCTTCGGCGCGCTGGACCTGCTGCCGGGCGGGCCGGACAGGTCCTGAACCGCGCCGCTCCCCCGCAACCAGCCGCCGATCGCGGCGAAGTCCGCGTCGGTGAGTCCGGTGCGGGCGTCCACCGCGTGGAGCAGGGCCGCGCCGCGGTGGTGTGCGGCCACCCAGGCCCGGTCGGCCGCGCCGATCTCGTCGTCGACCCAGGCGAACGGCCGGCCGGCCGCCCACGCGACGATCGGACGGGTCTTCCAGTGCAGGCCGCCGCGCCGGTCCGCCGCCTCCTGCGCGGCGGGCGGGTCCGGCCACTCCAGCACCGGCAGCTCGGGCAGGCCGAGCAGCGGTGACAGGCACTCGTTGGCCTCGTCCTCCCAGGTCGTCGCCCAGACCAGTTCGCAGGGCAGCGCTGCCAGTTTGGGCCCGAGGGCGGGATCGAGCCGCGCGAGCAGGGGGTTCGCCCGCGCCGCCGCGTGCTGCGGGCCGGCGTGCCGGTGGACGGGGTAGGTGTCCGGGGGCGCGCCGAAGGGGAGGAGGGGGCCGTCGACGTCCAGGAGGAGTACGGGGCCGCGCGGTGATTCGCCCATGGCCGCACCCTACTCGGGACACCCGACACCACCGCCATCGTCAACCAGTGGTTGACGATGGAGCGATCGTCAACCTATGGTTGACGCATGACGAATCCCGTTCGCATGACGTCACCGGTCCGGCTCGACGACCTGATCGAAGCCATCAAGCAGGTGCACACCGACGCACTCGAACAGCTCTCCGACGCCGTCCTCGCGGCCGACCACCTGGGCGAGGTGGCCGACCACCTGATCGGCCACTTCGTGGACCAGGCCAGGCGCTCGGGCGCGTCCTGGACGGACATCGGCCGCAGCATGGGCGTCTCCAAGCAGGCGGCGCAGAAGCGCTTCGTACCCAAGGCCTCGGGCGCGCAGCCGGACCTGGACCCCAGCCAGGGCTTCAGCCGGTTCACCGAGCGGGCCCGCAACGTCGTGACGGCGGCCCAGAACGAGGCCTGGGCGGCGGGCAACAGCGAGATCCGCCCGGAACACCTGGTGCTCGGACTGCTCGTCGAGCCCGCCGCCCTCGGCGCCGCCACCCTCCTCGCCCAGGGCCCGACCGCGGAGGACGTCCGCCGGGCCGCCACCGCGGCGCTGCCGCCCGCCGGCGAGCAGGTGCCCGACCTGGTCCCGTACGACGCCCGGGCGCGCAAGGCCCTGGAACTCACCTTCCGCGAGGCGCTGCGGCTCGGCCACAACCACGTCGGGACGGAGCACATCCTGCTCGCCCTGCTGGAGTTGGAGGACGGCGAGGGCGTGCTCAGCGGTCTGGGCGTCGACAAGGCGACCGCCGAGGTGCGGATCGCCGAGGCCGTGGCCGCCGCCCGGGCCGCCCACGAGCAGCAGGACTGACGGCCGGGCGGTCGACCGCCACCCACGGCCGCAGCCCGGCACTGGAACCACGGTGTGCCCGGGCCGCCCGCACCGCGTGCGGCCCGGGCACACCGCCGCCGTCACCCGAGCGGGTCGGCCAGCCGCGGACCTTCGGCGAGCAGGGTGTCGACGGCCGCCAGCGCCCGCTCCAGGCGTTCGAACCGGTCGCCGCGCAGTTCCAGCCAGGGGGTGCGCCCGGCCGCCAGCACCTCCCGGAACCGGCCGGTCATCCAGGGCCGCAGGTGCTCACCGTCCCGCAGGCCGTCGTCGTCGAAGGGCACGCCCTCGTCGGAGGTCAGCAGGTACAGGGCACGCGGGGGCAGGCCGGCGGCCGACGCCCGGACGGGGGCCGTGACCGCGCCCAGGTAGCGCTCCTGCCAGACGGTGGTGGCGAGGGCGTCCGTGTCGCACACCAGCACCGGGCCGCCGGCCCGGGCGGCGCGCTCCTCGTCGGCGCACTGGCGCCGGCAGACCAGTTCGAAGTCCCGGTCGTCCCACTCCAGGTCGAAGACGGTCGGCGGCGGGTCGGCCGGGTCCGCGACCGCCCGGGCGACGGCGAGCTTGGCGACCGTCAGCTCCCGTCCGTACTCCGGCACCCAGCCGGTCAGCGCGTGCGGGCCGCCGCGGGCGCGCAGGGCGGCGGCGAGGTCGCGGGAGAGCGTGGTGGTGCCGGTGGACTCGGCGCCGAGCACCACCACCCGGCGGGCCAGCCAGGCCCGCACGGGCGGTTCGAGGTCCACCCAGTGCGCGGCCGGATCGGCGCGGACCTTCGTCCCCGACACCGGAAAGGTCTCCCGGCCGCGGTCCAGCACGACGGCGGCCGCCCCGAAGCGGCGGGCCAACTCGCCGCCGTAGCCCTCCGAGCTGAAGACCGCGTCCACCGCGGGGACGCCGGCACCCGGCGCCGGCGCGCCGGCCAGGCCCGCGCGCATCAGGGCCACGTGCCCGTCCCAGGCCGCCTCGCTCCGGTAGTCCACCTCCAGGTTGTCGACCACTCCCGCCACCCGCACGTGCGGCTCGCCCGCCCAGGCCTCGGCGACCCAGGAGACCCGGGCCGCCAGGGGTATCGACTCGACGTCGGCGGCCATCACCACGACCGTGACCAGCTCGCAGGCGTCGGCCGCCGTCCGGATCAGGAAGTGGTGGCCGGCGTGCGGCGGGTAGAACTTGCCGATCACCAGGCCGTGCCGGAACCTCGCGCTCATGCCGGCACCGCCGCGAGCTCCGGGGCGCTCGCGGTGCTCAGGTCGCGGCGCCAGGCGCGCAGGCCGAGCCCGCAGAGGCCGAGGAAGAGCAGGTAGACGAGGGCCGTGAGGTCCAGCGACCTGCTCAGGTACAGCGGGATGTAGACGAGGTCGGCGGCGATCCAGAAGTACCAGGTCTCGACGCGCCTGGTGTTCAGCAGCCACTGGGCGGCCAGTGACAGCGCCGTGGTCAGCGCGTCCCAGAACGGCGCGCTGTCACCGGCCCGGGCGAGCAGCACGGTGAGCCCCCAGGTGGCCGGGACGAGCAGTGCCGCCAGGGCGGCCAGGGCTCGCGGTCCGGCCCGGCGGACGGTGAGCCCGGTGCGGGCGGACCCGCCGCGCAGCCACTGCCACCAGCCGTGCGCACCGAGTGCCAGGAAGACCACCTGCAGGGCCGCGTCCGCGTACAGCCGGGCACCCGCGAACAGGACGAGGAAGAAGACGTTGTTCGCGATGCCGACCGGGAAGTTCCAGGTCCTGCCCTTGACGGTGAGCCAGACGCAGGCGGCGCCGGTGGCGAAGCCGAGCAGTTCGGCCCAGGTCACCTCGTCGCCGCCGACGTGTCCGAGCACGGTGGTGAGCGGCGCGGTGAGCTCGCTCAGGAAATCGCTGATGGGCACGGCCCCTCCTGCACATTATGGTCAGAGTGACGATAATGGTCGGAGGGGGAGCGCACAACCCGATTCGCACGCCCCCGCGGCCACCCACCGTCAGCCGCCGGCGCTCAGCCCGGAGACGACCGGGCGCCGCCCCCGCCGCACCGCCCGCACACGCGGCCGCGCCCGGCACCGAAGCGCGGCCGCTCCCCCCGCTCAGCGGCCCGGGCCCGCCGGTACCTGCGGCTCCACCAGGAAGGCCGCCAGCAGCAGGCCCAGCAGCGGCACCGCACAGAGCACCCCCAGCACCCCGCGTGGCCCGTGGCTCTCGGCGATCAGCCCGAGCGCCGGGGCGATCAGACCGCCGATGCTCACCGCCAACCCCAGCGTGACGCCGGCCGCGGTGCCGGGCCGGGTCGGCAGGTAGTCCTGCCCCAGCTTCACCAGCACCGCGAACGGCACGTTGAGGGCCGCTCCCGTCAGCACCGCGAAGAGCAGCGGCGCCAGCCGGCCCGGCGTCAGGCAGAGCCCCGCCAGCGCCGGCACGGTGAGCGCGGTGCCCAGCCGCACCGCCCGCACCATGCCGATCCGGTCGGCGATCCGCCCGCCTCCGAGGGTGCCGGCCACCCCTCCCCCGAGCAGGCAGGCGAGCGCCACACCGCTCAGCCCCGCGGAGGCGTGCAGGTCGCGCACCCAGTGCAGCGCGATGAACGTGCTGACCCCGAAGAAGACCACCGAGCGGACCACGTCGACGGCGGTCAGCACGAGGAACGGCCCCCAGCGGTCGACACCCGTACGCGCCGCGCCGCGGGCGGCGGCCAGCGCCCGCTGCCGATGGCGGCCCCTGAACAGCACGTACGCCGTCAGCAGCGCCGGTGGCACGAACAGCACGGTCGCGCCGACACCCCAGGCGGCCAGCGCGGGCGTGGCCAGGACGGGCGCCAGGAAGAACCCGACGCTCCCGCCGGCCGCGAAGACGCTCATCGCCGTCGTACTGTCCCCCGCCGCCTCGCGCGCCGCCTTTCCCGCCGAGGGGTGGAACATCGCGACCCCGAGACCCGAGAGCAGGATCAGCAGCCACACCGCCCGGTAGGACTCCGCCAGGCCCGACAGTCCCAGGCCGAGCCCCGCCAGGGCGATCCCGGCGGCCGCCAGCCAGCCCAGCCGCATCCGGTCGACGGCCAGCCCGATCACCGGCTGGGGCAGCGAACTGCCCAGCGTGGCGGCGAGCGTCAGCCCGCCGGCGGCCACGTAGCCGTACCCCCGCTCCAGGACGAAGTACGGGACGACGGCCGGCACCAGCCCCTGGTAGAGGTCGTCCACGGCATGCGCCACGCCCCACAGTCGCATCCGCCGCCAGACGCCCGGACCGGCTGCCGGCCCCGGCCGCGGAGCCGCGGCCACCGCCCGATCCGGCCGCGAACGGCTTTGCCACGTACGGCTGTTCATGATGGATTCACCCTCCGGGGTCGACCGCCTGTCGATGCGCACCCCAGCCTGCCGGGCCGGCCCGGCGGTCGGCTTCCGTTACTCTGACAACTAATGTCGAAAACCCGCCAGCACCCGCACGGGCCGACGCGCCGGACCCTGGCCCACGGCGAGCGCGTCGACTGGCACCACCATCGGGCCAACCAGCTGATCTGCCCGGGCCGCGGAGTCCTGCGGGTCTCCACCCCCGAGGGCACGTGGGTCGTCCCGCCGCACCGCGCGGTCTGGCTCCCGGCCGGCATCGCGCACTCCCACCAGGCCTACGGGCCGGCCGAGTTGCGCTGTCTCGGCTTCGCCGAGCAGGTGAACCCGCTGGGCCTGGAGCAACCCGCGGTGCTCGCGGTGACACCGCTGCTGCGCGAGCTGATCGCCGTCCTCACCGGGCCGCAGGCGCCGACCGGGGAGCAGCTGCACGCCCTCGAACGAGTCGCCCTGGACCAGCTGCGGCAGGCGCCCGCCCTGGCGATGCTGCTCCCCACCCCGACCGACCCCCGGCTGCGCGACGTCACCGCCCTGCTCGTCGCCGACCCCGCCGACCCGCGCTCACTGGCCCGGCTGGGCTCGGCCGTCGGCGCCTCCGAGCGGACCCTCAGCCGGCTGTTCCGCAGCGAGACCGGGATGAGCTTCCCGCAGTGGCGGACCCAGCTGCGCCTGCAGCACGCCCTCACCCTGCTCGCCGCCGACCGGTCGGTCACCGCCGTGGCCGCGGCCACCGGGTACTCGTCGCCGAGCGCGTTCATCGAGGCCTTCCGGCTGGCCTTCGGCACCACTCCGGGCCGCTACCGGCGGGAGGGCGACGGCTGAGCGGGCCCCGTCGAGGGCGGCTGGACGCCCCCGGGCGGGGCCTTCGCGGCCGGCCCCGCCGAACCCGGCCTCGCCGGGGGCACCCCGGTGACGACCTCCGGGGTCCGGAGCTGCGAGACTGGATCATGACCCTCAGCAGCCGCCCCCTGGGGCAGCCCTTCTCCGAGCCCGCCACGGACGACTCCGTGCCCGTCGCCCGCCCGCGACAGCTCCCCACCGAGCAGTCCCTCATGTTCCGGCAGCCGCCCGGCGAGGAGGTGCCGGACCAGGCCACCACCCACCGCCCCATCGGCGACGGCGGCCTGCTGCCCTTCTCGAACCCGGACCGACCGCTCTGAGGGCCTGATCCGGTCGACCGGTCCGAGGCCGGCCGGCCGGGCCACCCGAGCCGGACACGGTCCACCACGCGCTCCCCCGCACGGTCGGCCGGACCGCCCGTGCGGTCGGTGCCGCCCCGGACCGGCGGGCCGGGGCCCGTCCGGTCCGGGGCGGCACCCGGTGCAGCTCAGCAGTCGGGGATCACCGTGCCGTTGTTGTCCTTGGCCACGTCGTTGCCCCACCTCGACAGGTAGTACGCCGACACCCACTGACCACCCGGCCCCACATCCGGATCCGTCTTCAACCACCAGTGGTTGAAACTGC